>JAGQRB010000235.1 GCA_020425925.1 Planctomycetota bacterium
ATCGGGAACGTGCCGGCGGCCGTGCCGTCGGAGCGCCAGAGCTGGCGGATCGGTGACCCCGAGGTCGCGGCGGTGTAGAGCAGCAGGTTGCCGAGGGTGCCGGCGGGGATGATCAGGGTCCCGGCGGTGCCGGGCGAGGCGTCGAGCACGAGCTGTGAGCCTTGGACCGTGCCGTCCGACTTCCAGAGCTCGAGACCGTCGATCGGCGAACGCGCCGAGAAGTAGAGCGTGTCGCCGACGACGCGCAGGTCGTCGTAGTAATCGTCCGTGCCGGGCATCAGATCGAGGAACGGCTCTGTTCCGGCCGGCGTGCCGTCGGTGACGTAGAACACCGTGTGGTTCAGCGCGGTGAAGTAGCACCTGCCGCCGAGCTCGACCATGTTCTCAGGATCCGCGGTTGCGGCTCCCGGTGCGATCTCGGCCAGCTGGATCGTGCCGGCGAAGGTGCCGTCGCTGTACCACGGCTCCCAGCCGAACCCGACGAGGTAGCGCGAGAAGACGATGCCGCGGCCGAGCGCGCCGCGCGAACCGATGTTGTTGAACGCGCCGTCGAGCAGGCGGACGGTGCCTGCCGTGGTGCCGTCGCTGCGCCACAGCACGCGTCCGAAGTTGCCGAACGCGTCGTAGTAGAGGTAGTCGCCGGCGAGCGTGAAGTAGCCCGGGTTGCTGTCGCCCAGCGGATTGCTGTCGCGCAGCACGTGCGTGCCGGCGGTGGTGCCGTCGCTGACCCACGGCTCGTTGCCGAGCGTCGGATGCCGTGCGACGAACACGACCTTGGTGCCGAACGCCGTGAGCTTCTGGATGCCGAGCGGACGATCGGGGCCGGGAGGCACGACGGCGAACGTTCCGGCCGGGGTGCCGTCGGTGCGCCACAGCGTCGCGCCGGTGCCGTCTTCCGACGCCGAGAAGTACGTGATGCCGGCGGCGTCGACGAAGTCGGCAGCGTTGCTCGACTGCGTCATGCCCGAGGCGTTGGCGACGTTGGCGACCAGCACGGTGCCGGCGGTGGTGCCGTCGCTGCGCCACGGCTCGCGGCCGTGATCGCCGTCGTCGGCGGAGAACATCACGAAACCGGCGCCCTCGATCTCGACGAGCCCGAGCGGCAGCGAGCTGGCGCTGCCGGGCGCGATGTCCGCGACTTCGCTGGTGCCCGCCGGGGTGCCGTCGGTGCGCCACAGCTCGCCGCCGTTGCCGCCGCTGGCGGTGAACATGAGATCGCTGCCGAGTCGCGCCGCGGCCGCGACCGGCGCGAGCCCGGCGTGGATCTGCACGGTTCCGGCGCCGGTGCCATCGGACGACCACAGCGCGAACGTCGTGTTGGGGAACGTCGACGAGTAGCGGAACACGATGCCTGCGCCGAGCGGCGTCAGATCGCTCACCGTCGCGAATGGCGCGCCGCCCAGCGTCGTGACCAGCTGCGCGTTGCCGGCGGTGCCGTCGGACACGAACAGCGACGTGCTCACGGTGTAGAAGACCCGGGTGCCGTCGCTGACCATCGCCGACGGGTTCTGCGACTCGATCGCCGTGGTGCCGGTCGGCGTGCCGTCGCTGCGCCAGAGCGCGGTGCCGGCGCCGAACAGCATCGCCCCGCCGTGCGGAACGAAGTGGCGTGGGAAGCTGCCGGCGCTGCCGGCGGCGAGATCGGCGACGAGCACCGTACCGGCCGCGGTGCCGTCCGAGCGCCAGGCCTCGTTGCCGGTCGCGCTGGTCGTCGCGGCGAACCAGAGCTCGCCACCGAAGACGGTGAACGCGCTCGGGAACGAACCCGTCACGCCAGGTTCGAGATCGATGACCTGCACTGTCCCGGCGGTCGTGCCGTCGGTCTTCCAGAGTTCGAAGCCGGAACCGCCGGCGGCCGAGAAGAACAGTTCGTTGCCGAGCCGGACGAACTCGCGCAGCGACGACGTGCTGGCGCCGGCCTCGATGTCGCGCACCAGCGTGGTGCCGGCGGTGGTCCCGTCGCTGCGCCAGAGCTCGCGGCCGTGAACGCCGTCGTCGGCGGCGAAGTAGACGTGGCCGCCGAGCACCGTGAGGTAGCCCGGGAAACTCGACGCCAGACCCGGCGCGATGTCGGCGACCTGCGCGACGGCGCCGCTCGCGAGATCCAGGCGCCAAAGCTCGGAGCCGCTGCCGGGTTCGGTCGCGGCGAACAGCACGAGCCCGCCGAGACGGACATAGCCGCCCGGATCGGAGTGGAACTCGGCGGTCTCGCGCTTGTCGATGTCGAGCAGCACCGTCGGTGTCTGCGTCAGGAGCGGGGGAGTCAGGAACAGGGTCCCGAGCAGGGCGGCGGTCGGACGTGGCATGTTGGAGGCCTCGAGGGAGAGACGGTCGGGCCGTGCCCGTGGCAACGTGCGTACCATACGGCAACGATGCGGTCCGTGGCGCGAGGCCGCGACCGCTGCGTCGCCGACGCCACGGCCGTCGTCGGTGGGCCGACGTTCGCGGCCGGATTCCCGCCGGCGTGGAGCGTGAGCCGCGCGACCCGGACCGCGATGGCGTATGACCGCGTCATGTCGATGCTGATGCTGCTGTTGTCGGTCACTGCGCCGCAGGACCCCGGCCACACCGACCCGACGGTCCGGGGCGAGCCCGCGGCATCGGCCGAGCCGCTGCGGTTCACGCGGCGGTTGCTCGCGGTGTCGCCGAACGAGGGTTGTGCGATCGGCGACGTCGATCGCGACGGTCGCCTCGACATCACGGCCGGGCCGCTGTGGTTCCGTGGTCCCGACTGCGAGGCGCGACCGCTGCGCGAGGTCGCCGAGATCGACGGTGGCGCCTACCTCGCGAACAACGGCGAGCACCTCGTCGACGTCGACGGCGACGGCTGGCTCGACGTCGTCAGCGGTACGTTCTTCCGCGAGGAGCTGCGCTGGTTCCGCAATCCGGGCGGCACGGCGCTGCAGCGCGGGCTGCGCTGGGTCGGCGCCGACCTCGGCAAGATCGGGGTGGCGAACGAGATCACCACGGTCTGCGATCTCGACGGCGATGGCGTGCCCGAGTTCCTGGTCAACTGCTGGAACGATCATGCCGCGGTCGTGGTCTTCCGGCTGCGCCGCGAGGAAGGTGCCGCGCCGCGCCTCGAACCGTTCGTGCTCGGTAGCCGCGGCCACGGCCACGGCATCGGCTGGTGTGATCTCGACGGCGACGGCGACGAGGATCTCGTGGTCAAGACCTGCTGGTACGAGCGTCCGGTCGGCGATCCGTTCGCGGCGCCGTGGCGGCAGCATCGCTTCGACGACCTCGGCCGCGCCTCGTGTCCGATGGTGGCCTACGACTTCGACGGCGATGGTCGCGACGAGCTCGTCGTCGGTCGGGCGCACGGCTACGGTCTCGATCGTCTGCTGCCGACGATGCGGGATGGCGAGCTGCAGCTCGCCCGACAGCCGATCGACGCGTCGTTCAGCCAGGCGCACGCGCTGCTGCTCGTCGACCTGCTCGGCGACGGCCGCCCCGGCATCGTCACCGGCAAGCGCGTGCGGGCACACGAGGGCAAGGACCCCGGCGCCGACGACCCGACCTGTCTCTACTACTTCCGATACGACCCGGCAGCGGCGAGGTTCGTGCGCCACACCATCGCGGCCGGCGACGGCGTCGGCACCGGGCTGCAGATCCGCAGCGGCGATCTCGACGGTGACGGCGCGCTCGATCTCGTGGTCTCCGGCAAGACCGGGACGTGGCTCCTGCTGCAGCGGCGCTGAGCTGCCGTCGCCGTGCCCTCGGCTAGGCGTCGAACGAGAGGCCCGCGAGCGCGAGGCCGATGAACAACGCGATGGCCCACGCCAGTCCGCGCAGCACGTAGCCGGCGAGTTCGGAGCCGAAGGTCGGTTTCATGTCGCGGTCATCGTCCGACCGGGCCGCGGCGCCACAGGCAATCATCGAGCCTTCGAGTATCGTTCCGCGCATGTCTCGCTCGTCTGCCGTCGCCGGCCCGCGCACCGGCATCTTCGCCCTCGCGGTCGCAACCGCTGCCGGCGCGCAGCAACCGGTGCCGATCGGCGACGCGGGCTTCGAGAACGGCGCGCTCGGCGGCCTGCCGAACGGCTGGGTCGCGACCCAGGGCACGATGTACGTGACGCCTGGTTTCGTCACCGCCGGCGATCCGCCGGCGCCGTACGCCGGCATGCGTTTCCTCAGCGCGACCTGGCAGGCGATCGGGCTCACGGCGTCGCCGTATCCCGCCGGTCAGACGATGGCGCTGCGGCACGACGTCGACCTGTCGCCGTGGGCGGGGCTGATCGACGCCGGCGACCGTCAGCTCGAGCTCTCGTTCGCGGTCA
>JAGQRB010000022.1 GCA_020425925.1 Planctomycetota bacterium
CCACCGGGCCCTGATGGCCGGCATAACGCACGATCGCCTCGTTCGCAGCGAGACACGGCACCAGCACGACGCCGCGGTCGCGCATCAGAGCCAGCGTCGTCTCCGACGCGCCGGCGCCGTGCTCGATCGTGCGCACCCCCGCGAGCACGGCGCGCCGGATGCCTTCCTCGGTGGTCGCGTGGGCGGCGACCGGGCGACCTCGCGCCGCCGCAGCGGCACAGAGCGCCTCGAGCTCGGCGAGCGAGAAAGTCGGCGAGACGCCGCCGCCCTCGCCGTAGCGGTAGTCGGCGTAGACCTTGATCCACTGCGCGCCGCCGTCGATCTGTTCGGCGACCGCGGTCCGGATCTCGTCGATACCCGACACCGGCTGCGCGCCCTTCCGGACCTTCGGGTCGTCGGGTGCGGGCCCATAGCGTCCGCACTGTACGATCGCGCGGGTCGCGGCGTAGAGCAGCGGGCCGCGTCCGACGCCCTCGGCGAACGCCTGCTGCAACGCGACATCGGCGAAGTCGGCGCCTTCGGTTCCGAGGTCGCGCACCGCCACCCAGCCGGCGAGCAGCGTCGCCTCGGCGTAGTGCAGCGCGCGCATCGAGCGCAGCGCGACCGAGTCGTGCAGCACCTGGTCGTCCCAGCTGCGCTCGTCGTACGGTCGCAGCAGCAGATGCGTGTGCAGATCGATCAGGCCGGGCACCATCCACGCCTCGCCGAAGTCGAGGTCGGCGGCGGTCGTCGAGTCATCGCTCCGGACCGCGGTGATCTTGCCGGCGGCGGTGGTGACGACCACGTTCTCGAGCCAGCCGCTGCCGTCGGCGGCGAGCACGTGGCGGCAGCGCCAGGTCCTCGTCGCCGGTGACGTCGCCGCCTGGGCAGGTCCGGGTGCGAACGTCGCGGCGACGGCGAGAGCGGCGAGAGCGAGGCCGGATGTGCGCATCGGCGCATCATCGCGAGGACGCGCTCCGGCGGCACGACGATTCGCGATGGCGTTGGCCTCGACACGGCCCGCACGGCATCATGCCGCGATGCGGCAGGGATCTCGGCCGAAGCGGCGCGGACGTCGGCGACGCGCGCTGGCGTTGCTGCTCGGCCTCGTGCTCGCGCTGGCGCTGATCGAGCTCGGCTCGTGGGCGCTGATCTCGACCGGTTTCCTGTCGGCCAGCGTTCCGACCTACGGTGCGCGCGCCGGCATCGCCCAGTTCTGGGGCGACCTGAGTCCGGCGTTCGGCGTCTGGCATCCGCCGAACGTCCGCTTCGAGCATCGCAAGTCCTGCTTCGATGTCGTCTACACCAGCAACTCGTTCGGTGCGCGCGACGTCGAACGTCGGCTCGACAGCGAGCTGCCGCGTGTCGTCGTGCTCGGTGACTCGTTCGTCGAGGGTTACGGCGTCGAGCTCGAGGCGCGGATGTCGAACGTGCTCGAGCACGCGACCGGCGTGCCGCATCTCAACTTCGGCACCAGCGGCTGTGTCGGTTCGACCCACGCCTACGCGCTGTACACCGGACTCGCGTGCCGCTTCCGCCACGACGCGGTCATCGCCGGCATCCTGCCTGAGAACGACTTCGACGACGACGTCCCGATTCCGGGTCGATACCAGGCCTACTGGGCCGGCGAGTTCCCCGACTACGAGCTGCGCTATTCGCTGCCCGACGTCGCGCAGTCGTGGTACCGGGCCGACACCGGCACGCCGACACTCTGCTTCTGGGAGCGGCTCGGGGACTACAGCTACGCCAAGAACGCGTTCGAGTTCGGTTACGCCGCGTTCAAGCAGTGGCGCACGCATTGCCGGGTGGCGGCCGATGTCGAGGCTTCGCGCAGCCGTTTCGTGCGCTACTCCCGCGCCGAGTTCCAGCGCCTGCGACACTCCTACGAGCAGCTCGCGCGCGCGGCCTCGCCGCGGCCGGTCGTGCTGTTCACGATTCCGCGGTTGGTGGATTTCGCGGTCCACGCCGCGACCGGGCGCAGCCCGCTCGACGACGATCTCACGGCCTGGGCCGACACGATCGCCAACGTTCGTTTCGTTCCGCTCTTGCCTCTGCTCCGGCGGCGCCATACGGACGAACTCGCGGAGTTGTTCCTACCGTGCGACGAGCACTGGAGCCCCGCTGGCCACCGCGCCGCGGCGGCCGTGCTGCTCGCCGAGGCGGGTGACTTCCTGGGATTGCGCTGAGGCTCGAACAATCGTGATCGGATCCTGGTCGACGTCCGGCTGTCGGACCCTCCTGCTCTTCGCTTCGACGGCGATGCTCGCGGCCTGCGGCTCGTTCCCCGAGCGTCTCGATCAAGGCGAGCTGGCCAGCGTCGCGATGCTGCGACCGATGCGCTATGCGGTCTATACCCCGCCCGGCTGGACCCCGGCCGAGCGCTTGCCACTCGTGCTGTTCCTGCACGGTGGCGGTGACTCGGAGGACTGCTTCGATCGCTGGGGCATCGGTCAGAGCCTCGATGCAGCGATCGCGGCCGGCGAGGCCCCGCGCGTCGTGATCTGCGTGCCGAACGGCGACCTCGGTTTCTGGGAGAACTGGGCCGACGGCAGTCGTGACTATCGCGACTGGGTGCTGCTCGACCTGCTGCCGCAGGTGCAGCGCGACTACCACACGCTGATCGGGCGCGAGCATCTGCACGTCATGGGCATCTCGATGGGCGGGCACGGTGCGCTGCGCTTCGCGCTGCTCGAGGGCCAACGGTTCGAGTCGGTGGCGGCGATCAGCGCGCCCGTGATGACCGCCGAACAGATGGTCGGGTTCTCGGGCGGGTTCTGGGTGCGCATGTTCGTGCCGGTACCGAGGATCTGGGGGCCGACCGACGACGTCGAGCGCGCGGGCCGGGACGACCTCTATCAGCGCTGGCAGACGCAGGCCGATCTCGGTGGCCAGCGCTTGATGCTCGCGGTCGGCGACGAGGATCGTGCGGGCATCCTCCAGCTGACGCGCGCGTTCCACCAGCACCTCGAGTCGTGCGGCATCGAGCACGAGTACCTGGTCTACGACGGCGGCCACCGTTGGAACGACTGGCGACCGATCTTCCCGGCGGTGCTGCGCTTCCTCGTGCAGCCCCAAAGCTGATCAGCCGCGGCTGCGATCAGGGCTGCACGGCGCAGATCGACGACACGCGGTTGGACACCGTGACGCCGAGCGCGTTCGCATTCATGTCGATCACGGCGATCTGCTGCTGGATGTCGAGTCCGAGGAACGCGAGCCGGAAAGGCAGCACCAGGCCCCAATGGTCGACACCGTTCGCATCCGCGGTCGCGAAGCTCTGGTCGATCGGGTCGACCTCGACGAGGCAGCCCGGCGCGCCGAACGGTCCGAGATCGAAGCGGATCAGCAGCGACTCGGTGCCGATCGCGTGGATCGTCATCGCGTTCGCCGGCATGTTGGTGCCCTCGACGTAGAACGTCGAGCCGAGGATCGGCAGCTCGGGTGCCGCAACCGGCCCGGCGGCGGTCAGCCGCACGCCGAGCTGGGGACCGCAGCCACCGCTGCGCACGATCGTGGTCGCGGAGCCCGGGGTGGCCGCCGGCGTCAGCCGACACTCGAGCACGTAGTTGCCCGGGTCGTAGCCTTTGACGATGACGTGGTAGACGTCCGGCACGACGTAGATCTCGAGCTTCGAGAAGCGTCCGAAGCCGCTGTCGTCGTCCATCGCGAACGGGCTTCCGCCGACCTTCGCGAGGTAGAGCACCGAGTTGCGCATCGCCGGGTAGGCGGCCGTCGTCAGCGTCTGCACCGTCAGCAGGCCGGGACGCGTCACGTGCAGCTCGAAGAAGTCGTAGTCGGCTGCCGGATCGGTGAAGCTCGTGCCGGGGGTCCCCGTCGCGATCGAACCGGTGTTCAGCGAGTTCTCGAAGGACGGCGTCGCGACGCCCGCCGGCTGGCGCGGATCGTTGTTCTCGGTCGCCTCCGCCACCGGGGTCCCGACGCCGGCGCCGCCGCCGGTGACGAGGTAGGTGCCCGGGCCGGCCGCGACGACATCGAGGGTGTAGCTGCCCGTGCCGTTCGGCGCGAACTGCTGGCTCGAGGCCACGCGCAGGTAGTAGGTCCCGGCCGGCACGGCGCCGGCGACGATCGTCGACAGCCAGCTCACGGGCGTCAGCGAGTCGTCGTTGAACGCGACCTGCGTGGTGCCGTCGGCGGACAACAGCGCGAGCTCGCTGTTGTCGATCGACGTGCCGCGCCCCGGATTGATCCAGAAGCGCACGTCCGACGTCGTCGTCAGCGTGATCTTCCAGTAGTCGACGTCACCGGCGGTCCCGATCGCGCCGTCGGCCTGGGCTCCGATCGCGAGCGCGGTCGCGGTCGCCGGCGCGTCGTTGGGTTCGATCTCCGGGGTGCCCTGCGCGGCGAGCGCCGACGCGAGCAGACCCGTGGCGAACAGTGCACGAGTGTGGTTGGCCATGGTCTTCCCTCAGTTCCCCATCGTGCATTCGAGCGCGTTCGACGCCGCGATGCCCGCCAGGTTCTGGTTCGTGAAGCCGAACGTCTGGTTGGTGAAGCTCTCGCCGATCAGCCACGGCGCGACCGTCGGCATGGTGACCGTCACGCTCATGTGGCCGTTGGTGTTGACGCCGACGAGGCGGGTGACGATGAAGTTCAGCGGCAGGTGGCCCTCGCAGCCGGGCGCGTTCAGGCCGAACGAGCTGAACGGCTGGTTCGGCGCGCGGCCGAACGCGAAGAACGTGAAGCCGATCTGCGACACGACGTTGAGTCCATCGGTCTCGAGCTCCCAGATCGTGCCGAGCGCCGGCGGGTTGCTCGTCAGCACCATGCCCTCGCAGCCGTTGCCGTAGGCCTCGACGTAGGCGCAGCCGGAGCCCTCGTGCACGTGCGTGACCGCCCAGCCCGGGTTCATCGGCACCAGGCGCAGCGCGTCGACCGCCATGTCGAAGCCACCGGCGACGGCGAACTCCTCGAACACGGTGGCGTCGATGGTCGTCGGGCTCGCCGACAGATCGCTCGCGATCGGCAGCGCCGCGGGCATGCCCGGCGACACCCCGATCACGCCGTGATCACCGGGCGAGGCATACGTCGAGTTGTTGGTGACCTGCGGGTCGTAGACGAACTCGATCTCGCCGTTCGGGAACAGCGTCATCTGGAACGTCATCAGCGGCTCGGCGTAGCCGAAGCTCTGCACGTTCGCCCACGTCACGGTGCACTGCGTCGACTGCGCGTCGACGTAGAACGCACCTTGCGCCCCCGGAATCGTGTCGGACCAGAACGGACATAGCACCGGACCGTTCGCGGTCATGCTCGTCGCCGCCGGCGAGTAGACCAGCGGCGTCGCGGGCGGCACGCCCGGCACGCCGGCGTTCGACAGGAAACAGATGCCGTGATCCGAGACGTGCAGGTCGGTGTAGGTCGCGCCGAAGATCGGGAACGCGAAGCCGATCGCATGAGGACCGGAGATAGAATCCTGGGCAATGACGATCTGCGTACCGGGTGCAGGGATGCACTGCGCGAACACAGCCGACGTCGAGAGAACCAGGGACAGGCCCGGGAGCTTGGACAAGGTATTGGGACGAGAGTGTTGGACCGTGGGGGCGGTGATCCCCAGAAGTCTACCGCAATCGGGCAGGCGCGCCGGCCGCCAGCGGAGGCGGTGCCGAGCGGCGTTCCTATACCCGTCTCGAGAGGTGGTTACAGGTCGGCGTCGCTGCACCCCCCGGTGCGACCGCATCGGTACGATTGTGCATTCGGCCTCGGCAGCCGCAATGCGGGGCAGCGAGCCTCGTTCGGTCCGCTGTCCGGATCCTGGGCGCGCTCCGGTCCGATCCACCGGTCCGGATCGCGACCTGGTCCGGGCCGTGCGCGACCCGGCTGCGCCGCGGGTTTAGGCTGCCGCGGATGCTGCGCTCTCCGTTGGCGGTTGCGTTCGCTGCCGTGGCGTTCCGGGCCGCTCCGGCCCAGGACACTGCCCACTTTCCGAACGTCGTCTACGTGCTCGCCGACGACCTCGGCTGCGGCGACGTCTCGTACTCGAACAGCGATGCGGCGTGGCGCACCGCGAACATCGACCGGCTGGCGCGCGAAGGCATGGTTTTCACTGACGCGCACTCGGGTTCGGCGGTTTGCACGCCGACCCGCTACGGCGTGCTCACCGGTCGCTACGCCTGGCGGACGCGGCTCGCGCGCGGCGTCCTCGACGGCAGTTCGCCGCCGCTGATCGCGCCCGAACGGCTGACCGTCGCGCGCCTGCTGCACGGCCGCGGCTACCACACCGTCTGCCTCGGCAAGTGGCACCTCGGATGGCGGTTCGGCCGGCAGCCGGGCGACGACCGCGCGATCGACTTCGCGGCGCCGGTGACCGGCGGTCCGGATCGGAACGGCTTCGACGCCTGGTTCTGCCTGTGTGCCTCGCTCGACATGCCGCCGTACGTCTGGGTCGAGAACGGTCGCGTCACGGCGCCGCCCGATCGCGTCACCGTCAACGACGACTTCCAGGGCTTCTGGCGGCGGGGGGACACCGGTGCCGACTTCGTGCACGAGGACGCGATGCCGCTGCTGACCCGACGCGCGGTCGACTGTGTGCGCGAACGCGCCGACAGCGGCCGACCGTTCTTCCTCTACCTTGCGCTGCCGGCGCCGCACACCCCGATCCTGCCGGCGGCGGAGTTCCGCGGCCGGAGCGGCACGGGACCGTACGGCGACTACGTGCTGCAGGTCGACGCGACCGTCGGCGCGCTCACCGCAGCCGTCGCCGAGGCCGGCATCGCGAACGACACGATCTTCGTGTTCACCTCCGACAACGGTTGCTCGCCGCGTGCCGACTTCGACCGGCTCGCGCGCTTCGGCCACGCCCCGAGCGGGCCGTTCCGCGGCCACAAGGCCGACGTCTTCGAGGGCGGTCACCGCGTGCCGTTCGTCGTGCGCTGGCCGGGTCACATCGCCGCCGGCAGCCGTTCGACGCAGACGATCTGTCTGACCGATCTGCTGCGCACCTGCGCCGACGTGCTCGGCGAGCCGCTGCCGGACGATGCCGGCGAGGACAGCGTCAGCATGTTGCCGGCGTGGCTCGGGCGCGACGAGGCGCCGCTGCGCGAGGCGACGGTGCACCACTCGATCAACGGTGCGTTCGCGATCCGACAGGGCCACTGGAAGCTCGCGCTCTGTCCGGGCTCGGGCGGCTGGAGCGACCCGAAGCCCGCTGCCGCACGCCGCCAGCACCTGCCGCTGATGCAGCTCTACGATCTCGACGCGGACCCCGGCGAACGCGACAACGTCGCCGCCGCCCATCCGGAGATCGTGCAGCGGCTCACCGACCTGCTCGCGAGCTACGTCACGCGCGGCCGCAGCACGCCGGGCGCGGCGCAGCAGAACGATCGCGAGGTCGCGTTCCAGCCGGCGCCGTACCCGAAGTGATCCTGGCGTGTCCGCGCTCTCGACGGTCCTCGCGCTGCTCGCGTTCGCCGCCAACTCGCTGCTCTGCCGCGTGGCGCTCGCGCCGCCGGCGATCGATCCGTGGTCGTTCGCCGGGCTGCGACTCGGCAGCGGTGCGCTGGTGCTCGCGTTGCTGGTGCGGCAGCGGGCGCGCGTCGGGTCGTCGTCGCCGGGACGCGCTGCGGTCTGGCGGCGCGCCGGCTGGCTGCTGCTCTACGCGCTGCCGTTCTCGCTCGCGTACGTCGCACTCGACGCCGGCACCGGCGCACTGCTGTTGTTCGGCAGCGTCCAGCTCACGATGCTCGGCCTCGGCATCCTGCGCGGCGAGCGTCCGCGCCCGATCGAGTGGTTGGCGATCGCCGGCGCTGCCGCCGGCGTCGTCTACCTCGTGCTGCCCGGGGTCACCGCCCCGGATCCGCTCGGCGCCGCCCTCATGGTCGCGGCCGGAGTCGGCTGGGGGCTCTACTCGCTCGCCGGCAGGCACGCCGGCGAACCCGTCGCTGCGACCGCGGCCGCGTTCTCGCGCGCCGCGCTCGTCGCGCTGCCGTGCGCGGCGATCGCATTCGGCCTGTCGCGGTCCGCGATCACCGCGCGGGGTGCGTTGCTCGCACTGCTGTCCGGCGCAGTCACTTCGGGCCTCGGCTACGTCGTCTGGTATGCCGCGCTGCGCAGCCTGACCGCGACCCGCGCCGCGCTCGTGCAGCTCGCGGTGCCGCCCCTGGCCGTGCTCGGCGGCGTGTTGTTCCTCGGTGAGCGGTTGACGACGCGTCTGCTGATCGCGAGCGTCGTGATCCTCTCGAGCATCGCGCTCGGCGTGCTGGCGCGCCGGGTTCGTGCACCTACCAGTTCGGGAATCGGGCCTCGAGTCCGGCCGTGAACGCGACGCCCTGCGCGGCCTGGGCGTCGAGCACGCCTGCCTGCAGGAACAGGCTCGCTCCGAACCAGCCGGAGTCGAACGGCAGCGGCAACGTCAGCGTCGCGTCGCCGGCGCCCGCAATCCCGCTCGCGCCGCCGAGCAGCATGACGAATGCGAACGTCGGTGCACCCACGAGCAGCGTGCCGCCGAGCAGCGGTTGCGAGGTCGGCTGGAAGCCGAGCGCGAGGATGGCGAACCCGCCGCCGACCCCGTCGGCGACGTCGAACGACATCGGCAGGCCAGGGTAGAGGCAGGCGCTGTCGACGCGCGGCACGATGCCGCCGGTGCCCTGGGTGCCGGCCCCGTACGGGACGTTCTGGCCGTTGCAGGCAAACGCAGCCGCCTGGATCGAGAAGTTGTCGAAGGTCGCGGATTGCGCCGCGGTGCTGCCGAACTCGTTGAGCAGGAACAGACTCACGCGCACCGGGCCGGCGAGGTTCGGGTGGGTCGCGGAGTGCAGGGTGACGAAGCCGCTGCCCTGGTCGAACTCCTCGTAGAGCGTGTTGCCGGCGCGACGGATCCGCAGCGTCGTTGCCGCTGCCGCGACGTTCGTCCACTGCGTGCCGAAGCCCGGGCTGACGAAGATGTTCGAGTAGAGGCTGCCGTTGCCGATGAAGAACACGTCGGTGAAACCGAACTCGTGGGTCGTCGCGATGCCGAGCGACGCGTTGCCGGCGAGGTTGAGCTGATCGAGGTCGACGGTCGCGTTGAAATCACCGGTCGCGACGAGCGAATCCAGCAGCCGCGCCGCGGCAGGTGCGGTGACGCCGGGGTCCTTCGACACCGCGAGGCGCCCGTTGACGAGATCGGCGTGGAAGCCGGGCAGGGTGCGAGTCACCAGCCGCGCATCGACGGTCGTGCCGCCGAACGACTCCGTGAACGATGCCTGCGCGAGGGCCGATGGGTCGGCGAGAGCGGCCGCAAAGATGGCGAGGAGGATTCTCATGGTGGCCACCCTACGGGCCGCATGCGATGCGAGACCTGCCGTTACCGGCTTGCGGCAACCTTCACCGCGTGGATCACGCCCGCGAACGCGTTCGGCGCCGAGTAGCCGCCGGCCGCGGTGCGGGTGTCGCAGCCGATGTCGAGGCCGTCGAGCGGCTGCTCGAGCAGCAGGCCCGGCGACGGCGCGGATGCTCGGACCTCGCCGTCGACGAGCAGCTTCACGATCTTCTCGTCGAGCCTGGCCGCGACCGTGAAGCGCGTGGCCGTCGGTCGTGCCGTCGCGATGCTCGTGAGCACGCCGTTCTGTCGCACTTCGAACACCAGTCGATCGCCGGCGAGGTGCAGCGCGTAGCCCCGTCGGTTGCCGCCGTGCGCGACGAGCACGCCGGAGCAATCGCGCGGCTCGACGTCGCATTCGATCGCGATCGGCAGGTTCGCGACCGCCGGCGTCGGGTGCGAGGGGTGCACGCGGTCGAACGGTTCGGCGCCGACGCGTCGCGCCCACTGCTCCCATTCGGCGACGAGTGCCGCCGTGCGTTCGGGTTGCTCGGCCGCGAGGTCGTGCTGCTCGCTGCGGTCGTGCGCGACATCGAACAGCTGCCAGCGGATCGGGTTCGGCTCGCGTTTGCCCCAGACGACCTTGAAGTCGCCGCGCCGGAGTGCGCGCGCCCCTTGGTGCTCGAACGCGAGCGCGCGTCCGGCGAGTGGCTCGCCCGCGCAGGCCCCGAGCAGCGCGACGCCGCTCGGCGGCATCAGCGGTTGCTCGCCGCGTGACATCGGATACGCGGCGCCGGCGGCTGCGAGGATCGTCGGCACGATGTCCATGATGTGCGCCGGGTCGTCGACCCGCCGTGCGTCGGTGCCGAGGCGTGCCGGCCAGTGCACGAGCAGCGGACTCGCGATGCCGCCTTCGTGGCAGAAGTGTTTGTAGAGCGACAGCGGCGTGTTGCAGAGGTTTGCCCACGCCGAGCCGTAGCTCGCGTGTGTGCCGGGTTGACCGATCGCGCGCAGATCGGCGCCTTCGCGCAGGATCGTCTCGCCGCGGCGCGAGGGGCCGTCGAAGCCGAACGGGCCCCACTCGTAGCACGCCCCGTTGTCGCTGAGGAACAGGATCAGCGTGTCGGCGAGTTCGCCGTGGGCCTCGAGGTCGGCGACGATGCGGCCGACGCCGCGGTCGAGGTGTTCGACCATCGCCGCGTACGTCGCCATCCGCCGCGCGAGGTCTTCGCGCCGCGCCGCCGACAGCTCGTCCCACGCGGGGTTGCTGCGGCCGGGGTAGCCGTTCGCGATGTCGTCGCGGTCGACCGGCACGAGCCCGCGCGGCGGCAGCTCGGCGTCGTCGGGCACCAGCCCGAGTCGCTGCAGCCGCTCGAAGCGCTCGCGACGCAGCGCGTCCCAGCCGCGCCGGTAGCGTTCGACGTAGCGGTCGATCGTCGCGGCCGGGGCCTGGATCGGGAAGTGCGGCGCCGAGTGCGCGAGGTAGAGGAACCACGGCCGGCCCTGGCGGTCGCGCATCGCCGCCAGGAACCCGAGCGCACGTTCGGTGAACTCGTCGGTGGCGTAGAACGCGGTGGCCGCCGGCGCCGGGGTCGGCGCCGCGCTGTCGGCGGGCAGCAGCACGTAGCCGTCGGAGTCCCATTGATCCGTCGCATAGGCGAACAGGTCGCGGAAACCGTAGTAGCGCTCGAAACCGCGTTCGATCGGCCCCGGCAGGCCGAGATGCCACTTGCCGACCATCGCCGTCGAATAGCCCGCGTCGCGCATCAGCTCGGCGACGACCGCGGCGTGCGGCAGCAGTCGACCCGAATAGGCCGCGCTCGAGCCGGCGCGCGGCTCGCGTTCGGTGAACGAACCGATGCCGGCTTCGTGCGGGTGCAGCCCCGTCAGCAGCGACGCGCGCGACGGGCAGCAGCGCGCCGAGTTGTAGAAGCTCGTGAACTGCGCGCCGTGCGCGGCGAGCCGGTCGAGGTTGGGCGTCTCGAGCTCGCCGCCGTAGCAGCCGAGATCGGACCAGCCGAGATCGTCGGCGAGGATCAGCAGCACGTTCGGGCGCTGCGAACGCGCCGATTGTGCGGCGGTGGGGGCGACGATGGTCGCGATCGCGATCGCGATCGCGACGGCAGCGGCGAGCGGGCGGCGCATGCCCGCGAGGCTACGGCAGCGCGGCGCGTCCGGGTCGTCTCATTCGGTGGTTCGCCACAGCAGGCATGCCGAGGTCGCGAGCGCCGCTGCGGTCCGCACATGGTTCCAGGTCGTCCAGCTCGCGACGTAGTCGCGCCACGCCCCGACCGAGCCGGCGTCGGCGACAACGCGCCGAGCGCGCAGGCGAGCGCTGCGGCGGGCGTGAGCCACGCGAGGATCGCGTTCATCGCTGCGCCCAGACACCGGTCGCCGCTGCGCCGCGCGCCCAGTCGGCGAAGTCGCGCGGGGCCCGGCCGAGCGCGCGCTCGACGCCGTCGCCGAGCGACTCGTTGCGGCCGTCGAGCACCTCGCGGCAGAGCTCGGTCAGCAGGTTCGCGAGCGCCGGGCCCGCGTCCGCGGCCAGCGCCGTCCGGAAGTCGTCGAGCGAGATCGGTAGGTAGTCGAGCTCGCGGCCCGAGGCGCGCGCGATCGCGGCGACGGCGTCGGCGAACGTGAGCAGTCGCGGCCCGGTGACCTCGTAGAGTTCGCCGTCGTGGCCGTCGTCGCAGAGCGCCGCGACCGCGACGTCGGCGATGTCGTCGCAGTCGACGAACGGCTCGCGGACGCGGTCGGCCGGCATCGCGACGATGCCGTCGAGCACGCCGCCGAGCAGATGACCTTCGTCGAAGTTCTGGTCGAACCAACTCGCGCGCACGATGGTGTGCGACAGGCCGCTGCTGCCGACGATCGCCTCGCAGCGGCGCGCGTTCGCCTCGCCGCGACCGGACAGCAGCACGAGCCGCCGCACGCCGACGCCGCGCGCGATCGCGACGAGTTCTTCGATGGCGGTGGGCGCTTCGGGCACCGCCAGGTCGGGGAAGAACGACACGTAGACGGCGTCGGCGCCCGCGAGCGCCGGGGCCCATGTCGCGGGGGCCTGCCAGTCGAACGGCGTGGTGGACCGGCGCGAGCCGGCGCGGACCGGGCGACCGCGGGCACGCAGGCGATCGACGACGCGGCGGCCGGTCTTGCCGGTGGCGCCGAGGACGAGGACGGGGGAGTCTTGCTGGTTCATGGGCGGTATGATCCTGGTGCTCCTCCGGAGCATCCATGCCACTTCGTCGCCAACAATGTGCCGAGCGTCCAACTTGTTGGGAGTTTCGGTCCAGTCCGGCAGAATGACGTCATGACCGCCACCGAGCGTTCCGTGCCCGCCACCGCCGACCCGCTCGGCGAGACCCTGCACCTGCTGCGACTGACCGGCACGCTCTATTGCCGCTCGGAGCTCACGGCGCCGTGGGGTGTCGACCTGCCGGCATTGCCGGACTGCATGATGTTCCACCTCGTGACGGCGGGCCGCTGCCGGCTCGAGGTCGCGGGCGAGCCGCCGCGGTTGCTCGAGCGCGGCAGCCTCGTGCTGCTGCCGCACGGCGAGGGTCACACGATTCGCAGTGCGGAAGGGGTCGCGGCGCCGCCGCTGTTCGACCTGCCGATCGAGCGGGTCAGCGACCGCTACGAGATCCTGCGCCACGGCGGCGGCGGCGAGCGCGCACAGGTGATCTGCTGCGTCGCTCGGTTCGATCACGTCGCGGCGTCCCACCTCGTTGCCGAGCTGCCGAAGGTGTTGCAGATCGACTCGTGGCACGACGCCGACGCCGGCAGCTGGCTGGCGAGCACGATGCGATTCGTCGCGCGTGAGGCGCAGGCGCTGCGACCCGGTGGCGAAACGGTGATCACGCGGCTCGCCGACGTGCTCGTGATCCAGCTGATCCGCACCTGGATCGATTCGGCGAGTGCGGCCGGCCGCGGTTGGCTCGGGGCGCTGCGCGATCCGCAGCTCGGCGCCGCGCTGAACGCGATCCACCGTTCGCCGGGTGCGCCGTGGTCGGTCGCGACGCTCGCGGAGCAGGCCTGCATGTCGCGCTCGGCGTTCGCGGCCCGGTTCACCGAGCTCGTCGGCGAGCCGGTCGGTCGCTACCTCACCAGCTGGCGTCTGCGCCTCGCGCGCGAACGCCTGCGCGCCGGCCCGGTGGCGATCGCGGCGGTTGCGGACGAGCTCGGCTACCGCTCGGAAGCCGCGTTCTGCCGCGCGTTCAAGCGCGAGTTCGGCGTATCGCCCGGCCGGTCACGGCGGCAGGAATGAGGGCTTGCGCGCTCCGGCGCCGCATGGTATTCAACCTTCCAGTTATTTAACCTAGTAGTTAATCGACGTGGCCACCGACACCCTGAGCCGAACGCTGTCCGCCCTCGCGGACCCGACCCGGCGCCGGATCCTGCAGCGCCTCGCGCGCGGCCGCGCGACCGTCAACCAGCTCGCCGAGCCGTTCGAGATGAGCCTGCCCGCCGTCAGCAAGCACCTCAAGGTGCTCGAGCGGGCGCGGCTCATCGAGCGCGGTCGCGAGAAGCAGTGGCGGCCGTGCAGCCTGCGCCCGGAACCGCTGCGGGATGCCGTCGCCTGGCTCGAGAGCTGCCGCGAGGTGTGGGAGGCGAACTACGCCCGGCTCGACGACGTGCTCGCCGAGCTGAAGCAGACGCAGCAACCGAAACCGAAACCGAAACGAGGAAACCGAAAGTGAACAAGCTCCAGATGCGCCTCGAGGGCGACACCGTGATCGTCGGCACCCGCACGTTCGACGCCGAGCCCGAGCTCGTCTACCGCGCCCACACCGACCCCGCGATCGTGCAGCGCTGGTGCACCGGCCCGGACGGCTGGCGCATGACCGTCTGCGAGAACGATGCGCGGCCCGGCGGCAAGATCCGTTACGAGTGGCAGAACGACGACGGCCACGGCTTCTCGCTGACCGGCGAGTTCGTCGAGTTGGTGCCGTTCTCGCGCCTGGTCCACATCGAGCGCATGCACCTGCCGGACACGACGCCCGACAACCGCGTCGAGACGGTGTTCGAGCCGTTCGAGGGCGGCACGCGGATGACGATGCGGATGAACCTGCCGGATCAGGCGACGCGCGATGCGATGATCCAGACCGGCATGGAGGCCGGCATGGAGATCAGCTACCAGCGGCTCGAGCGCGAGATCGCCGCGGGCGGCCTCGCATGAAGACCGACACGACCGCAGCCGTCGAGCAGTGGCTCGCGAGCTCGAAGCACCCGGACCTCGAACTGATCGAGGCGCTGCGGCGCCTCGTGCTCGCGGTCGATCCGACGATCGCGGAGGGCGTGAAGTGGAACGTGCCGAGCTTCCGCACGCACGAGTACTTCGCGACGATGCACGTGCGGCGCAAGTCGGGCATCGGTCTCGTGCTGCATCGCGGTGCCAAGAAGCGCGGCGATGCGGCGCCCGCGATCGACGATCCGGAGGCGTTGCTCGAGTGGCTCGGAGACGACCGCGCGATGCTCGCGTTCGAGGGGATCGCCGAGCTGAAGCGGCGCCGGCGGGCCGTGCAGGCGATCCTGCGGCAGTGGATCCGCTCGGTGTGACCGCCGTGCCTCAGCGAGGCGCGGGCAGCATCGTCACCGCGACCTCGCTGCGATCCGCTCCGCACATCACGTCGCTGACCCCGAACAGGCTCAGCGTCACGCCCTGCACGCGATAGTCCGCGTCGGTCCAGCCGGCGTTCTTCAGCAGCCCGTCGAAGTAGCCCGCGATCGCGGGCGCCGTGGTGCCGGCCGGGAACTTGTGGCGGCCGTACTGTGCGCCCTCACCTGCGTCGTCCTGCCAGGCGTCGACGATCGTGGTCCGCTGCGGCTTCTTGGCCGCGAGGTGGACGGTGGTCTCGGCCGAGATCGCAGTCGCCGCTTCGCCAGTGCCCGTGCCGGTCACGGCGAAGGTGAGGATCACGTCGTTGCCGTCGGCGGCGCTGTTGCCGCAACCGGCCGACAGCAGCGCGAGCACTGGCAGGAGGATGCCGGGAAGCGAGCGCATTGCGACCGAGGCTAGGCGCCCGCGCGCGACGCGGCAAGTGGTGGGGGTGTGCTAGTGCAGACGCGCTGCCGTGAGGATGCGCTGGCGACGACGTCCGCGGCTCTCTAGTCTCCCGGTCGCGCGCGCCCGTAGCTCAGCTGGATAGAGCATCGGTTTCCTAAACCGGAGGTCGTGGGTTCGAATCCCGCCGGGCGTACTCACTGGCATGGCACTCCGCCACCGATCGAGGGGCCAGCCGACCACGACAGCGGCGCGTCGATGAACCGTTGCTTCCGCCAACTCGCTTCCCTGTTGACCGTCCCGATGCTGACGGGATGCGTTGCGTCGGTCCAGCTGCAGGTCCCCGAAACGCGGCGCGGCGACACCGTCGACGACTACCACGGAACGAGCATTCCCGATCCATACCGTTGGCTCGAGACGCTCGACAGCGATGAGACGAAGGCGTGGGTGGCCGCCCAGAACGCTGTGAGCGTGCCCTACCTGGACCAGCTCCCGGCGCGCGGGCCGTTCCTCGAGCGGCTGCTGGAACTGCGGGCAGTGTCATCGGTCGGCGAGTTGCGCCGGCAGGGCGGGGCCTGGGTCACGCGGCGGCGGAAGGTGGACGGCGGCTTCGAGCTGTTGATCCGGAACTCGCTCGACGAGTCGCCGACCCATCGTCTCGACGCCACGACTCTCGGCTTGTCGGGCGACGAGAAGCTCGACGGCTACCGCTTGTCGCCCGGCGCGAAGTACCTGGGATTCGCGGTGAGCGCGGGCGGCTCGGAGTTCCTCGAGTTTCGCGTTCTGCAACTGGCCAGCGCCGGCCGGCCCCACCGGCTGCTGCACGACAGGATCCCGGGTCTGAAGTTCAGCACGCCCTATTGGACCGCCGACGGCGAGCACCTGGTGTACTGGCGCTATCTGAACGCCGACCCGGCGAACCGACTGGAGGCCGATCGCGGCGGCCTGGTGGCCGTGCATCGACTCGGCGCGTCGCCGAACGACGACAGGGTGCTCCATCGCGACGAGGCTACCGAGGCGACGGGCCTTTCCACCTGGTCGGAGCTCACGGCGGACGGTCGCTTCGTCGTGCTCTTCTTCGGCGCTGGCAACGCCGTCAGGCTCTCGGTCATCGACCTCGGTGATCCGCTCCGCCCCGACTGGGGTGCTCCCGTCGTCGAGCTGATGCACGCGCGCGAAGGCGCGCACGACCTGATGGGCTGCCGGGGTGGGACACTCTACTTCCGGACGACGCGGGCCGCGCCGCTCGGTCGCGTGGTGGCGGTCGACATCGACCGGCCGACGGCGTGGCGAACGGTCATCGCCGAAGGCGAGCACCTGTTGCAGCAGGCCCTGGTCGTCGGGGATCGCATCGTGGCGGCCTACCGGCGAGACGTGAAGGCCGCCCTCGTCGTCTTCGAACCCGACGGCACCGAGATTCGCGAGGTGCCGTTACCGGGCATCGGTTCCACCTTCTGGCTCGGCGGTACCCCCGACGCACCCGATCTGGTTTTCGGGTTCGACTCCTTCGCCGTCCCGCCCCGGCTGATGCATCACGACGTGGACTCCGGCGAGACCCGCACGCTCGGCACGCGACAGATCCCCGGGTTCGTAGCCGGCGACTACGTCAGCCGTCAGGTCTTCTACGAGTCCAAGGACGGAACGCGGGTCCCGATGTTCATCACCTCGCGCAGCGACATCGTGCTGGACGGCACGACGCCGTCGCTGCTTTATGGCTACGGCGCCAGCGGTGTCGTGTCCGACCCGATCTTCCGTGACGACTTCTTCACCTGGATCGAGGCAGGCGGGATCGTCGCGGTAGCCAACGTTCGCGGCGGTGGCGAGTACGGCGATGCCTGGTACGAGGCCGGCAGGCTCGAGAAGAAGCAGAACACGTACGACGATTTCATCGCCGCCGCCGAATACCTCGTCGCCGAACGCTTCACCTCGCCCCGCCACCTCTCGATCCTCGGCTACTCGAACGGCGGCCTGCTCGTCGGGGCGGTGATGACGCAGCGGCCCGAGCTCTTCGCTGCCGCCATTCCGGTGGTCGGAGTCTTCGATGCGCTCCGGTTCCCCACCACGACCGCCGGTCCGCGCTGGGCCAGGAGCCACGGAGATCCTGCGATTCCGGAGCAGTTCCGTTGGATCTACTCCTGGTCACCGCTTCACCGCATCGAGGACGGAGCCTGCTACCCCGCGACGCTCGTGCTGACCGCTGCGAACGACGACCTCGTTCACCCGAGTCAGTCGTACAAGTTCGCTGCGCGGTTGCAGACTGCCCAGGGCTGCGCGCATCCCGCGGTGCTGCGAGTCCTCGAGTCCGGAGGCCACGAGTTCTGGCGCTGGAACCAGGAGGCGAACGCGGAGATCCTGGCCTTCGCGGCACGGCATACCGGGCTCACCGCTGCGAGGTAGCAGCCGCGACACCCGCGCGGTCGTTGTCCTGGCCCGCGTCGACGAGGCCTGCTAGCATCGGCCGAACGCAATTGCGACGCCGTCTCGAAGCGAGCGAGCCCGGCTGCTCGTCGCGTCGTGGGCACGTGCCCCGAGGCCCTGCGATGGCGGATGCTGCAGCGGATCAACCACGAGAGCGAGACACTTGCGGACCGAGAACCTGATCGACGGTGGATGGCGGGGCGCCGACTCCGGCCGCATGTTCGAAGTCACCGACCCCGCTACGGACCAGCCGCTCGCGAGCGTGCCGTCGTGCGGCACGACCGAGACGCGGATGGCGATCGAGGCCGCGGCGCGGGCGCTGCCGGGATGGCGGGCGCGCACGGCCATGGACCGGGGCGCGATCCTGCGACGGCTCGCCGAGCTGATGATCGGCGCGCAGGATCGTCTCGCGGCGCTGATGACGGCCGAGCAGGGCAAGCCGCTCGCCGAGTCGAAGGGTGAGATCGCCTACGCGGCAGCGTTCGTCGACTGGGCCGCCGAGGAGGGCAAACGCGTCTACGGCGAGACCGTGCCGGCGTCGCACGCCGACAAGCGGATCCTCGTCCTGCGCCAGCCGGTCGGCGTCACGGCCGCGATCACGCCGTGGAACTTCCCGGCGGCGATGATCACGCGCAAGCTCGGCCCGGCGCTCGCCGCGGGCTGCACGATGATCGTCAAGCCGGCCGAGCAGACGCCGCTGACCGCGCTCGCTCTCGCCGAACTGTGCGTCGAGGCCGGCGTGCCGCCGGGCGTCGTCAACGTCATCACGGGCGACGCGAAGGCGATCGGCGAGGAGCTGCTCGCCAACCCGACGGTGCGCAAGTTGTCGTTCACGGGCTCGACCGAGGTCGGTCGGATCCTGATGCGCAACGCGGCGCAGAACCTGACCCGCCTGTCGCTCGAACTCGGTGGGCACGCGCCGTTCCTCGTGTTCGCCGATGCCGATCTCGACCGTGCGGTGCAGGGTCTGATGGCCGCGAAGTTCCGCAACATGGGACAGACCTGCATCTGTGCGAATCGGGTGTTCGTCGAAGCGCCGGTTCACGACGAGTTCTGTGCCCGCCTCGAGGAAGCGGTCGCTGGGCTGCGCATCGGCCGCGGCGACGAGGCTGGTGTGCAGGTCGGCCCGCTGATCGACGACGACGCGATCGCGAAGGTCGAGCGGCATGTGGCCGACGCCGCGGCGAAGGGTGCGGTCGTGCGCGCCGGCGGCGCCCGCGCGCGCATCGAGGGCCTCGCCGATCGCTTCTATCTCCCGACGATCCTCGCGGGCTGCACGGCCGCGATGGCGGTCTGCCGGGAGGAGACGTTCGGTCCGGTCGTGCCGCTGATCCGGTTCGACGACGAGGCGGACGCGATCGCGCGGGCGAACGACTCGCCTTTCGGCCTCGCGGCCTACTTCTACACCCGCGACGCGAGCCGCCTGATGCGGGTCGCGGAGGCGCTCGAATACGGCATCGTCGGCGCCAACGACGGCGCGCCGTCAACGGCGCAGGCGCCGTTCGGCGGGGTGAAGCACTCCGGTTTCGGCCGCGAAGGCGGTCGCTACGTGATGCACGAGTACCTCGACGTCAAGTACGTGTCGTGGGCTCTCTGAGCCAATGAGTGACCCCATGAGTAGAGCGAAGAGTCTCATCGAACGGCGTCGCGCGGTCGTCGCCCGCGGCGTCGGCCAGTTCGCCGGCGACAGCACGGCCGCCTCCGGGCGCGCCGGGATCCTGACCGACGTCGACGGGCGGGAGGTCATCGACCTCGCCGGCGGCATCGGCGTCGTGAACGTCGGCCATTGCCAACCCGAGGTCGTGCGTGCGATCCAGGAGCAGGCGGCCCGGCTGATCCACACGTGCATCCACGTCGCGACCTACGAGCCGTACGTCGCGCTGTGCGAGAAGCTCGTGGAGCTGCTGCCGCACGGCGACGCGACCAGAGCCATGCTCGTCAACAGCGGCGCCGAAGCGGTCGAGAACGCGATCAAGATCGCGCGTCAGGCGACCGGGCGGCCGGCGGTGCTGTGTTACACCGAGGGGTTCCACGGCCGGACGATGATGTGCATGACGCTGACCTCCAAGGTCGGCTACAAGCTCGACTGCGGACCGTTCGCGCCGGAGGTCTACCGCCTGCCGTACCCGAATCGGTTCCGCTACGGCGACGGGCTCGGCGAGGACGACTTCGTGCGGCGCGAGCTCGCCCGACTCGAGCAGACGTTCGTCCACACGGTTGCGGCTCGACACGTCGCCGCGGTCATCATCGAGCCGGTCCAGGGCGAGGGCGGGTTCGTCGTCGCACCGAAGGCCTACATGCAGGGGCTGCGCCGGATCTGTGATCAGCACGGCATCGTACTGATCTGCGACGAGGTCCAGTCCGGCTTCGCGCGCACGGGCAGCTGGGCGGCCTACGAGCACGCCGGCATCACGCCCGATCTGTCGACGTGGGCGAAGTCGATGGGCGGCGGCATGCCGATCGGCAGCGTGGTCGGCAAGGCCGCGATCATGGACGCGGCGCAGCCCGGGACGCTCGGCGGCACCTACGGTGGCAATCCGGTCGCGTGCGCCGCTGCGTTGGCGACGATCGGTGTGATGCAGCGCGATGCCCTGCTCGAGCGCGCGGTCGAGATCGGTCGGCGGGTGCGGGCGGCTTTCGAGGGCCTGCAGCGCCGGTGCGATCTCGTCGCCGACGTGCGCGGCCTCGGTGCGATGATCGCCGCCGAGTTCTGCCACGACGGCGATCCGGAGAAGCCGGCGACCGCGGTCGTCCAGAAGGCGCTCGCGACCGCGCGCGAACGCGGTGTCCTGGCGATTCCCGCCGGACCGACGGCGAGCATCGTCCGCATCCTCTCGCCGCTGACGATCGGCGACGGCGAGCTCGATCGCGCGCTCGACGTCCTGGTCGAGGCAGTGCTCGCGGCCGCGGCCACGGAGGGTCAGCCCGCATGATGCCTTTCGCGGTTGCCGGCGTGCAGATGACCGTCGTCATCGGCGACAACATGCCGAGGGTGCGCGAGAAGCTCGCGTTCACCATGGCCGTCTACCCGTGGGTACAGATGGTCGTGTTCAGCGAGCTCGCGGTGTTCGGCCCGGACACACGGCTGGCGCAGGCGCTGCCGGGTCCGGTCGAGCAGGAGCTCTGCGAACTCGCGAAGCACTACGGGATCTGGCTCGTCCCCGGTTCGCTCTACGAGCACGCCGAAGGCGGCGTCATCTACAACACGACGCCCGTGATCGCCCCGGACGGCACCGTCGTCGCGCGCCACCGCAAGCTGTTCCCGTTCACTCCGTACGAGGTCGGCGTCAAGGCGGGCGACACCTGGGTCGTGTTCGACGTGCCCGAGGTCGGCCGGTTCGGCGTCTCGATCTGCTACGACATGTGGTTCCCGGAGACCTCCCGGAGTCTGGCGTGCATGGGGGCCGAGGTGCTGATCCACCCATCGCTGACGGGGACGATCGATCGCGACGTCGAGCTGTCGATCGGTCGCGCGACCGCCGCCCAGAACCAGATGTTCGTGTTCGACATCAACGGCTGCGGTGTCGGCGGCAACGGCCAGTCCCAGGTCATCGCGCCGACCGGAGAGATCCTCTATCGCGCCGGCCGCTCGGAGGAGGTGATCCCGATCGAGATCGATCTCGACCGCGTGCGGCGCAGCCGCGAGGTCGGGCTGCGGGGGCTCGGGCAACCGCTCAAGAGCTTCCGTGACCGGGAGATCGAGTTCCCGGCGTATCCGAAGAGCGAGGCGAACCTGCAGCAGCTGCAGAAGCTGGGGCCGCTGGCCAAGCCGCAGCGGGGGTCGCGGGCAGGTATCGACTTGCGGGGGCAGTGATCGCGGAGGCAGTGAGATGCGTGACAGTGACATCGAAGACCGAGACGACGATTTCCGCGAGCACTACGACGCCTCGCAGTTCCGCCTCGAGGCGTGGAACGAGCTCAAGCACCTGACCGCCAGGCTCGACCGCGCCGCGCTCCGCGGCGTCAAGGTCGAGTCGGCGACCGCCAGGGTCCGCGCAGCGCTCGACGTCCTGCGCGAGCTCGAGTGGTACTTCTGCTTTCCCGGCGATCGGGCCGTGGAGGATCTCGAACACCTGCTCGACAACGGCATGTCGCGCAATCTCTCGCGACAGGCCGCGCGGCTCACGCGCATGCTCGTCAGCGAGAGCTACCGGACGCGCGACGTCACCGAGATCTTCGTCCAGGACGACGACGACAGCGACCGCGAGACCGACCGCAGCGAATCGCTCGACAACGCGCCGACCGAGGCGCGACCGTACTTCGAGCTGCTGGTCGTCGACGACATCGGCCGCGACCAGGAGATCGAGTTGCGCCGGCGGCTACTGGCGCTGCGGCGGCCCGAAGATCCCTTCATCTACGACGTGCTCGTCGCGACGTCGGCAGAGGACGCCCTCATCGCGGTGCAGTGCAACCACAACATCCAGTCGTGCGTGCTGCGCTACAGCTTCCCGCTGCAGAGCGCCGTGACGCTCGCGGAACTGCGCGACGATCTGCACGCGGTCGACGCGGCAGCGCTGAATGCGGCTTCCGATCGCAATCGGGCGCCGGCGCTCGGGCGCGCGCTCAAGTCGTTGCGCCCCGAGCTCGACCTGTTCCTCAACACCGACGAGCCGGTCGAGCACGTCGCCGGCGAGATCGACTCGGACTTCCGCCGCGTCTTCTACGGCCACGAGGACTTCCTCGAGCTGCACCTCAGCATCCTCAAGGGCATCGGTGAACGCTACGAGACGCCGTTCTTCTCGGCGCTGAAGCAGCACAGCCTCAAGCCGACCGGCATGTTCCACGCGCTGCCGATCTCGCGCGGCAAGTCGATCACGCGATCGCACTGGATCCGCGACATGGCGCGCTTCTACGGCACCAACATCTTCATGGCCGAGACCTCGGCGACGAGCGGCGGCCTCGACTCGCTGCTGCAGCCGCACGGTCCGCTGAAGCGCTCGCAGGAGCTCGCGGCGCGCGCGTTCGGGGCCCGCCGCACCTATTTCGTGACGAACGGCACGTCCGCGGCCAACAAGATCGTCATGCAGGCGCTCATCCGGCCGGGCGATGTCGTGCTGGTCTCGCGCGACTGTCACAAGTCACACCACTACGCGCTGGTCCTCGCCGGTGCCTACCCGATCTATCTCGATCCGTATCCGCTCAACGACTACACGATGTACGGGGCGGTCGGGCTGCGGGCGATCAAGGAGCAGATGCTCGCGCTGCGCCGCGACGGCCGTCTCGACCGGCTGCGCCTCGCATTGCTCACCAACTGCACGTTCGACGGGATCATGTACCACCCGGCACAGGTCATGCGCGAGCTGCTGGCGATCAAGCCGGATCTGATCTTCCTGTGGGACGAGGCCTGGTTCGCGTTCGCGCGTTTCCTGCCGCCCTACCGCCAGCGCACGGCGATGCACACCGGGCGACAGCTCGAGAAGGAGCTGCGCTCGCCGGCCTACCGCGCGAAGTACGAGGCCTGGAAGAACGAGTTCGACGCCAAGGACCCGACCGACGATGCAACGTGGCTCGACGAGCCGCTGCTGCCCGATCCCGCGCGGGCGCGGGTGCGGATCTACGCCACGCAATCGACCCACAAGACGCTGACCTCGCTGCGGCAGGGCTCGATGATCCACGTGCGCGACCAGGACTTCGAGCGCCTCGCCGAGGACTCGTTCCAGGAGGCGTACATGACCTACACGTCGACTTCGCCGAACTACCAGATCCTCGCCTCGCTCGACGTCGGCCGGCGTCAGGTCGAGCTCGAGGGCTACGAGATGGTGAAGCGCACCGTGCAGCTCGCGATGCTGCTGCGCCGGCGGATCGAGGAGCACCCGCTGCTCTGCAAGCACTTCGGGATCCTGAAGGTTCGCGACGTCATTCCCGCGGGCCTGCGCGCCTCGGGCATCGAATCGTTCTACGACGCCGAGACCGGCTTCGAGCGCATGGAGGACGCGTTCTCGCAGGACGAGCTCGCGCTCGATCCGACGCGCGTGACCCTGCACGTCGGCCACGCCGGCATCGAGGGCGACGCGTTCAAGCAGATGTTGATGGATCGCTTCGACATCCAGGTCAACAAGACGTCGCGTAACACGGTGTTGTTCATTGTCAACATCGGCACGACGCGCGGCTCGGTCGCCTACCTGCTCAAGGTCCTCGTCAAGATCGCGCAGGAGCTCGACGACCGCATCGAGCACCACAGTCCGCGCGAGCACCGCATCCACGAGGAGCGGGTCGCGTCGTTGACCGAACGGCTGCCGCCGCTGCCGAACTTCAGCCACTTCCACGCCGCGTTCCGGCCGTGGCCGGATGCGTCGACCCCCGAGGGCGACCTGCGGGCGGCCTACTTCCTGGCCTACGACGAGCGGTCGTTCGAGTACCTGACGATCGACGAGGGCCTGCCCGAAGCGATGGCGACCGGCCGCGAGGTCGTCTCGGCGTCGTTCGTTACACCCTACCCGCCGGGGTTTCCGGTCCTGGTGCCTGGGCAGGTGATCTCCGAGGAGATCCTGGCCTACATGCGTGCCCTCGACGTCAAGGAGATCCACGGCTACCGCCCCGCGTTCGGCTTCCGCGTCTTCACGGAAGCGGCACTGCGCGGCATCGAGAAGCGGCGTGCTGCCGCCGAACCCGTCTCCCAGGGCACCTCATGAAGAAGAAGCTGAGCGGTCTCTCAGACATCCGTCGCTATTTCCACCGCAACGACACGCCGTACTGGTTCGTCAGCGCGACGCCGTTCAACCTGCTCGGCATCGACGAGTGGGTGCGGCGGTGGAGCTACGTCAATCTCATCGATTGTTTCGACGGTCACCACCCGCGCGCGCTGGTGCCGCCGCGCGATCAGGACCGGGTGTTCGAGAGCATCGAGGAGATCACGAACTACCTGCTGCGTCACAAACAGGTCGTCGACGGCATCGAGGCGAACGGCGGCGGCAAGGCCGTGTTCCTGTTCTTCGACGAGGAGACCGAGTCGATCTGCGACGAGCTCGGGCTGCAGGTGTGCTTCCCGAAGGCGAAGCTGCGTCAGGAGATCGACAACAAGGTCGTCACGACGCGGATCGGCAACGAGGCCGGAGTGCCGAGTGTGCCGAACACGCTCGGCAAGGTGACCGGTTACGAGTCACTCGTGGCGATGGCGAAGAAGGCCGGGATCGGCACGGACCTCGTCGTGCAGACCGCCTTCGGCGACTCCGGCCACACGACCTTCTTCATCGCCAGCGAGCAGGACTACGCCAAGTACGCCGAGGAGATCGAGGCCGAGCCCGAGGTCAAGGTCATGAAACGCATCCGCTGCAAGGGCGCCGCGCTCGAGGCGTGCGTCACGCAGCAGGGCACGATCGTGGGGCCGCTGATGACCGAGCTCGTCGGGTTCGAGGAGCTCACGCCCTATCGCGGCGGGTGGTGCGGCAACGAGGTCAACGCCGAGGCGTTCCCGCTCAAGGTGCGCGAGCAGGCGCGCGACTACACGTTCAAGTTCGGCGAGGCGCTACGCAAGCGGGGTTACCGCGGCTACTTCGAGGTCGACTACCTGACCGATCTCGACGCCGACGAGCTCTATCTCGGCGAGGTCAACCCGCGTGTCACCGGCGCGAGCTCGATGACGAACCTCGCCGCGTTCGCGCACGCCGATGCGCCGCTGTTCCTGTTCCACCTACTCGAGTTCGCGGACGTCGAGTTCGAGCTCGACGTGCAGGATCTGAACCGGCGCTGGTCGGACCCCGAGAACATCGACGACTGGGGCCAGCTCGTGATCAAGTTCACGAAGGACGAGATCCAGCACGTCAAGAAGGCGCCCGCGAGCGGGATCTACGAGCTGATGCCCGACGGCAGCCTGCAGTACGTGCGGATGCAGACGCATCGCCGCACCGCGGAGCGCGAGAATCGCGCGTTCTTCCTCCGGATCGTCGGCGAGGGCGATTACTTCTACGAGGGCGCCGACCTCGGCATCCTGGTCTCGCGTGGTCGCTTGATGACGGAGGACTTCCAGCTGAACGAGCGCGGTCGGGCCTGGACCCGCGGTATCCGCGCGCTCTACCACGGCGAGCCGCTGGTCAAGACGCAGGCAGAGCAGGTGGCGAGTCGCATCGCCGACGCCGGCGGCTTCAAGATGCTGTAGATCTGCCGCAAGACGCCCACCGAACTCCGCGATGCAGATCCGCTTCGACGCCGTCGCCGAGGACGACCCCGGACCGCAGTGGGCGCGATGCCAGGAGGCCGCATGGCCGGCTTTCCTGGCCTGGTTCTTGTCGCAGGGCGACGCCGCGCGGCCCGACTACCTCGAGTGTCGACGCGCCATGCGCGAGCACATGCCGGAGCTCGTGCCGGTCTGGCAGCGCCTCGTCGATGTCGCCGGAGGCGGCGATCAGGTCGCGCGCGCGCTGTCGCTGTGGCGACCGAGCCCGTATTTGTCGGGCTGTTCGCAGGCCGTCTGGCAGCGCGGCGAGTCGTTCCTGGTCCGCAACTACGACTACCACCCGAAGGCGTTCGACGGCACGGTGCTGCGTTCGCGTTGGAACGGCACCGCGGTGCTCGGGATGCTCGATTGCCTGTGGGGCCTGCTCGACGGTTGCAACGAGCACGGCCTGGCGGTCGCTCTGGCCTTTGCCGGTCGCCGGATCGTCGGTCGCGGCTTCGGCATCCCGTTGCTGCTGCGCTACGTGTTGCAGTGCTGCACCGACGTGGAGTCCGCTGTCGCGACGCTGGCGCGCGTGCCGTCGCACATGAGCTACCACGTGATGCTGCTCGACCGGGCCGGGCGACACGGGCGGGTCACGGTGCACCCGGATCGGCCGGCGACCTGGAGCGAGGACGGTGCGGTCACCAACCACGGCGAATCGATCGAGTGGGCCGAGCACGCGCGCGCGACGCGCAGCATCGAGCGGCTGCGGACGCTGCAGCACGCGCTCCACGACTCCGGCGAGGACCGCGACCGATTCGTGCGGCGGTTTCTGCGCCCGCCGCTGTTCCAGGTCGAATACTCGCGCGGCCACGGCACGCTCTACACCGCCATATACCGCCCGAATGATCGCAGCCTCGAACTCGCCTGGCCGGACGGCTCGTGGCGGCTGCCGATGGACGGCTTCCCGGTGGGCAGCATGACCGTGACCTACCCGGAGGAGTCGCGCGCATAGTCGCCGAGCACGAGCCGCTCGCGTTCCGGTTCGGGGCAGCCCGCGCGCGCCGGTCGGCCCAGGTGCCAGAACAGCCAGCCCAGCACGATCACGGCGAGCAGCAGCAGCCACTCGAGTGGCCAGACGAGCGCCACTGGCGAACCCGGGACGAGCATCGCGAGCAGGATTCCGCCGGCGCCGAGCATGCTGACGGCGGGAACGATCCGGCCGCCGGGCATGCGGTACGGTCGCGGTAGATCGGCGCGGAGTGTGCGCAGCCGCGTCGCCGAGAACGCGACGCCGAAGAACGCGATGGCGATGCAGAACGAGCCGACATCGATGAACGCGACCATCGCACCGCGCCCGAGCAGCGCGCCGCCGAGCGTGATCGCGCCCGACAGCAAGACCGCGTTCGCCGGCGTGCCGAATCGCGCGTGGGTTCGACCGAGCAGCGGCGGACCGATGCGACCGCGCCCGAGCGCGAACAGTACCCGTGAGCCCGCCAGGAAGAAGCCGTTCCAGCTCGTGAAGAGGCCGAGCAGCGCGGCGACCAGCACGCACTTGCCGAGCAGTGGCGAGCCCAGCGCCTGCTCGAACGCCGCTGCCGCCGGGAGCTCCGCGACCGCCGTCTGTTGCCACGGTCCGGTCGCCGCGACGGCGGTCACCAGCAGGCAGTAGAACACCGCTGCGCCGGCGATCGACCCGAGCAGGACCACACCGAGGAAGCGCGGCGGAACCTGTCCCGACGCCTCTTCGGCACCCTGCGGGATGGTGTCGAAGCCGACGAACCAGAACGGCGCCGTGACGAGCACGCTGGCGACGCCGAGCGCCGCGGTGCCGGCGGTGTCGCCCGCGAACCACGGCTCGACGCTGCCGAGGTCGCCGCCGACGAGGCCGGCGACCACGAACACGAGGGCGACCAGGATGAACGCCGCCGTCAGAACGACCTGCAGTCGCGCCGCCTGTTGCACGCCGCGGTAGTTGATCCACGTGATGCCGCCGGTGCAGATCAGTGCGAGCAGCAGGTGCGGCAGGAAGATCGTCGCTTCGCCGACCTGATAGAGCGGGACGACGTCGAGCTGCGGCCACAGCTGCGACGCGACGCGGCCGACCGAGATCGCTTCGAACGCCGATACCGCGAGATATCCGAACGCGAGGAACCAGCCGACGAGGAATGCCTTGCCCGAGCCGTAGGCGGCGTACGCGTAGGCGACCTCGCCGCCCGCGACCGGGATCGCGGCGCAGAGTTCGGCGTAGCAGAGCCCGATCGCGGCCATCAGGAGGCCGCCGGCGACGAATGCCACGATCGTGCCACCCGGGCCGGCGGACGTGAGCCATGGCCCGAGCGCAGTCACCCAGCCGACCCCGATCATCGACCCGAACGCGAGCGCGAAGAACCCGGCGCGGCCGATGCCGCGCCTGAGGGTCGGGCGGTCCACGGGCGTGCTCATCAGGGGGGTCGCCATCAGTTGCCGAGCCAGCGCTCGCGCAATTCCGACCAGCGATCGGTCTGCATGACCTCGAGCAGGGATCGGTTGAGGTCCTTGCGGAGCTCGCTGCCGGGAGGCAGCGCGATCGCGTACTGGTCCTGCCGCAGGATGTGCGGCAGCACGCGCAGGCCCGGTCGGTCGCCGATCGACCAGCTCAGCAGCGGGATGTCGTAGACGACTGCGTCGAGGTTGCGGTCCTCGAGGGCCTGCAGCGCGGCCGGCAGATCACCGAAACCGCGGTAGGACATGTGGCGGTCGTCGAGCCACTGTGCTGCCGCCGAGCCGGTCAGTGTGCCGATGCGCGCGTTGGCGAGATCGTCGGGTCCGCGGATCACGGCGCTGAGTCGGTCCAGGGTCAGCGCCGATGCGATCGACGCGGTGTAGCCCGAGATGATGACGATGCTCGTGAACATCCAGACCAGCGCCACGAGGCGACCGGCGAGCGTCACCGGTGCCTTGTCGCCGTAGCCCACGGTCGTCATCGTCACGGCCGAGAACCAGAAACCCGAACCGGGTCCGCGCAGGCCCTTGCCGGCGAACTGCGGATTCCGGCGGCGTTCGAACAGCCAGACGAGCAGGCCGCAGACGGTCAGGACGACGAGCAGTGCGGACAGCGCGCTCAGGAGATCGAGCGAGAACAGTCGGTCCGCGAGGGCCGTGAGCAGACCCTGCTCGCGGCCGCGGGTCGCGATGCCGAGGCCGGTCGAGAGGAACGGATGCGAGAAGTCGAGCCGCTGCTCCCGTTCCGGGGTCATCGTGATGGCGGCGATCGCGAGGTCGACCTTGCCGGCCGCCACGTCGTCGATCATGCCCTGCAGATCGCGTTCGACGATGCGCGCCTTCACGCCCAGGCGCTCGGCCAGCAGACGCCAGAGCTCCATGCTGAGGCCGCCCCAGCCGTCGCCCTCCCTGACGACGAACGGCGGCGCCTCCTTGGTCGCCACGACGAGTTCGCGATTGGCCCCTCCGTTGTTGGCGGGGGTCTGGCTGCGGACCGGGCCCAGAGTGAGCACGGAGAGCAGGAAGAGCGCGAGGATTCGCATTGCTGGACCCGAGGTCGAGAGCGCGAGGCGGTGCCGAGGGTAACTCGTCGTCCGCGCGGATCCACGTCGCGTCGCCCGGTTCGATACCGTCCGGCAGGCCGACCAGCCGAATCAACCCGCCGCGTCGGCGATCCACCGATCTCCGCCCGCGACCACTCCGCTCGCGAGCCGCGCCCGGATCGCTGCGGCCTCCTCGGCCGGCGACGTGCCGAACATGCGCTTGAACTCGCGGCCGAACTGCGAGGCGCTCTCGTAGCCGACCGCGAGCGCTGCGGTGCTCGCGTTGTGGCTGCCGTGCACCATCAGCAGCCGCGCCTGGTGCAGCCGGATGCTCTTCAGGTACTGCAGCGGCGAGGTCGCGGTCACGGCCTTGAAGTGCTGATGGAACGTCGACACGCTCATGTTCGCCCGTTCGGCGAGGTCCTCGATCGCGACGACCTCTGCGAAGTCGCGGTGCATCTCCTGGACGACGCGAACGATCCGCATGAACTGGTCGTTGCGGGTCGCGAGCGCGCGCAGCGCGCCGCCGGGTTCGTCGCGCAGCACGCGGAACACGATCTCACGCACGATCTGGCGGCCGAGGATGCGGCTCTCGAGCGGCGAGCGCAGGCACTCGAGCAGTCGGATCACCGCGTCCTTCAGCTCGGCGCCGAGCGGGCTGGCATAGATGCCGCGCGGGACGGTGCCGTTGCCGTGCGTCGGCTCGTCCATGTTGATCAGCAGCTCGGCGAGCAGCTCCGGCTCGACCTTGAGCTTGAGCGCGAGCAGCGGCTCGGCCGGGGTCGCGAACATCTCGCACGCGACCGGGATCGGCACCGACAGCGCGAGGTAGCGGTCGGGGCCGTAGGCGACGACGTCGTCGCCGAGATGGGCGCGCTTGCTGCCCTGGCCGAGGAACAGGATCATCGGCTCGTAGACCAGCGGCTTGCGTTCGGCGGACTCGGAGGTTCGGGCGACCTCGACGCCGGGCACGGCGGTCGGCTGCAGACCCTCGTTCGGCGCCAGAGCGGCGATCAGGGTGGCCATTCTGGACTTCGGTGGCACTCGTTGCATCGTCGTCGAGTCTAGCGACTTGCGGGTGTGCTTGCCGAAAAGACCCAGGTGTCCGGAGGATCGGGCCAGACACCCGGAGGAACGTGGCTAGGCGGCGGGGCCCCGCATCACGAGGATCCTCGCCATGAACGCCACCAAGGCCTACGCCGCCGCGAGCGCCAGCTCGCCCTTGCAGCCGACCACGATCCGGCGCCGCGAGCCGACTGATCGCGACGTCGAACTCGACATTCTCTTCTGTGGCATCTGCCACTCCGACCTGCACGCGGTCCGCGACGAGTGGAAGTCGCTGATCCCGACGGTCTATCCGATCGTCCCCGGCCACGAGATCGTCGGCCGCGTCAGGCGTGTCGGCGGTGCCGTGACGAAGTACCGCGTCGGCGAGCTCGCTGCCGTCGGCTGTCTCGTCGGCTCCGATCGGACCTGTCCGATGTGCCGCGCTGACCACGAGAACCTCTGCGCCGCGCAGGTCTGGACCTTCAACGGCCCGGACGAACACCTCGGCGGCGTGACCTACGGCGGCTACTCGCAGCGCGTCGTCGTCGACGAGCACTTCGTGCTGAAGGTACCCGAATCGCTCGATCCCGCCGGCGCCGCGCCACTGCTCTGCGCCGGTATCACGTCGTGGTCGCCGCTGCGCCGCCACGGCGTCGCGCCCGGCAAACGCGTCGGCATCGTCGGGCTCGGCGGGCTCGGCCACATGGGCGTCAAGTTCGCGCGCGCGCTCGGGGCGCACACCGTCGCGTTCACGACGTCGCCGACCAAGGCCGAGGATGCGCTGCGACTCGGTGCCGACGAGGTCGTGATCAGCCGCGATCGCGCCGCGATGCAGGCGCGCGCCGGCACGCTCGACTTCGTGCTCGACACGGTCAGCGCGGCGCACGACGTCGGTGCCTACCTCGACCTGCTCGCGCCCGAGGGCAACCTGACGCTTGTCGGGGCCCCCGAGCAGCCGATTTCGGTGCCCGCGTTCAGCCTGTTGATGGGCTGCCGCAACCTTTCCGGTTCGGCGATCGGCGGTCTCGCCGAGACCCAGGAGATGCTCGACTTCTGCGGCGAGCACGGGATCACCGCCGACGTCGAGGTGATCGCGATCCAGCAGGTGAACGAGGCCTACGAGCGCCTGCTGCGATCGGACGTGAAGTACCGCTTCTGCATCGACATGGCGTCTCTGGAACAGGAATGAGAACGATGGAACAACGTCGACTGGGCAACCACGGCCCCCTGGTCTCGACCCTCGGCTACGGCTGCATGGGGCTCAACTTCGGCTACGGCCCCGGCATCGCCCGGCAGGACGCGATCGCGATGATCCGTGCCGCGTTCGAACGCGGCGTCACGTTCTTCGACACGGCGGAGGCATACGGGCCGTTCACCAACGAGGAGATCGTCGGCGAAGCGGTCGCGCCGATGCGCGACCGCGTCGTCATCGCGACCAAGTTCGGTTTCCGCGACGGCGTGCCCGCGAGCGGGATGGACAGTCGACCCGAGCGCATCCGCGCCGTTGCCGACGCGTCGCTGCAGCGCCTGCGCACCGACCGGATCGACCTGTTCTACCAGCATCGCGTCGACCCGAACGTGCCGATCGAAGACGTCGCCGGCGCGGTCCGCGAGCTGGTCGAGGCCGGCAAGGTGCGCCACTTCGGGCTCTCCGAGGCCGGTGCCGGCACGATCCGGCGCGCGCACGCGGTGCAGCCGGTCGCCGCAGTGCAGAGCGAGTACTCGCTCTGGTGGCGCGAGCCCGAGGCGGAGGTGCTGCCGGCCTGTCGCGAACTCGGCGTCGGGTTCGTGCCGTTCAGCCCGCTCGGTCGCGGTTTCCTGACCGGCAAGATCGACGCGAACGCGACGTTCGGGAAGGACGACTTCCGCAGCATCGTGCCGCGGTTCTCGCCCGCGGCGCTGCGGGCCAACCAGGCGCTCGTCGACCTGCTCGGACGCATCGCCACCGGCAGGAACGCGACACCGGCGCAGGTCGCGCTGGCCTGGCTGTTGGCGCGGGAGCCGTGGATCGTGCCGATTCCCGGTACGACGAAGCTGCCTCGTCTCGAGGAGAACCTCGGTGCCGCTGGGCTCGCGCTCACGGTCGACGATCGCGGCGCGATCGACGAGGCGTTGGCCGCGATCGAGGTACACGGCGATCGCTACCCGCCGCATCTCGCGAAGACCGTGGACAAGTGAGCCGGCGGCGCGGTGACATTGAGGTCTCCATCCGACGCTCAAGGAGATGATGCGCAACCCACGCCTCGCGATCGTTCTGATCCTCGCTGCCAGCGGCGCCGCCGCGTGCGGTTGGCCGATGCGCGCCGCGTTCCTGCTCGAACCCCGCGGTCAAGTCGTGCCGATCGAGGGGTTCGAGGACGTTCGCGCCGTCGACGGCTACCCGAGCGCGGCGTTCCAGAAGAGCTTCGACGAGGTCGCCGAGAAGGCGGCCGAGCGGGTGGCGCGACACGACCCGGCCGAGGGCAAGCCGCGTGTCAACATGCTGGTGTTGAGCTCGGGCGGGGTGAACGGTGCGTTCGGCGCCGGAATCCTCACCGAGTGGACCGTGCGCGGCGATCGGCCGGATTTCGACATCGTGACCGGCGTGAGCGTCGGCGCGCTGATGGCACCATTCGCGTATGCGGGGCCCGCGTTCGATGCGCGGGTCGAGGGCCTGTTCCGGCGACTCGATCCGTCCGACCTGCACCACGAGAAGGGCGTGCTTGCGTCGGTGATGTGGGACGAGTCGCTGATGGACAACCGCAGCCTGCGCCAACGGATCGCGTCGGGCATCGATCTACCGCTCGTCGAGGCGATGGCCGCGCGTCACGAGGCCGGGGCGCGTTGCTACGTGGGTTCGACCAACCTCGACATGGGCGAGTTCGTCGTCTGGGATCTCGGCGCGATCGCGACGCGTCGGTCGGAGGCCGCGGTCGAGCTGATCCGCAAGGTCCTGACCGCGTCGGCGTCGATTCCCGTCGTCTACCCCCCGGTGCGCTTCGACCACGGCGATCGCGGTGAGCTGCATGTCGATGGCGCGGTGATGCGGTCGCTGTTCCTGCCCGAGCTGCTGTACGACTGCCACGCTGCGGCCGCGAAGGCCGGGATCGACTGGCAGGACTTCGACGTCACCGCCTACGTGATCCACAACGGGTCGCTGCGGTCGCGTCCCGACGAGGTGCAGCGCGACACGCTCGGAATCGCGACCCGCACGGTCACGATGATGAGCTACACGATGGTGGCGGACCACGTCCTGCACCTGTTCATGCTGACTCGGGTCTGGGGGGCGAACTTCCGCTTCCTGACGATGCCCGACGGGCTCGAGCTGGATATCAACTCGTTCACCGCCGACGACACCGAACGCCTCTACCTGCTCGGCCAGGGCATGATCCGCGAGCAGGAGCCGTGGCAGGATCGACCGCCCGGCTACGTCGCGAACGACGAGATCCGCGCGCTCGCCGTTCGGGGCAGCAGCCTCGGAGCGGGCGTGGTGACGCCGGAAGGCAGCGGCGCGCTCGCGCGCATCGAGCAGGAGCTCAAGGCGCTCCGGGCCGAGGTGCGGGAGCTGCGCGAGCGCCGTTGACGTCCGCCGACATCGCAGCGTTGACCGCCGCCGCGAGCTCCGCGCGAGTGAACGGCTTGGCGAGCGCGGCGACGAAGCCCGCGGCACGATGGTTCGCCATCGTCGGGTCGTCCGAGTAGCCGCTCGCGACGATCGCGCGCACGCCGGGGGCCTGGCTCCGCATCGCGTGCAGGGCCTGTCGGCCGCCCATGCCACCCGGAATCGTGAGGTCGACGATGACGAGGTCGAACGGCGTATTGTCGCGCAGGTGCGACGAGTGCAGCGCCACGGCTTGCTCGCCGTCGGCGACGGTCTCGACGCGGAACCCCCAACGCTCGAGCATGCGTCGGTAGATGTCACGGATCGGAGCGTCGTCCTCGAGCACGAGGATCGCGCCTTCGCCGCTCGGCTCGGCCGCGGTTGTCGGCTCCGCTGGCACACTGGTCGCGTTCGACGCGGGGAAGAACGCGCGGAACTCCGTGCCCGCGCCGACGCGTGAGCGGAAGGACAGTGCGCCGCCGTGATTTCGGCAGATCGCGAACGCCGTGGCCAGGCCGAGTCCGCTGCCGCCGACCTTGGTGGTGAAGTACGGATCGAAGACGTGGTCGCGGACATCGTCCGGGATGCCGACACCGTTGTCGGTGAAGTCGATGCGGACGTGGCGCTGGCCGGCGCCGGACGTCGCCGTCATCGGGTCACCGCGGAAGTTCGATGCCCGGATCCGCAGTCGGCCACCCGCCGAGGTTGCCTGCTGTGCGTTGATGATCAGGTTGCTGACGACCTGGCCGAATTGCCCGTGGTCGACCTCGGCGAGCCAGAGATCCGGCGGGACGTCGAGATCGATCCGCATGTGGGAGCCGGCGCCCGCGAGGTCGACGGCCTCGCGCAGCAGGGCGCCGACGTCCGCGGCCCGCCGGACCGGCCGACCGCCCCGTTCGAACGCG
>JAGQRB010000236.1 GCA_020425925.1 Planctomycetota bacterium
ACTGCCGAACACTCCCGCGCTCGCCGGAATCGTGCTGCACCACCAGGTGCTCGCGGCCGAACTCACCGCCGGTGTGCTGACGCAGCTCGCGAGTTCGAACGGACTGCGGCTGACCGTCGGATCGCTCTGAGGCCCAGCGCCTCAGGCCCAGCCGCGCGTCCGCGGCAGCGCCTTCGCCCAGCGCTCGCGCAGCTCGGTGACGTCGAGGTCGCTCGGCGGCGGCACGACCGTGGGATCGCCGGGCAACGCCGGCAGCTCGGCGAGATCGCGACACACCTCCGCGCCGAGCAGGCTCATGCGGAACGCGCCGAACGCGGTCGCCTCGAGCAGCGCCGGGCGCACGACCGGGGCGCCGAGCAACGCGGCCTGGAGCTCGAGCAACAAGCCGTTGCCCGCCGCGCCGCCGTCGACGTGCAGCTCGGCCCGTTCGCCACCCATCGCGGTGAGCATGTCGTCGACCTGCAGCGCCAGCGCCTCGAGCGCGGCGCGGGCGAGGTGGGCCTTGGTCGTGCCGCGGGTCAGGCCGAGGATCGCGCCGCGCGCGCTCGGATCCCAGTGCGGCGTGCCGAGGCCGGCGAACGCGGGCACGAACACGATGCCGCCGCTGTCGGACACCGAACGCGCCAGCGCCTCGGTCTCGTCGGCACGCTGCACGATGCCGAGCTGGTCGCGCAGCCACTGGATCGCGGCGCCGCAGACCAGCACGCTGCCTTCCTGGGCGAACGTGGTCGCGTCGCCGAGCCGCCAGGCGACGGTCGCGAGCACACCGGGCGCGGTCTCGGGCCGCGTGCCGCCCGCGTTCGTCAGCGCGAACGCGCCCGTGCCGTAGGTGCACTTGGTGTCGCCCGCCGCGATACAGCCGTGACCGAACAGCGCGCTCTGCTGGTCGCCGAGCACCGCACGCAGCGGCCAGCCCGATCCCACCGCCGTGCCGAAGTCCGCCGCCGAAGCGCGCACCTCGGGCAGGCACGCCCGCGGCACCCGGAAGATCGCGCACAGCTCGTCGCTCCAATCGCCACTCCCGAGATCGAACAGACACGTGCGCGACGCGTTCGTCGCATCGGTCGCGAACACCTCGCCGCCCGTCAGCGACCACAGCAGCCACGAGTCGACCGTTCCGGCCGCGAGCTCACCGCGTTCGGCACGCGCCCTCGCCCCATCCACCCGATCGAGGATCCAGGCGATCTTCGCGGCGCTGAAGTACGGATCGAGCGACAGCCCCGTCCGCGCCCGCACCAACTCCCCGTGCTCCGCAAGCCCGCCGAGCACCCCCGCCGTCCGCCGATCCTGCCACACGATCGCCCGATGCACCGGTCGCCCGTTCGCCCGATCCCACACCACGACCGTCTCGCGCTGGTTCGTGATCCCCACCGCCGCGATCGCCGGCTGCCCCGCCATCCCGATCGCCGCCCTCGCCGCCGCCAACTGACTCTCCACGATGTCCCCCGGCTCGTGCTCGACCCACCCCGGCGCCGGAAAGTGCTGCTCGAACTCACACTGCCCCCGACCGACCACACCACCATCCCGATCGAACACAAGCGCCCGACTACTCGTCGTACCTTGATCCAGGGCGAGGAACATACCCACGATCATGCCCGCCACGCCCCCGGATTCCTCGCCCCTCGGCTCGCGCGCAGCGCGGCCCCCCGCCTACTCGCCCCAGGCTCGCGCGCAGCGCGGCCCCGCCTACTCGCCCCAGGCTCGCGCGAAGCGCGGCCTCTCCGCGCGCGAAGCGCGGCCCGGGCGCGAAGCGCCCACCCGTCGCCGCGTGCGGGCGCCAACGGGCCAACCCCCGCGGCGTATGCATCGCCCAGCGGCGACGACAAGCGAGGCTTCTCTTCAGGGGCGCTGCTCCGCAGCGCCCCTGAAGAGAAGCCGGAAACCCCGCCACGCCTGTCCTCGTGACGGAGCCCCCGGTCTCAATGAGATGGAGTGCATGGCCGCCCACGCAACTTGCGCGGAATGCCCGAGTCGCCGTTCCTGCCTGCCCCAGACTGTCGAAACAGCGAGCCCTGGCCCCCCGGCCATGCACTCGAGAAGGATCGGATGCATGGTCCGCGCAACACACGCGGAAGCCCCGCGGCCACCACCCTGCCTGCCCCAGATCGTGGGTGACGGTTGCCGAGCACCTTCCATGCATCCGCGGCAACCGCGCCGCGCGGAGGCGCGACGTTGCTGCCGAATGCGTAGAGAATGGAAAAGAGCCGAACCGGACTACGTGCTAACGCGAGGAGAGCACACAGATCCGGATCAAGGTGCCGCCTTCGCGCGGAAGGAGGTCGAGATAGCCGACGTGCCGCGATGGGATGCCCGACAGGTCGATCGGCGCGTCCTGCGCTGCGAGCAACCGCCGGAAGTGGTCGAACCACGGCGTGAAATCGAGGTCGAAGAGCCCGGTGACGTCGCGGCCGCCGTTCTTCTCGACGATGCGCGTGACGACACCCTGGCGCTTGCCGCGCTGCTTCGAGGCGCCGCGCAGCTCTTCGAGGAACGCGTCGACGGTCGCCGCATCGAACGCGACGAGCACGGTGTCGCCCTGAACGGCGACGCAGACCGGCTTGTCCTTCGGCGTCCGGCGCAGTTCGAGCACGTCGACCGTGCTCTTGCTCGGGCGATCGCGGCCCGCGACCACGCGGCCGAGACCGTGCTGCTCCGCGGCGCGCCGCAGATCGGTGAACAGATCGCTCGCCGCGGTGCGACTGCGCGCCCGCACCGAGTAGATCGACTCGATCTCGGTCGGCGCCGCCACGTCCTCACCCGCCTGCCGGAAGAGCAGCTGCATGGTGCCGCGCTCACCGAGCCGGGACAGCACGTTGCGCTCGAAGTCGAGACCGAAGTCCTCGAACGACGCCCGCAGCTGACGCAGCAGATCGGCACCGCGCACCGAGCGCGATGCGACGCTGCGCAGATCGACCGCCAGCACGAGGCCGCCGAGACCGCCACCGGGCAGGTCGCGCACCAAGCGGCTCGAGGGGACCGACAGTGCCGACGCGAACCAGCCGTCGATACCGGGCATGTCGAGCCGCGGGCGCGGCATGTCGGGCCGCGGACGGTCCACGGGCTCGCGTTCGAAATCGAGCAGCAGCGTCGCGGTGAACTCGCCGCCGGCAAGCTCACCGCCGCTGTCGTTGTCGCGCGCGACCTCCGCACCGGCCGGCTTGGCGCTGAGTGCCGCCATGATGCTGCGCGCCGAGCCGAGACCGGACCAGCGCACGAGATGGGCCGGCAGGCCGTTCTCGTCACCGGACTGCAACCGCCGACTCAGCCGTTCCCAGTCGCCGTAGATCACCAGCGACCCGCTCGGGGCCGCGATGCGACGCTGCAGATCCAGGAAGCGTCGGTCGGTCGACAGCACGCGCCGGTTCGCTGAGGTTCCCTCGCGCGGCGCGAGCAGTTCCTCCATCGCGGTCGTGTCGTTGGTCATCACGAGGTCGCTGCCGACCAGCGCGAGCTCGACCTGCTCGCCCGGCCCGACGGCCTGGCTGCCGTCGGCACGCAACATCGCGTAGGTCTGCGTGCCGCCGAGCGTACGGTGGTCGTCGGCGAGCCGACGCGTGCCGCCAGCCCCGGGCAGCGGCGAACCGTGCAGCACGTTGCCTAGCGTCGTGACCTGCTGTGGTTCGAGCTGTGCGCGCAGCACCAACAACGGTTGACCGACGCCAGGCACGACGCCGGTCAGCGCGATCTCGATCTCACCGGAACTGCGCGCCAACACGCCGCGTACGACGCCGAGCGAGAGCGAGCGGCTGTCGCCGCCGAGCAGCTTGTCGAACGCCGGGTCTGCGAGCAGAGCCCGCACCGCGGCGTGACCGGCGTCGCCGGCCGAGGCGTTCGGCGACCCAGCTCCCCCACTCGTTGGACCCAGCCCCAGGTAGAGCAACGGCGATTCGATGCTGTCCGCCAGTCGAGGCGCGGCGTTCGGGCCACGCGCGGATGCCCGTCCGCTCGAACCGGCCCGTCCGCTCGAACCGGCCTGCGCCGCCAGCCCGGCCGCGAGCACGCAGGCGGTGAGCACGCCGGCGGTCCGTTGGCAGACTGGCAATCGGGACGACATCGCCGGTTCGAGAGCAAACCCGGTACCGTCGAATCGACAATCGCAACACCCTGTCTCAAAGTGTGTTGGGAATGGACACCCGAGGCCCTTCGGCGTGCGACTCCCGCACCGTGTGCGGGTTTCGCACACCCGCCGGAGCTCAACCCGAGCGCCCGAGCTTGTCGTAGAGCGTGCGCCTGCCGATCCCGAGCAGCCGCGCCGCCTCGGCCTTGTTGCCATCGGCGGCGGCCAGCGCCCGCTCGATCGCCCAGCGTTCGAGCTCGGCCAGCGACAACGTGCCCGGCCCGACCGCCTCCGACGTCGCCGGCAGCGCCGGATCCTCGGGCAGCAGCGCTGCGGTGCCGAGCACCGGGCTCTCGTCGAGCGCCAACAGCCGCTGCAGCTCGTTGCGGAGCTGGCGCACGTTGCCGGGCCAGCGGCGGGTGCGGAGCGCGGCGGCGAGTTCCGGCGCCAGTCGCCGAACGGGCGTGCCGTGCGCTGCTGCGTGCTCGGCGAGGAAGTGCTCGGCGAGCGGCAGGATGTCGTCTGGCCGTTCGCGCAGCGGCGGCAGGTTCACCGTCACGACCGCGAGCCGGAAGTAGAGGTCCTCGCGCAGTGCACCCCCCTGCACTGCCTGCGCCGGGTCGCGGTTGGTGGCGGCGACGACCCGCACGTCGAGCTCGAACTCGCGATCGCCGCCGACCGGTCGGATACGGCGTTGCTCGAGCACGCGCAGCAGCTTGGCCTGCAGCTCGATCGGCATCTCGGTGAGCTCGTCGAGGAACAGCGTGCCGCCGTTCGCGCGGCGCAGCAGGCCCTGGCGCTCGCGGTCGGCACCGGTGAACGCGCCCTTCTCGTGGCCGAACAGCTCGCTCTCGAGCACGCTGCCGCTGATCGCCGCCACGTTGACCGCGACGAACTCGCCGTTCCGGCGCGGGCCGAGCTCGTGCAGCGCCCGTGCCGCGAGCTCCTTGCCGGTGCCGCTCTCGCCGGTGAGCAGCACCGGCAGCTCGGTGTCGACGACGCGGTCGAGCACCTGCAGATCGCGCAGCAGCGCCGGTGACCCACCGACGATGCGCGGGAACTCGTGCCGCAGGGCCGCGCGGGTCAGCCGCTCGGCCGGCGTCGCCAACGCCTCGGCCTGCGCCTCGACGGTGGCGCGCAGCGAGCGGTTCTGGGTCGCGAGCCGCTCGGCCTGGGCCCGATTCTCGGCCAGCAGATCGTGCAGGTGCACGACGATCGCGCCCTGATCGGCGAACGCCATGAGCCAGGGCAGGTCGCCGTCGGTGAACGCGTTGGCCTGAAAGCGATGGTCGAGGTAGAGGCAACCGAGCACGCGATCGCCGGCCCGCAGCGGCATGCAGAGCACCGAGCGCAGCCGCAGGTCCGCGACGCTCTGCGCCGCGCCGAGCTCACCCTCCTGCGCGTCCTCGCTGAATACGCCGTCGCCGGCCAGTCCGCGCGCCAGCACGGTGCGCGAGAGCTTGCGCTCGGCACCGCCGACGGGCTCGCGATCGAGACTGCGCGCGACCTCGACCCGGAAACCGGGCGCCTCGTCGCGCACCGTCACCAGGAAGCCGCGCTCGGCACCGAACAACCGTACCGCCTCGTCGACCAGCACGGTCAAGACCTGTTTGCGACCCTCGGCCGCCGCGAGCTGGCGGTTGAGCGCGAGGATCGCGAGCCAGCGCTGGCGGTCGCGGTCGCCGCCGTCACCGCGCAACCGGGCCAGGAACTCGGTCCAGCGCGTCATGCGCCACCGTGCGCCA
>JAGQRB010000237.1 GCA_020425925.1 Planctomycetota bacterium
GCAGCCACAGCAAGCCGCCGACCAACAGCACGAATGCCGCGAGCCAGCGGACGACGTCGACGCAGCCACGGCGCACGGGCCAGAGCAGACCCGCCGCGTAGAAGAACGCAACCGCGGCGAGCGGCGACTGGAACAGCAGGATGCCCTCGATCGCGGGATTCGCGACGACCACAGCCACCGCCACCAGCAGGATCAGTCCCAGCTGCCATGACGGGCCGGCCGGCCACGCGCGATCGCGCAGGCTCGCGATGCCGCCGACCAGGTACCACAAGAAAACGCACTTGCCGGCGAGATACACGCCATAGAGGCAAACCGTCAGTGGCTGCCCTTCCTCGAGCCAGCTCGCGAGCGACGCCTCCTGGAACACCAGGATGAAACGGACCGAGATCGCCGTGAGGGCGATCGTGTAGGCTCCGAACGCGATCCTCAGGCGCTGGATCCAGGGCGCCTCCTGCGCCGGCATGATCCAGAAGTACGCGACGAGGATCGCCGCCATCGCGGCCTGCATGATGAGGCTCACGAGCGCGTAGAAGCCCGAGCTGTCGAGGAAGATCATGGCGGCACCAGCGCGGCCCCAGCTTACCCTTGAACCGCACCGGCGCGGTCGTAATCCTGCCGACGCGTCGTTTTCCAATCCGAACAGACATATGGCAGCAACTTCCGAGCGACACGTCTTCCAGGCCGAGGTCAACGAGGTCCTCTCGCTCGTCGTCAACTCGCTCTATTCGCACAGAGAGGTCTTCCTGCGCGAACTCGTGAGCAATGCGGCAGATGCAATCGATCAGCTGAGCTTCCGCGCGCTCACGGAGCACGGCCTGCTGGCGGAGGACACCGAACTCGGCATCGAGATCGTGCGCGACCAGGCTGCCGGCACGCTGACGATCCGCGACAACGGCATCGGCATGACGCGGGACGAGCTGATCGGCAATCTCGGCACGATTGCGCGCTCGGGCAGCAAGAAGCTGGCGCAATCGCTGTCGGCGGAGCAGAAGAAGGACATCACGCTGATCGGGCAGTTCGGCGTCGGCTTCTACTCGGCGTTCCTGGTCGCCGACTCGGTGCGCGTGATCTCGCGCAAGGCCGGCAGCGACGAGACCTGGGAGTGGGAGAGCCAGGCGAAGGGCGATTTCGAGGTGCGACCGGCCGAGCGGGCCTCGCACGGCACCGAAGTCGTCCTCCACCTCAAGGACGACGCCAAGGAATACCTCGAGGAATGGCCGGTGCGCGAGACCGTGCGCAAGTACAGCGACTACGTGCGCTGGCCGATCCGGATGGAGGTCGAGCGCAAGACCGGCGAGGGCGACGAGCAGAAGACGGAGCGCGAGTGGATCAAGCTCAACGCCGCCAGTGCGCTGTGGACCCGCCCGAAGGCCGAGGTCGAGGACGAGCAGTATCGCGAGTTCTACAAGGCGCTGTCACACGACTGGGCCGATCCGCTGGCGTGGACCCACTTCCGTATCGAGGGCACACACGAGCTCACCGGACTGCTGTTCGTGCCGTCGCAGGCGCCGTTCGACTTCGGCGAGCGCAAGCACTCCGGGGTCCGGCTGTTCGTGAAGCGCGTGTTCATCATGGACGACGCGCAGGAGATCGTCCCGGAGTGGCTGCGATTCGTGCGCGGCGTGGTCGACAGCGAGGATCTGCCGTTGAACGTCTCGCGCGAGATCCTGCAGAAGGACGCGACGACGCGTTTCATCCGCAAGCAGGTAGTCGCCAAGACGCTGACGCTGCTCGAGGAGCTCGCCGCCGAGGGCGAGACCGAGCGCGAGGTCGAGGGCGAGACCCGGAAGGTCGACCGCTACGAACTGTTCTGGAAGCAGTTCGGTCGCGCGATCAAGGAGGGCGTGTACCACGAGGTCGACGCCCGCGATCGGCTGGCCGCGCTGCTGCGCTTCCGCAGCACACAGGATGACGAGGCTCGCTGCAGCTTCGGCGACTACGTCGGCCGCATGCCGGCCGAGCAGACGGCGATCTACTACGTCGCCGCCGATTCGCTGGCGGCAGCGAAGTCGAGCCCTCACATCGAGGCCCTCAAGAAGCGCGGATTCGAAGTGCTGTTCATGACCGACCCGATCGACGAGTGGGTCGTGGACGCACTGCGCGAGTTCGACGGCAAGCCGCTGGTCTCGGCAGCCAAGGGCGCGCTCGACCTGCCCGAGTCCGACGAAGAGAAGAAGGCCAAGGAGGAGAAGGAGAAGGCGCTCGCTCCCGTGCTCGAGCGGCTCGGCAAGGCGCTGGCCGACGACGTCAAGACGGTGCGCGTCACCGACCGGCTCACCGACTCGCCGGCCTGTCTGGTCGCGGACAAGTCGGGGATGAGCGGCCATCAGGAGCGCCTGCTGCGTGAGGCCGGCCACGACATCCCGAAGCAGCAGCGCATCCTCGAGATCAACCCGGACCATCCGGTCATCCAGCGCCTCGAGTCGATGACCGACGAGCAGCGTTTCGCCGAGTGGTCGGCGCTGCTCTACGATCAGGCGCTGGTCGCCGAAGGTGCCCTGCCGAGCGATCCGGGCGCGTTCGCACGCCGGGTAGCGCGCCTGATGACCGAAGGCGCACCGTAGCCGACCCGCGGCGGCGGCGCGGCAACCCGCACTGGCATCGCGCCCTCGCGGACCGGAACGGCTCGGCTCCCGGTCCGGTCGATATCCGACCCAGAGTGCGGATCGCCACCCGGATCATGGCCACCCTCGGGCTGGTCACGCTGCTGCCGACCACGGCCCTGCTGGTGGTCTCGCACGACCGCGCCGCGGCGGCGCTGCAGGAGACGGCAGCGGCCCGGACGCGGTCGGGCGCCGAGACCACTGCCGCCCGCCTCGACGGCTACCTGACGCATCGTCTCGGCGAGGTTGCCGGCTTTGCCGCGATTCCGACGCTGCGCGCGTTCCTCGGCGGCGAGGCCGGATCGCCCGCGGCGCTCGACCTGCTGAACAACCTGCGCGCGCGCGACGGCGACGGTGCGATCGCCTGCGGCCTGCTCGATCGCTTCGGGCGCTGTGTGCTCGACTCGTACTCGGCGGCGATCGACAAGAACGAGGACCATCACGACTACTTCCGCCTGGTCGCGGCCGGCGGCGGTCCGTGGAGCGGACACGCGGAGTGGGTCGACACGCCGATGCCGGTGCTGGTGTTCGCCAGCGCGGTGCGCAGCGACTCCGGCGAGTTCCTCGGCATGCTGCGACTCGTGCTCGAGAGCGGCAGGCTCGAGCGCGTCCTCGGCCGCACGCCGATCGACGCCGATTCCACCATCGTCCTGCTCGACGACCGCGGTCGGGTCGTGGCGGACGTGCGCTCGCCGGAGCACAACTTCGGCAACGCCCGGATCGACGTCCCCGAGGCCGACGGCACCGCGGCCGTGGCCCCGATCAAGTGGTTCCCGCCAGGCGGGTCGAGGGTCGCCAGTGGCTACGCGATGACGGTACCGGTCGGCAGCCTGCGCTGGCAGGTCATGGTGTGGCACACCGCCGAGTCCTACGAGGCCCCGGCCAGAGCCCTGGTCGCGAGCACGCTCACCCACGCCGGCGTCGTCGTCGTGCTGCTGCTGCTCGGCGGCCTGATCGCCTCGCGGCTGGTGGCGCGTCCGATCCTGCGCCTCGAGCGCAGCGCCCGCGCGATCGCCGAAGGCAGCCTCGAGGTCGTGATTCCCTCCGGCTCCGGGGAGATCGGCACCCTGGCGCGCACGATGGAACTGATGAAGGACCGCCTGCTCGAGGCCATGGCCGGTCTCGAGGACACCGCGGTCAGCGCCAAGGCCGCGTCGCAGGTGAAGTCGCAGTTCCTGGCGAACATGAGCCACGAGCTGCGCACGCCGATGACCGCGATCATCGGCTACACCGAAGTCGTCTGCGAGGACGAGGACCTGTCGCCTTCGACTCGCGACACCGCCCGCACGATCCTGCGGAACGCGCGTCATCTGCTCGATCTCGTCAACGAGATCCTCGACCTCGCCAAGGTCGAGGCCGGCACGATGGAGGTCGACCTCGCCGAGTTCTCGCCGAGCGACATGCTCGAGGAGATCGTCGAGCTGTTGCAGATCAAGGCGCGCGACAAGGGCATCGAGCTCGAGCTCGACGCTCAGAAGCTGCCGGCCCGGGTGCGCACCGATCCCTACCGGATGCGACAGATCCTGCTCAACCTGGTCGGCAATGCGATCAAGTTCACCGAGACCGGCAAGGTCACGATCCGCGCGCGGATGCGGAAGCTGCCGAACGAGCTGGTCTGCGAGGTCATCGATACCGGCGTCGGCATCGACCCGCAGCGGATGAGCGACCTGTTCCGACCGTTCGCCCAGGTCGACGCCAGCATGTCGCGTCGCCACGGCGGCACCGGGCTCGGCCTCGCGATCAGCAAGCAGATCGCCAACCTGCTCGGTGGCGACATCACCTGCACCAGCGAGCTCGGCACCGGCAGCACGTTCCGGCTCTCGGTGCCGGCGGAGATCGTGACCGCGAAGGCACCCGAACGCGCCAAGGCCAAGAGCGAGCTGTCGAACCTCGATGGTCGCATCCTGCTGGTCGAGGACGGCAAGGACAACCAGCGGTTGTTCGGTCACATCCTGCGCAAGGGCGGCGCCGAGGTCGCGATCGCCGAGAACGGTCTGGCCGGCATCGAGCAGTTCTGCGTCGACGGCCGCCCCGACCTCGGCCTCGCCGACCCGCGGCCGTTCGATCTCGTCCTGATGGACATGCAGATGCCGATCCTCGACGGCTACAGCGCTACGCGCCGGCTGCGCGAGATGGGGCTCGGAGTGCCGATCATCGCGCTGACGGCTCACGCGATGGGCGATGCGCGCAACGAGTGTATCGACGCCGGCTGCGACGAGTGCGCGACCAAGCCGATCGGCGGCCGCGCGCTGCTCGAGCTCTGTTCGGCCTGGCTCGCGAAGGCACGCGAGCCCGGCTGGTCGGCGCGGATGCCGGCGCAGCGCAGCTAAGCGTCGGCAGCGGCAGTCGCCTACGCGAGCCGAACCCCGAGCTCGCGTTGCCAGATCGCGAGCTTGGCCGCGCGCGACATCGACGCGTTCGCAGGACTCGTCGACGGCAGTCGCACGCTCGGGATCTCACGACCGAGCTCGGTGAGCAGCGGTCGAGCGCGTCGTTCGAACTCCGCATGAGCGGTCGCGCCGTTGCAGAGCACGACCTGGACTTTGCGGTGCACGCGCAGGAACCCCGCGAAGTCGTTCACCCGAACGGTCGCGCCGACGATCGCCGAGTCGAGGCTGCCGGCGCGTTCGCAGCTCTGCAGCACGTCCCACAGCGCGATCCCGGCGCGTCGCAGCGCCTGCGTCCGCCGGCCGTAGGACGCCTGTGGATCGAAGCCACAGATCGCACCGACGATCGGCCAGAACGCATTCTGGGGATGCGCGTAGTACTGACCCGCGGCCAGCGAGCGCACTCCCGGCATGCTGCCGAGCACCAGGATCCGCGCGCGGCGCGACGCGATCGGGGCGAAGCTCTCGACCCGGTCCACCCGAAGTCAGCGTCGGTCCGCCGCGGTGAGCAGCGCGTTGAACAGCAGCTTGAACGACGCGAGCGGTTGACCGCGATAGGTCACGTCGGCGCCGTAGAGCACGATGCGGCCCTTGCCGACCGGTGCGCAGACCACCGCGGCCTTGCCGGCGAGGTGCTCGGCACCGAGCAACCAACCCGACAGCAGCGGGTCGGCGCGGTAGCGCGCGACGACCTCGAGCGGCGGCGCCGCCTCGAGGATCACCGAGCGGCTCCCGACGACCGCGGCGAGCTCGCTCGAACAACCGCGCGCGAGTTCGTGGGCGGTGTCGACCTCGACCGCGAGCAGCGAGCCCGGGCAGTAGAACTCCTCGCGCGTCGTCGCACGTTCGCCCGACTCGTCGGTCACGTACGTCCCGACCTTCACCTCCAGACCGAAGTGCTTCACGACCTTGGCGCACTCGCTGCCGAGGGCCAGCAGCGTGCCGCCGGACTCGACGAACTCGCGGACCGCAGGCAGCGCATCGCCGGTCAGCCGCGTATCGCGCGCCTCGAGATCGGTCCAGTCCTCGAACGGCGGCAGCGCCGCCCGCAGCTCCGCGATCTTCGGCGGATTGCGTCGCCGCATCGCACCGTCGAGATCGCGCGGACCCGGCAGTCCGGTATGGAACACCAGCACGTCGAAATCCGCGCGCAGCGCGCCGGCAAGGACGCGTTCGCCGAACACCGGCCGGACCGGAAAACCGAACTCGCGCAGCAGCCAGTGATCCCAGCCGGTCGCCATGTGGCCGCCGAAACCGTCGAACAACCCGAGTCGGGCACGCTCGACCGGCGTGCGCGCCTCCCGGGTCTCGGCCGACAGCGGCCGCGCGGCGAGCGCCATCGTCCCGGCGAGACTACCGAGCAGCTCGGTTGCGCGCGGCGTCGCGCGGACGAAGTAGTGGCCGCGCGGCGACCATTCGACCGCACCGCCGTCTGCCAGCAGCCGGTTGACCGCGACGAACGTGTGGCTGTCGCGCGGATCGAGCGCGTAGCCCGCGGCCGCCGACGGCAACGCACCCGCCCCGAGCGCTTCGGCGTCGGCAAGCGGTTCGAACGGACCGGCGAGCGCATCGCGGCTGCGGACCACGTCGACGCCCATCTGCAATGCCAGCGTCCAGCCGGCCGCGTCGTACGGCGGCACCGGCTTGCCGTCGCGCAGGTCGTCGGGATGCCACTGCGGCTCGAACATGTCCATCACGTGCGGCCGGTAGGCCTGTGCCGCCTGCACGACGAACGAGCCCGCGGGCTGCTCGACGCCGTCGACGACGAACGCCGCGGTGGCGCGCTGCACCTCGACGCCGCTGCGGGCCAGCGCCCGGACCAGACGGCAGGCGGCGGCCCAGTCGGCCTGGTCGCGAGGCAGCACGAACGCCCGCGCGTCGCGCAGCGCCGGATCGGCGAATGCGGTCGCGGGCTCCTCGCGCGCCTCTGCCGCCGCGACCAGGCGCGGAGTCGGCGTCCAGTGATCGCGACTGCCACGCTCGATCGAGCGAACCGCCATCGTCCAGATGCCGTGCAGCAGCTCGCGACGGTAGCGCGCCGCGTAGTCGAGGATCGCGAAGTTCGCGGTCTGCATGTACTCGATCGTGCTGCGCGCGTGCCACGTCTGCGTCGGCACGGGATCCGGATAGTCGCCGCTCGGCAGCCGGCGACCGATGTTCTGCACGATCTCGGTCGGCTCCGGTCGCCCGAACGCCTCGGTGAGGATGCCGATGACGTTGTGGAAGTAGTTCACGGTCCGCAGACCACCGTTCCACCAGCCCGAGTACGGCGCGCCACTCTCGCTGATGATCCCGGGCTTGCCCTCGTAGGCGAAGCGCGCATTCATGTGCGCGGCGACCAGCTCGATGCCGCGCGCGACCATCGGATCGACCTGGTAGTTGAGCGGATCGCGGAACGGCGGCGTGAACATGATCGTGCCGCGCGGCGCCGACTGGTGATGGTTGTAGACGATCTGCGGACACCAGGTGTCGAAGAAGACCCGGGACACGTTGCAGGTCTCGAGCTGGTTGCAGGCGTAGTAGTCGCGGTTGTTGTCGTGCCCGACCCAGCGCTGGTAGAGCACCGGGATCGCGGTGCTGCGGGTCGCGCGGTAGGCGTTCGCGACGAGCTCGTAGCCGTCCGGGTTGACCGGGCAGGCGAGCAACACGACCTCGTCGAGGATGCGGCGTACCTCGGCGTCGTCGCGTGAGCCCATCTGCCAGACCAGCTCGATGATGTTCTGTCCGGCGATCACCTCGCTGGCGTGCAGGCCGGCGTCGATCCAGACGAACGCCCGGCCCTCGTCGGCGAGCCCGCGCGCCGTCGATGCGTCGACGCCGCGGCCGTGCGCGAGCGAGCGGGAGATCTCGCGCAGCCGATCGAGCCGCGCGAGATTCGCCGGTGCGCTGATGACCGCCATCAGCATGCGCTGGCCGTAGCTCGTGGCGCCGATGTCGACCAGTCGCACGCGATCGCTCGCGGACTCGACGGCGCGGAAGTAGCGCACCATGTCGGAGTAGTTGCACAGCCGGAAGTCGGCGCCGATCTCGTGGCCGAGGAAATCGGTCGGACTCGGGACCTGGGCGGGCGCCGCGAGCGAGAGCGAGAGCGCGGCGAGTGCGGACGACCGGCGGAGGGAACGAGCCATGCGGGCCGCATCCTAGCCCGTTCGGACCCGGTTCGGACCGACGGTCGACTTGACCCGGAACCCACCGGGTCCCAATCTGTTCCAGTCGGAGCACCCGACACTTCGATGGACCCAGAGTGACCCGCCCGCGACCCCGCCTGCTGCAGCGGCCTGTCCAGATCGCGATCTGGCTGCTGATGACACTCGCGCTGATCGGGCCGCACACGCACTGGTCGGTGTGCACCACCGGCAAATGCCGACCGCAGCCGGTGGCCATCGCGGTCGCAACTCCGGTCGAAGCGTCGGCGCCGTCCGAACACGCCTGCGCCTGCTGCGCCCACAAGCACGCGCCGCAGCGTGATCGCGGCAAGGTCGAGAACCGCGCCGACGGTTGCGCTGGCTGCTGCGTCGATCTGGCGATCGACATCGACGAGGGCCCACTGCCGCAACCGGTGACCGTGCCGGACCTGACGCCCGGCCACGCCGCGATCCCGCCGTCGCTCGCTCCGTTCGCGAGTTCGGCGCGCGCCGCGCGCTTCCAGGGCCACGACACCGGCCCGCCGCGCGTCGATCGGACGACGAGCCTGCTGGCGACCACGATCCTGCGGGAATAGGCGGCGAGCGCGCGCTCGCCACCGTTCCGTCACCGCAGGTTCCGTCATGTACAGACAATCCGTCGTTCTCGGCGCACTGCTCGTCAGCAGCTGCGTCACCTATGTCGCCGACGACGCCGACGTGCAGACCGTCGCCGCCGAGGTCGCCACGCGCGACGGCGGCCGATTCACGTTCGACCGGGCCGTCGCCGCCGCGCTCGATCAGAACCCCGAACTGCGTGCGCTCACGGCCCGCGCCCGCGCCGCCGGTGCCGACCTCGCACCGTTCGACGTGCTCGGGCAGTACCGCAGCCACGTCGACACGCTCGCGGTCATGGTCGACCCGATCGCGCTGCTCGATCTCGGACCGCGCGGCGCGGCGAACGAACTGCTCGACCGTGAGGCCGCGGCCGCGGTTGTCGAGTTGGCGAACCGGCGCTGGCGGGTCGCCGCGGAGCTGGCGGAGGTGTTCGCGGTCGAAGCCGTGCTGACCGGGCTCGAGCCGCCGGCGGTCGAGGTCGATACCGACGCCTTCGAACGCGCCGGTCTGGCCTCGGTCGTCGACGCCGCCATCGTCCGCGCGGCGCGTTCGGCCGCGGCCGCCGAGCGCGCGACGATCGCCGCCGAACGCGATCGCAACCGCGCGCGCTTCCGACGCCTGCTCGCGCTGCCGGACGCGGCCGAGGTGACGCTCGTGCCGTCGCCGAACGGGACATCGGCGCCGCACACCGACGCGGCGCTGCTGACGCGGCCCGACCTCGCGCTCGCGTTGGCGCGTTTCCGGGTCGCCGACGGCGCGTTCCGCACCGCGGTCGCCGCCCAGTATCCGACGTTCGCGATCGGCCCGGAGATCCCGCTCAACGGCAACCCGCTCGAGTGGATGGCGACACTGCGGCTGCCGGTCGGGGGGTGGGGCCGCGCCGACGCCGCACGCGAGCGGCGCGAGGCCGCGCGCGCGGAGCTCGAGGCCGCCTATCTGCGCGCCGCCGAAGAGGCGACGGCTGCCGATCTCACCGCCGCCGCCGCCGATGCGGACGCGGTCGCAGCACGGGCCGACCTCGCGGCC
>JAGQRB010000238.1 GCA_020425925.1 Planctomycetota bacterium
GGCGTGACGGGACCGCCAGGTCCCGGACCGGAGGGACCACCGGGGCCGCCGGTGGTCGGACCGCCGGCGCCGCTGCCACGGCCGCCGCCACCCGGCGGCACGACGTCGCCGGGCCCGCGGTACTGACCGCCGTGGGCGAGGACCGGCGCACTCCACGCGAGAATGCTGGTGAGACAGCAGAGGCCGATCGTCAGAGTCTTCATGTCGTGTTCCTTTGGCCGCGTCGCGGCCGCTGTCACGCGTGAGCGGGCACCGGGGAACACGAAAGCAAGCAGCGGGCCAAAGCCGAAATGGCGCCTTGCGAGCGCGTTTGTCGGGCGATTGTTACGCGGCACTCCCGACAAGTCGCCGCCCGTGCTGCACGCGTCGCACGCGCGCAGAGCGATCGACAGAGCGATCGACCAACGAAAAAGCCCGCGAGGTCAGGACCTCGCGGGCTTCTTTGGGGACAGGCAGTTGCCCGACTGGCGGGCGATCTGGACTACAGGATGTCCAGGATACCGGACGTGCGGTTCGTCAGCGTCTCGACCGCGGCGCGGTAGTTCGTGTTGACCGCGATCTTGCTGTTCCACGGCAGCAGTTCCTTGTCGGCGATACCGCCGAGCGCGACCGCCGCGAACGCACGCGACAGCTGGCTCAGGTTGCTGTCGATCAGCATGTTCTTCAGCGGCGCCACCGAGCGCTGGTCGCCGATGAAGCCGAGCGCCGACGCGATCGCCGACAGCTTGGCGAGGTTGCCACCGACTTCCTCGGCCATCATCTTCTGCAGCAGGTCGGCGACGCTCTTGTCGCCGAGCTTGCCGAGCGCGATCGCGGCCTGCTTCAGCAGGTCGGGACGGCGCACCGACTCCTGCACGACGTCGCGGATGTCGGTCGTCGAGCGGGTGTCGTTCATCAGCGCGAGGCCGATGCAGAGGTAGCCGGCGAGGTCTTCCTGCGCGACCGTCTCGCGCATCTTGTCGCGCATCCGGTCGGCAGCGTCGGTGTACTGGTTGAGGCCCATGGCGATGCCGAGGGCCGCCAGCAGGTTCGGCTGCTTCTCCGACTTGAACGCGTCGAACAGCGTCTGGCCGATCGTGTCCTCACGCTCGACCGAGCCGGTCGCCTTCTTCTGCTCCTCGTACTTGTAGAACGAGTAGACGCCGAGGGCGAGCGCGCACCAGGGCTTCTCGAGCGACTTGGCCTTGTCGAACTCCTTGAGGATCGCGGTGCGGTTGTCGCTGCCGCCGATCTGGCCGAGCGCCAGCATCGAGAAGTACTGGGTCTGCTGGTCCTTGGCGTCGTGCCAGGAGTCGAGCAGGATCTTGCTGTACTCGGCGTCCGGGTTGTCCTTCTTGTCCTTGCCGTCGTTCGGGCGGACGAGCTGGCCGAGCGCGAGCGCGCAGGACTGCTGGATCTCGCGGCTCTGGCGCTTGATCTTCTCCTTGCGCTGCAGGCCGAGCGAGAACAGCTCCTTGTAGTGCTCGACGCGCTCGTGGTCCTGACCGATCAGCTTGGCGATCGCGGTCGGGCAGTGCGCCTGGATCAGCTGATCACCGGCGCCGAGCGAACGCGTGTAGTAGTCCTCGAGCAGATCGAGCGCCTCGGTCAGCAGCTGCTTCTCCGGCTCGCTCTGGCTGCTGAGGTTCAGCAGGCTGATGCCCTGGATCGCGGAGACGCGCAGGTTGCGGCCGCTGGTGTTGTCCTTCGCGAGGATCGGCTTCAGCGCCTCGAACGCCTTGCGCTTGAGCTCGATCTTCGACGTGCTGTACGCCGCGAGGCCGAGACCGTAGGCCGCGAACGAGCGGGTGCGCTCGTTGACCTCGGCCTGTTCGCTGACGTCGCGACCGAGCTTGTTGTCGGCGACGAGACCGGCGAGCAGCTCCATCTGCGCCTCGGCGTCGTCGGGCCGCACGCCGGAGATGCCGAGCGCGACGGCGGCCGTCTCGCGGATCTCCTGGTTGTTGGCCTTGAGGCGGTTGCGGAAGACGTCGATCAGCTTGAAGTCCGGGTGGTCCTTGCCGATCTTCGCCATCGCGACCATGCAGGCGCTGATGATGTCGAAGTCGCGTTCGAGGGTGTCGTCCAGCGAGCGCTTCAGCGCCGGCAGGATCTCGCCCATGATCTGCTCCTCGGTCGGACGCAGCGAATCCTTGGCGTCGCTCTTGCGACCGGCGCCGAGATAGAAGTCGTCGCTACCGGTCTGCGGACCGCCCGACCGCACCGCTTCGCGCAGGCGGATGAACGGGTCCTTGTTGAACTCCCACCAGAACTCCCAGCGCGTCAGGTCGTCGCCGA
>JAGQRB010000239.1 GCA_020425925.1 Planctomycetota bacterium
CCACCGCCACCGCCGCCGCCGCCCTGGATCGTGCCGTAGGAGACCAGCGCCGTCGGGTGGCCCAGCGAGAGCGCCAGGCCGCCGGGCAGGCCGTTCATCGCGAGCAGCCCCGACGGCGCGTCGCCGCCGCGGCCGCCGGCGCCGCCGCGGCCCGAGACGTAGGAGCCCGCCTCGAGCATGAGCACGACGGTCGAGCCGGTCGGGAAGCCGCCGATCCAGAGCGCCGCGTCGGCCGGGTTCGACGAGCTCGACCCGATCACGACGCCGGCGCCGATCGTGACCATCAGCGCGACCGGGCTCTCGCCGTCCCAGCCATGGGCCTGGGCGTGGTAGAGCATGGCCAGGTCGTTCCGCGGCGTGTCGAACCGGAACGAGAGCGGCTGCCGGTTGGTCGCGAGCGGCGTGCCGGCGGCGAAGGTGAACTTCCGGGCGAGCCACGTGCCGGCCGCGGTGGCGTTGTCGGCCAGGATCAGCTCGAGGCACTCGCCGCCGGTCAGCGCGTCGATCGGCGATCCGGAGCCGTCGTAGACGTCGATGTCGTCGCCGCCCGGGTCGCAGCAGACCAGGTACTGCGGCCGCGAGCCCGGCGTCAGCCGGCGCGCGTCCGGCGTCTGCACCTGCAGGCCGGTCGTGCTCGCGGTGTAGTAGCAGAGCCGTGCGCAGCCGGGCTTGAACGGCAGCGGCAGCGGCTCGGACGCGCCGATCGTTCGCATCAGGCTGCCGCCGAAGTGCTCGTGCATGGCGGTGTGCGGCATCAGAAGCGGATCCAGGTGAGGGTTCCGCCGGAGACCGCCGCGGCGAAGCGCACGACGTTGCCGGCCGAGATCGGCGAGCCGACGGCGTTGCCGGCGTCGTCGCGCGGCTGCACGCTGCCGGCGGCGCCGGTCGTCACCGACAGCGCGAGGACCTCGAGCCCGCCGGGGAATAGCGTCGGCGGCGCCGGCAGGAAGGCGTTGATCGCCGTCGTGGGCGCGATTGTGTGGAGCGAGCCCTGCGCCAGGGAGAGCGAGACGTCGCCGCTGACGGCGCCCCAGGGCTGCGTGCCGCCCGGAAACGTGCGCTCCGGATACTCGACCTCGCTCAGCGCCTCGCTGCAGGTCAGGTCGGCGAGCGACCAGATGTTGAAGTCGTCGGCGCGCAGCGCGTTCCACTCGTCGACGCTGAGGTCGAACCGGACGGGAACGCGGAACTCGAAGCCGGCGGTGACCACGACGCCGATGGCTGGGGCCGTGTTGAACGTGATGATCCCGCCGGGCGAGGTCAGGGTGTAGGCGGTGGTGGGGGTGCCGTTCTCCGCGACGAGCAGCGTCGCCGCGACCGGGAGCTCGATGACGCGGTCGAGCTCGCCGGGGTCCGACTCGGCGTACGTCTTCACGAGCTGGAACGCCTGCCGGGAGCCGTCGCCACTGCCGAGGATGACGTCGAGGCTCGTCGGCGCGTCGGTGCCGTTCTCGGCCGTCGTGAAGTCGCTCCAGTCCTTCACCTTCCACGTGTGCAGCGCGCCGCGGCGCGCGAGCGCGAACGTCTTGAGCACGGCCAGCTGGTTCCGGTCCAGCAGTTCCTTGCGGAGCCGCATGCGGTGCCTCGGGGCCGCCTGGCGCGCGATCTGATACTGGTGACCGCTCGCGGTCTCCTGCGGCGTGGTGGCGAAGCCGGCGCCGAACTGGGAGCCGTACTGGAAGTCGTCGGGGAGTTCGACGTCGTGGTAGCTCATCGGGTCGATCCGAAGCTCTGGATGATGGTCTTCGTGAGTGCGCCGACCGCCTCGCGCGTCCCGCCTCGAGCAAGGTCGAGCAGGATCTGGCCGACGATCTCGCGGCCGTCGCGCAGCCCCGCAGCGAAGTCCACGGCCGCGTCGCCGAGGTAGTCCCCGATCTGCCTCGAGTACTCCGCGATGCGGCGCATGCTCTCTTCCTCCTGCTGCCGCTGCTGCGCACGGTCGGAGTCGGCGCGGTCCGACCACCAGTTCGCCGCGGTGGCGCGGATCTGCTCGAAGCCGGGGTCGCCCGGGCGCCGGACGTCGAGCGGGAACAGGCCGGCGTCGGCCGCGGTCTGCTGCGCCGGCGCGGCGAACCACGGCGGCCGCGGTGGACCGACGCCGCCGTCGGCGCGCGACAGTCGCCAGAGCGACGGCGAGGTAGGGGCGATCTGCCCCTCACGCGCGCGCGCGGACGACTCGAGCTGCGAGAACTGCTGATGCTGATCGACGAGAAGCTGCTGCAGCTCCGAGATCGAAACCTGCACGTCACGCATGAGCCGAGGCCCGTCGTATCCCCAGCGGTCCGCCTGGCCCGACGCGATCGCGATGGCCTGCTGGTTGCCGGCCGCCCTGATCCGCTCGAACACCTGGGACTCGCTGAGTCCAGAGACCGAGGCCACGCGGCTGAGGTTCTGAGGCTGGTTCTCGAGCGAGAGTGATCGAAGCGAGTCGAGCTGGACTCGCGTCTGGATGGCACGCGCGGGCGACTCTGGGCCGCCAACCAGTCGAGCGACCGAGAGATCCGCTTCCGCCTGGCGCATCGACTGCGCCAGCCGTCCCCAGCTCTCCGCGGCCTCGTCGGTCTTCTTGCCCATCACCGCGATCGCAGTGCCGACGACGCCGACCGCCGTGGCGATCGCGGTGAAGGGGTTCGCTCGCAGCACGTTCCAGAGCACGCCAAAGCCGCTGACGGCCTGGCGCTGCTTCGTGAGGACCTCGTCGAAGCCGGTGGCGACGCCGAACATGTCGCGCCGCACCTCGCGCGTCACGGTCGTCGTCGTCGCCATGGCGCGCCCCAGCGAGCGCCAGTCCTCGGCGACGCGGCCGATCATGGGGGCGGCGGTCGCGAACGTCAGCAGCGTCGCGGAGAGGTTGCCGGCGCCGGCGGTGACCTGGTGCAGGCCGTCGGCCGTCGATCGCAGCCCCGAGAGGACCTGCACGCTGCCGGAGCTCGCGCCGAACGCCTCGCGCATGCCAGCGCCGGCGACGGTCGTCTGCTGGCTGAGCAGCCCGAGCGCGTCCTCGGCCTCGTAGGCCTTGTCGATGACGTCGTCGAGGCCACGGCGCGCCTCGGCCGAGCCGGACGCGACGCCCTTCGCGTCAATCAGCAGCTCGAGACTCGCCATCCCCTTCCTCGGGCTGCTTCACCTTGGCCGCCATGAACTTGCGGTAGACGCCTTCCATCGCGAGCAAGAGCCGCATCCAGCGCGGCCGATCGCGCTCCGGCACGCCGAAGATGTCGAAGCACTCGGCCATCGACAGCCGTAGGCCGCCGACGAACCCCGTGTCGCGCGTCGCATCGAGTGCGTGCCAGCAGTTCCATATCGGGATCTGTTCCTTGTCGAGGTTCGGTCGGTTCGCCAGTGCCTCGGGCGGCGGCATCCCGCGCGCTGCCCGCGATCGCGCTACGCGCTCCAGGAATCGCTCGCGTGGCCCGTGGCGCAGCTTCCAGGCCAGGAGCGCCGTCAGTTTCCCCGGTCGTCCTCCTCGAGCTTCGCGAGCAGGGCCTGCTCGTTCGCGGCGGCGCTCTCGACGAAGCGACGCACGAACTCCCAGGCCGGATCAGTGAGCAGCTCGATGGCCTTCTCGACCGAGTACTCGACCAGCTCGGGCGGGGTCCCGATCTCGAGGTTCCACCAGTTCCGCAGCGTGACGCGCGCGCGCACCTCGCCGCGGATCCGCCGGCGCACCTCCGGGTCGAGGCCGCGGCGCAGCTCGGCGCGGAACGGCTCGAGCGCCTCGTACATCGCGGCCTCGAACTCCTCCGCGTCCGGCATGATGAGGAAGCAGATGTGCTCGAGGTGTGGCCGGTTGTCCGGCGTCGGACGCCGCGAGTGCAGGTCCCATACGATGCCGCCGCGGAGCTTGTCCGGGTCGACGCGGAAGTCGTCGAGCCTCACGCGGCGAAGCTCTGCCAGCGCGCGGTGATGCCCTCGGTCGCGTCGAGCTCGCCCTGGAACGACAGCCGGGCGAAATCGTCGAGGTCCGGACCCTCGGTGTCGGTCATCGCCTGCGTCCAGCGCAGCTCGGGGATCGACAGCGAGTATGCGTAGCCGTCGGACGACTCCATGCCGAGCACGAGGCTGCTGACCGATCCGGCCTCGTGCTTGTCGATCTCGGTCCAGGCGTCGAGGTAGACGTTGATCGTGCCCGTGACGCGCATGCGGCCGCGCCGCAGCGAACCGGGGCCCTCGGTCCCGATTCGGCGCCGGCCCACGATGCGGCTGTCGAAGTCGACCGTGCAGTCGGTCGCCTCGTAGACCGCATTGCCGATCAGGATCGTCGGCACGCCGGTCGAGGTCATGCTCTCGTGATCCGTCGCTGGATCGTAGGCTTGGCCGTACGCGCTCGTCCCTCTCGCCGTGTTCAGGGCCTGGCCTTCGAACGAGATCGTCGAGATCTGCTCGTCGGCGACGCGCAGCGACATCCGTCCAGGACACCAGCCGCGCACGATCTGGTACAGGGGTGTTCCGGTGTCCAATCGAGCAACCTCGACCTA
>JAGQRB010000240.1 GCA_020425925.1 Planctomycetota bacterium
TCGAGGTTCGCGAGGATCGCGGCGACGTGTTCGCGGTTCGCCGGCGACAGCAGGTCCTCGGCCGCCGCGACGACGCCCTCGAGCCGCTGCAGCACGCCGGCGGCATGGTCGACGACCTCGGGGATCGTCGCTTTCAGCGAGCTCATCGGATCGACCTTCGGCTGGATCACCGAGCCCGGCGGCAGCGGCCGGCCGGTCTCCTCGTAGCCCTCGAGCTCGATCGTCACCTGGCCGGTCACCAGCAGCCGGTCCATGCGCGCCTTGGTGACGTCCTGGACGCTGGCGCGGGTCGGGTCGATGTTGAGCTCGACGAGGGTCTTGCCGTCCTGGAACCGCATGTCGCCGACGACGCCGACCGGCACACCCTGGAAGTTGACCTTCGAGCCCACTACCATGCCCTTCACGTTCTCCTCGAACATGATGAAGTAGGTCGCCCGCTGGTTCGACAGCGTGCCCTCGAGCACGAACCCGAGCAGCACGACGAACAGGCCGGCCGCGGCGAGCACGAACAGCCCGAGCCGGAACCGGCGCGCCGATTCGCCGGCGCTCACGTCTCCACCTCCAAGAGCCCGAGGATGTCCATGCCACGGCTCTCTTCGGCCGGCAGCCGGCGCTCGATGAAGCCGCGGATGCGCGGATCGGGATCACCCCAGATCTGGTCGCGCGTGCCGCAGCGCAGCACCTCGCCGGCGTGCAGCACCGCGATGCGATCGGCGATCGTGTGGGCCGACTGCAGGTCGTGGGTCACCACGACCATCGTGATGCCGAACATCTGGTTGAGCTTCTGGATCAGGTTGTCGACCTCGGCGGCGGTGATCGGATCGAGGCCCGCCGACGGCTCGTCGAAGTAGACGATCTCGGGGTCGAGCGCAATCGCGCGCGCGATCGCGGCGCGCTTGCGCATGCCGCCCGACAGCGAACTCGGCAGCAGATCGGCGGCGTGCAGCAACCCGACCATGTCGAGCTTCATGCGCGCGGTCTCGACGATCACGCGGTCGGACAGCGTGGTGTTCTCGCGCAGCGGCAGCGCGACGTTCTCCAGCACGCTCATGCTGCCGAGCAGGGCACCGCCCTGGAACGACAGCCCGGTGCGCAGCCGCAGCAGCTGCAACAGCTCGGGCGACGCCGCATGGATGTCGTGACCCTCGACCGTGACCATGCCGAAGCTCGGCGGCTGCAGACCGCAGAGATGCCGCAGCAACGTGGTCTTGCCGCAGCCCGACGGCCCCATGATCACGAACACCTCGCCGCGTCGGATCGCGAGGTCGACGCCGTCGAGCACGGTGCGACCGTCGAACTCGGTGGTGACCGCGAGCGCCCGCACGATGTCGTCGGTCTGACGCGGCGTCAGGGTCGCTTCGGGTAGTTCCATCAGCCGAGCAGCCGCTGCACGGTCACGAACACCGCGTCGATGACGATCACCAGGAAGATGCCGACGACGACCGAACCGGTGGTCGCGCGGCCGACGCCCTCGCTGCCGCCGCGGACCCGCAGCCCGAGGGCGCAGCCGATCACACCGACCGCGAGCCCGAAGGTCGCGCTCTTCAGCAGCGCGATGCCGAAGTCCGAGGCCTGCAGCGCCGAGCGCAGCTGCGCCGCGAACGCGTCGAACTCGATACCGGCGATCGACCAGCCGAACAGCGCGCCGCCGCACATCGCGACGACGTCGAAGATCACCGACAGGGCGACCGCCGCGAACGCGCAGGCGACGACCTTCGGCGCGACCAGGAACCGCAGCGGCCGGATGCCCATCTGTTCGAGCGCCGCGATCTCCTCGCCGACGACCATGGCACCGAGCTGCGCGGCGTTGCGCGACCCGCTGCGCGCCGCCAGCACGATCGCGGTCATCAGCGGGCCGATCTCGGCGAGCACCGAGACACCGACCATGTTGGCGATGTAGATCTCGGCACCGAACACCCGCAGCTGGACCCAGGCCTGCATCGCGAGGATGAGCCCCATCAGGAACGCGATCAGCGCGATGATCGGCAGCGCCCCGGCGGCGCAGTGGTCGGCCTCGATCGCGGTCCGGTCGAGCCGCAGCCAGCGGCGCTGCCAGGGCCCGATGACGAGCTCCTCGGCGACCTCGAGCCCGGTCGCGATCACCGCTCGGGCGCGATCGAACATCGGCTCGACGAATTCGCCGAGACGCGCGATCGGGCCGACGTTCGCCGGGCGCTCGGGCTCGCGCACCAGCCGCTCGACCGACACCAGCGAGAAGAACTCGATCATCGACTGGCTGAGTCCGCGCAGGCGAACCTCGACGCCGGCCGAGCGCGCCGCCTTGAGGCCGGCGACGATGCCGCCGAGACCGGCCGAGTCGAAGGCCTCGACGCCGGCCAGGTCGACCACGACGCGCCCCGGCCGCTCGCGCAGCGCGCGGTCGAACTCGCCGGCGAGCGCGCCGACCGTCGAGCGGTCGAGCTGCGCTCCGGCCGTGATGGTCGTGGCGGTCAACGGATTGGGGGCGGCCTCGGCAGTGTCCCCGAGCCGTATCGGCGTTGGCAAGGGCCGTTCTTGACCGCGGCGAACCCCGACCGCGACGCTGGCGGCCGGCGGCCCGACGTGCGAGAATCCCGGCGGTCGCCAACCCGCTCTCTCGCGCATTCCCAGCCCGGAACCGTTCGCCCCGAACCGTTCGCCCCGGACCTGTCTACTGGGCCGTTCCGGCCCACGAGCGCCTGCAGACTCCATGAAGCCATCGACCCTCTTCTGGTGCGCGACCGCCCTGGCGGCCTGTGCCAACGTCTCCACCCCGAGCCAGACCGAAGCGGCCCGCCTCGGCGAGGCCCGCGACCTGATGAGCGGCGACCCCGACCGGGCGCTGCGGATCACCGACGAGCTGCTGGCCGACAATCCCGGCCTGCTCGAGGCGCGCGTGCTCGCCGCCCAGGGCTCGCGCATGCTCGCGCTCGACCCCGGTCGCGGCCAGTCGGAGATGTTCCTGCGCGACGCCGTGACCCAGCTCGAACGGGTCGTCGACAGCTCCGACGGCGCGCCGGCGACCTGGCAGCTGCTGGCCGAGTGCCGCTTCGACCTCGGTGACTTCGAAGGCGCCGCCGAGGCCGCGCTGCAGGCCGCCGAGGCCTTGCGCCGCGACGAGAACGCGGACCGCGAACGTCTCGCGGCAGCCGCCAGGCTCGCGGCCGACGCCGAGCTGCGCACGTTCATCGCGGCGCGGCAGCTCGAGCGCGAGAGCGGCGAACCGGACCACCGCGGCATCGTGCCGCCGAGCCGCGCCAACGCCGAGCTCGCGACCCGGGCCGCGGCACACTACGCCGCCGCCGGCCGCTACTTCCCGGCCGAGGCCGCGACCCAGACCGCGCTGCTCTGCGAGTGGCTCGACGACACCAGCGGTGCGATGCGCGAGCTCGAACGCGGCATCGCGAACCACCCCGACCAGGCCGCGATCCACGACGCCTACGTCGCGCTGCTGACCAGGCTCGGCCAACGCGAGGCGCTGGTCGGCTCCTACCGCCGCCTCGCCGAGAGCCGGCCCGACGCGCCGGTGTTGCGCTGGCACTACGGCAGAGCACTCTACCTGCGCGCCGACGACCGCCGCGGCCAGGGCGATTTCCAGGGCGCCATCGCCGGCTACGACAACAGCAAAGCGGCGTTCGGCGAGTACGCCGCGACCTCGCCGAGCTTCGCCGACAACGCCAACCAGTGGATCGCGCTGTGCGAGCTCGCCGCGGCGCGCTGCGACGTCGAGATCGGCGATCTCGCCGGCGCGCAGCGTCGCCTGTTCGCAGCCGACGCCGCCTCGCCGGCCGCCAGCGCCTACGACGAGGCCGGCATCCCGCAGCTCGTCGACACCTTCGGGGGCCACTACCAGGGTGCGATCGCGGCGATCAGCGCGGCCTGCGCCGAGCGCGGCGAGGACGCGCTCGAGGCGACGCTCGCGTTCAACGAGGCGGTGCTCGAGCGCCACCCCGACCGCTTCGGCTTCGTCTACAACAACGCCGCGCTGGCGGCGCGCGATCTCGGTGTGAAGCGCCAGAACGCCGGCGACGACGCCGCCGCCGTAGCGCTCTGGGAGAAGAGCTACCGCTACTACGAGAAGGCGGTCGAGCTCTGGCCCGACGATGCCCGCACGGTCAATGACTGCGGGCTGATGCTGGTCTACCACCTGCACCGCGACTACGGCCGCGCGCGGGAGTGCTTCGACCGCGCGATCGCGCTCGGCGAGGCCCGGTTGCAGGAGATGGGCGAAGACGCCGACCCGCAGGCCAGGGAGAGCGTCGAGGAGGCCGTCGGCGACGCCTGGCAGAACATCGCGGTGCTGCTCGCCGAGCAGGGAGCTCCGTTCGCGGACTACCGGCAGTTCTGCGAGCGCGCGGTGCAGTACTACCCGCACCAGCAGCGCGAGGCCGCGGCGATGCTGCGGACCGGCGGCCGGGTCACCGACGCCGCCGGGCAACCGTTGCAGGGCGGCGGCAAGGAGGAGTTCGAGAAGGCCGAACCCGAGATCCGCAAGAAGGCCGAGGCCGGCGACTACGACGGCGCGCTGACGCTGCTCGACAAGATCGCCAAGGACTGCAAGGACTACGGGCCGTTCCAGGCGCTGCGCGGCGAGTGCAACCTCAAGCTCGCGATCCAGGCGCGCGACGCCGGCCGCAACGGCGTCGAGTTCTTCTTCCAGGACGCCGCGACCGCGCTGAAGCGCGCGATCGAACTCGACGATGCGCCGATGGCGCCGCGGGTCGCACTGGCGCAGTGTCACTACGAGCTCAGCGACTTCGACAATGCCGCCAAGGTCGCGAGTGAAGCGCTGCTGCACATGCAGTCGCTCGGCGGCGGCCTGATGACCGACTTCTTCGCGCTGCACACCGTGCGCGCCAACGCCGCGGCCCGCGTCTACGCCCGACAGAAGGGCGCCGGCGAGGATCCGCAGGAGCTGCTGACCAGCGCGCGCGCTTCGTTCCGCGTGCTCGAAGAGCAGGATCGACTCGACGCCACACTCACCGACCTCTGGGCGACGACCGAGCTCTGGGCCGGCGCGCCGGTGCAGGCGGTCCAGATCTACGCCCGCGCACTCGAGAAGAACCCGGACGACCAGGCGCTGCTCGGCAAGCTGGTCGACACCGCCGGCAACAACGGTCAGGCCGAGGCCGCGCTCGAGGCGCTGAAGGACCGCAAGGACGCGACCGGGCTGTGGTATCTCGGCAAGGCGCACTACCTGATGGCGGCGCAGCAGCGCGAACGCCAGCAGAACGACGACGCGGTCAAGTCGCTCAACGCCGCGGCGAAGGCGTTCGGCGCGTCGATGGCGCAGAACGCGGGCTACCGCGCCAGCTGCGAGCGCTGGATCGCGATGTGCCTCGGCAAGAAGGGCTGCATCGCATTCCGCGCCAACGACCTCGAGAACGCGCAGAAGCTGCTGCTCGAGGCGGTGCAGCTCTGCCCCGAGGCGCTCGACGACGATCTCGGCCTCAGCGAGAGCATCAAGTTCGGACTCGCGAGTGTCGCCGACCGGTACTACCGCGACCAGCAGCTCGACAAGGTCGAGGCGGTCTATCGCGCCGCCGCCGAGGCCGCCAGCAGCGACGTGTTCCTGCTCAACAACGCCGGGCTGTTCGCGCGCGACTACGGCAACCAGCTCGAGCAGGCCGGCAAGGCCGATCAGGCGCGCGAGATGTACGAGCAGAGCTACAAGGCCTACGACCGCGCCCGCCGGCTCGACCCGACCAACGTCCGACTGCGCAACGACTACGCGCTGATCGCGATCTACTACCTCGAGCGCGACTGGGACGAGGTCAAGCAGGTGCTCGACGCCGCGATCGCCGACGGCGAGGCGCAGCTGCGGGACAACCCGCCCGAGGATCGCGGCGAGCGCCAGAACCTCGACGAAGCCGTCGGCGACTGCTACGAGAACCTCGCACTCTGGCACCTGAAGCACAGCAAAGACGCCAAGGCCGCGAAGGCCGCCGCCGAGAAGAGCCAGGAGCACTACCCCGGCCAGCGGCGCCCCGGTGCCCGGCGCCACA
>JAGQRB010000241.1 GCA_020425925.1 Planctomycetota bacterium
CAAGCCGATCGTCGAGACGCGCGACGTCGACGTGCCGCTGGCGGCGCAGCACTTCTTCTACCACGCCGGTTGGGCCGACAAACTCGACCTCTTGTTCCCGGGCCAGGACCCCGAGCCGATCGGTGTCGTCGGCCAGATCATCCCGTGGAACTTCCCGCTGTTGATGGCGGCATGGAAGATCGCGCCGGCGCTCGCCGGCGGCAACACGGTGGTGCTCAAGCCGGCCGAGACCTCGCCGCTGACGGCGCTGCGGCTCTGCGAGGTGTTCGCGCAGGCCGAGCTGCCGCCCGGCGTCGTCAACGTGATCACGGGTGACGGCGGGACCGGTGCCGCGCTGGCGCAGAACGAAGGTCTCGACAAGGTCGCGTTCACCGGCAGCACCGAGGTCGGCAAGGCGATCCAGCAGAGCGTCGCGGGGCGCGGCGTCGATCTCACGCTCGAGCTCGGCGGCAAGGCGGCGCACGTCGTGTTCGAGGACGCGGCGCTCGATCAGGCGGTCGAGGGCGTCGTGCGCGGCATCTTCTTCAACCAGGGTCACGTCTGTTGCGCCGGCTCGCGGCTGCTGGTGCAGGAGAGCGTGCATCAGCTGTTCGTCGACAAGCTGCGCCGGCGCATGCAGCGGATCCGCGTCGGCGACCCGCTCGACAAGAACACCGACATGGGCGCGATCCACTCGGCGGCGCAGCTCGAGCGCATCGAGCAGCTCGTCGCCGCCGGCGTCGACGAGGGCGCGGTGCTGCACCAGAGCGAGTGCGAGCTGCCGGCGCGTGGCTACTGGTTCCGGCCGACGATGTTCACCGAGGTCGCGATGAGCCACCGCATCGCGCGCGAGGAGATCTTCGGGCCGGTGCTCGCGGTGCTCACGTTCCGCACCCCGGAGGAGGCGGTCGAACTCGCGAACAACACCAGCTACGGCCTGTCGGCGGGCATCTGGACCGACAAGGGCGCACGCATCCTGTGGCTCGCATCGCGGCTCAGGGCCGGGGTGATCTGGAACAACACGTTCAACCGGTTCGACGCCGCGTCGCCGTTCGGCGGTTACAAGGAGTCGGGCTTCGGGCGTGAAGGCGGGCGCCAGGGCATGCGCGCGTACGTGCGGCTGCGGGGCGGGCTGTCGGCGGGCTGAGCGGGCGCCCGCGTCCGCGCCTCAGAGCTTCGGCAGCGCCGTCGGAACCTCGAACTCGGCGCTGATCTCGCGCACGGCGCCGATCACCTTGCCGTCGCGGTCGACCCGGACCTTGAGCGCCTTGCCGTCGGCCTCGATCTTGACGTGGTACTCGACCAGCAGCCGCTCGCCGTCGCGGATCTCCTCTAGCGACTTCAGGCTGCTGCCCGGCCACAGTCGCAGCACGGCGCGGGTGATCGCGGGTTCGGAGCCGGGGTCGACCTCGACCTCGAGCGAGTGCAGCCGGCCGTCCTCGTGGAACATGCCCTCGACGGCGCGGCCGTCGACCTCGGCGGTGAGCTCGTAGTAGACCGCGCCGCCCTCGACCTCGTGTTCGGCCGCGGTGAACGTCGCGGCCGGATACAGCTCCGACATCCCGCCGCGCACCGCCATCGGCACGAGGTTGGGGGCGATGTGGTACTCGACGGCGGTGACATTGCCGCCGTCGTCGACGGTGGCTTCGATCGCGGCGGCGCGCAGCGCCCAGACGTTGTCGATCGGCGCACTCTGGCAGCCGGCGAGCAGCAGTGCGACGGTCGAGGCGACGGCGCTGGCGGGGCGGTATCCGGTCATGGTTCAGGTCTCCTGGCGGGATCCGAATAGAACGGCAGCGCACCGTAGGTGCAACCCTGCGAGCCGGAGTGCAGGCATCAGAAGCATGCGCCGAAGCCGAGACCGTAGAAGAACGAGCCGTTCTCGAACGCCTTGTCGATGCGATCGGACGACCGGAACGTGAAGTCGTACTCGGCGCCGAGCTGCAGGAAGACGTCGGGCTTGATGTAGTACTTCACGCCGAGCTCCGGCCCCGCCGCCATGGTCTCGGCGATCGAGTCGCCGTAGAGGTAGCCGATGCTGATGCCGACGTAGGGCGCCACCTGCGGCACGACGTTCGCCTGCGGGAACAGGTAGTCGACTGCGAAACGCGTCGCGCCGTCCCACAGGCTGGCGGAGCTGTCGCCCGCCTTGTTGGCGGAGACGTTCTGTCGCACCGCCAGCAGCAGCTGCTCGGTGGCGTAGTAGCCGACCGAGCTGGCGAGCTGAGCGCCGCCGGCTCGCAGCCGTTCGTCGCTCGTGCCGGCGCCCTGCAGCGTGAACTCGAGCCGGCTGGCCGGGTCGCGGCGGTTCTCGGGGCGGACCACGGCGGAGCCCTGCGGCGTCGCGACCGCGGGTGCGGCGGCGGTCGGAGCGTCGAGCAGGGAACTCCACTCGCGGACCTCTACCGGTCGCAGCGGGCCGGCGCAGGCAGCCAGCGCGGCGATCGAGATCGGGGCGATCCACTTCCGGGATTCGGAACGCATCGGTGCAACTGACCACCTCGGCGGCCAGAGACAAGGGCGTCCGCAGATCCGATTCTGCCCGGTTGCGCCGGGCAGGATCCGGTCAACGC
>JAGQRB010000242.1 GCA_020425925.1 Planctomycetota bacterium
GGCTCGCGGAGCGGTACGCCCGCGAGCGGTCCACCGACGATCGGACCGTCGATGATCGGTGACTCCGCGAGCGGCGCAGACGGCTCGACGCGCGCGGCACGCGGCGCCGCATTCATCGGCTCGCCGCAGGCCGGGCAGAACCTCCCCGTGCCGATCGGCACGCGGACGGAGCAGGACGGACAGTGGACGTTGGACTCCGGCATTGGGGCCTCGGTGGTGGTGGTGACCTGCGGTCCATCGGTCGACTCGGGGGAATGCCTGAGAGCGCCGTCCCGATGCGGGATGCGCGCCGGGGCCTGACGCGCAGCCGGGGGTTGACCCACCGCCACGGGTAGCCGACGTTCGGACCGAGCCTCGACCTCGGACACCATGCTCGACCTGCGACGCGTTTCTCCTCTGCTCGGCATCGGCATCGGCCTGTGCTCGGCCTCGCTGAGCGCGCAGGCGCACTGGAGTCGGCTGTATCCGCCGCAGGCTCCATCCGCGCGCATGACGCACGCGATGGCGTTCGACGAACTCCGCGGCGCGACCGTGCTCTTCGGCGGTCACCCGCAGGCGACCAGCGCCGAGACCTGGTCGTTCGACGGCGGAACCTGGTCCCTGGTGGCGCTCGTGACCCCGCTCGATCGCACGGGCCACGCCATGGTCTACGACGCGGCACGCGGGGTCGTCGTACTCTTCGGAGGCAACAACGCCTTCCTCGGCAACCTCCAGGAAACGTGGGAATGGGACGGGACGGCGTGGTCGGCGCGACCGGTGGTCAACATGCCGCCGAGCCGACGGGGCCATGCGATGGCGTACGACCGCGACCGGCAGCGAACCGTGATGTTCGGAGGCTTCGGCGCGTCGACCCTGGACGACACCTGGGAATGGGACGGCGTCAGCTGGGTGCAGCGGAGCCCTGCGCTGCACCCCGGACCGCGAGGGCTCGCGGCGATGGCGTACGACCCCACGCTCGGCGGGGTGCTGCTGTTCGGCGGCAACTCGCTCCCGGGCTTCGACGAGACCTGGAGCTTCGACGGCCAGACCTGGCAGCAGCGGCTGCCGGCAAACCCGCCCTTCGGCCGGAGCGGCGCCGCCATGGTCGCGGACCTCGCCCGGCGCCGGGTCGTGCTCTGGGGCGGCATCCCGGCCGACCCCTACGCCTGGGAGTGGGACGGCACCAACTGGGAGCTGCGCGTCCTCGCCTCACCGACGGCGCGCCCGTACGCGGCCATGGCGTACGACACGGCGCGGCGGCAGGCCGTGATGTTCGGTGGCGGCACGAGCTCGTTGTTCGCCGACACCTGGATCTACGGCACCGATCAGCCCGCCGAGTTCGAGACGATCGGCGCCGGCTGCCCGGGCACGGTCGGCACCGCCGAGCTGACCAACGAGCCCTACTCCCTGCCGTGGATCGGCGACACGTTCACGACCACCGTCGCACCGCTACCGGCCGGTGCGGTCACGTTCTTCGCGACGGGCTTCGAGGCGCCGAGCCCGACCGTGCTGGCGCCGTTCGGGATGCCGGGCTGCGCACTGTTCGTGACCGTGCTCGAGACCCGACTCGAGATCGCCTCTCCGGCCGGACGCGCGCAATGGTCGCTGTCGATCCCCTACACGGTCGGCCTCGCCGGTGTCGAGATCGCACAGCAGTGCGCCGCGCTCGATCCCGGCGCGAAC
>JAGQRB010000243.1 GCA_020425925.1 Planctomycetota bacterium
GGCCTCGCCGAAACGCAGGCCGGCAACCGTCGTCGCGGTGGCCGAGCGCTCCAGGCGTACGACCGGCTCGAGCACATCGAGGGCGTCGAACGCCAGCTTCGGCCGATCGAGCCGCAGCTCGCGCAGCTCGGCGTTGCGCAGGCTCGCGAGCACGGTGTCGCCGGCGGTGAAACGCAGGTCCGCGAGCCGGGCGCGCAGGTGTTCGGGTGCCTTTTCGCCGCCGACCTCGGCGTGCAGGCCGAACGCGAGCCGCGCCGTCTCGAATGCCGGCGCGATGCCCGCCGGTGCGAGCCACGGTTGCAGCCGGGCCAGTGTGATGCCGTCGCCGACGAACTCGATCTCGAGCATGCCGCCGTGCTGCTGTGGCTGCAGTCGCAGGTCGGCGGTCACGGTTTCGGCGATGCCCGGCACCGACAGGGCGAGGGTGGCGGTGCCCGGTTCGCGATCGCAGGCGCAGGCGAGCCCGCTGCCGGTCAGCGTGAGGTCGCGGACCTCGAGCGGATCGCTCCCGGCCTGGCTGCGATCGGCGAACGACAGTGCCGTGCCGCGCCAGTCGAGCGATTGCACCAGCACGGTCGGCAGCGCCGGTGCCGCCGCCGGCGCCCCGGGAGCGGTCGCCGTGGCCGGAGTGGACGGAGTGGTCGGAGCGTCGGGTGCGGCGTCGGGTGCCGACGCCGCGGTCGGCAGCAGCGTCAGCCCGGCGATCGCGAGGCTGCCGTCGAGATCCTTCACGACCTGCGCCGTCGGGCCGACGATGCGCACGCTGTCGACCTCGCAGCCGGCATCGCCGAGCCGCAGACCGTCGATCGCCATCTCGCCGAGTTCGACGGCGTCGTCGCCGTGCGCGAGGCGGACCCCGGTGAGCTGTAGCGCGATCGGTCCCTCGGCGTTCGCCGGCAGCGAGGCGGTCGCGGCCGCGGCGAGGTCGACACCGTCCGGCGCGAGCGCGACGCCGGCATCGCGCAGCAGCGCGGCCAGCGGGCGGAGCGCGACGGCGTCGGCATCGAGGTCGGCGCGCAATGCGCTGCTGCCATCGGCGTGGAACGTGCCGTCGAAGCGGGCGACGAACTTGCGGGCGAAGCCCGGGGCGCGTTGCAGCTCGGCCGCGATCGCGAGGTGCCGGCCGTCCGGCTCGTTCTCGGCGGCGCCAGCCTCGACCCCGATCGCGAGCGTCAGGCTCAGCGGTTCGATGCCGGCCGCCGCCGGCAGCAGGCGGGCGAGGTCGAGCCCGTTCGCGCTGAGCGACAGGCTGCACGCCAGCCGGTGCGGCGGGGTCTCGATGCGGGCGTCGAGCACCAGGCGGTTCGGCAGTTCGGGCGTGCCGATGCGCAGCGCCAGTCGGCCGGGCACATCGCGGCGGCCGACGTCGTCGGCGTCGAGCGCCACCACGAGGTCGAGCGGCGGCCGCTCCGGGTCGGCTTCGGTGAGGTGGACGTGCAGATCGTCGATGCGCGCGGTGACGATCGACAGCGGCAGCTCGAAGTCCGGCGGGCCGCCCGCTTCCGGTTCGGGCTCCGGTTCCGGCTCGGCGCCGCCGCTGCCCTGCCAGGCGTCGGGCAGCTCGATCGCACCGTCGCTGCGGCGGTGCAGTCGCAGGTCGACATCGCGCAGCACGGCGTCGGTGAGGACCAGCTCGCCGCGCAGCAGCTGCCAGGTCGAGACGTCGGCGGCGATCTCTTCGACCCGGAGCTGCATGCCGCGCTCGCCCTTGCCGGCGTCCGGATCGGCGAGCGTGACACCGCGCAGGCGGACGGCGCCGCCGAGCAGCGACAGCGACGCGCCGCGACACTCGCCGGCGAGCCCGGCGAGCCCGATGCCGTAGGTCACGACGTGATGCAGCGTGAACTCGAGCGTGATGCGCAACGCGATCGCGATCAGCGCCAGCCACACCAGCCAGCGCCGCAGTCGCCGCCGCTTCGGCCGCGGCGGCGCGGTCGGCGTCCGGCTCGCAGCCGCGGCGCCGGACTCATCGGTGGGGGCGGAGCTCATCGCCGGCTCCGGGCGTAGGCCGCGATCGCCGCGCGGCGCGCCGCGCGCTCCGCCAGCGGGTCGTA
>JAGQRB010000244.1 GCA_020425925.1 Planctomycetota bacterium
CACGCGCACGGTCGCGCCGTCGACGGTGTTCTGCAGCAACTCGACGTCGATCGCGATCCGGGTGGGGGAACCCCACGCGAAATCGTCGTAGTCGAGCGCGATCGGCCCGGGGGTGGCCGCGGTCGGATGGCGCGGCAGGTTCGCGATCGACGGGTCGAGCGGCCGATCGAACCCGAGCAGCAGCGTCGCCGGCTGGCCGCCGCCGAGCTGCCAGCGGCCGTTCTCGTCGCGCGGCGTGAACTCCAGCTCGGCGAGCCGCGGTGGCGCCAGCGGTTCGCTGCCGAACAGCTCGCCGGGCGTGCTGCCGCTGCGGGTGCGGAACGTCGTGTGCGGCGAACGGTCGAGCCAGCGGCCATCGACCGTGCGCAGCGCCAACGGGTGGTCGCCGCCGAGGAACTCGACCTCGTAAGTGGTGTCGGGCTGCAGTCCGCCGCTGGTCGCCACCGGCTCGCCGAGCGGCAGCTCGGGCACGAACTCGATCGTGCCGGCGCGGACGCGCCACGTCCCGCGGGCGGCGACGCCGAGGCCGCCGCCGGCGACCGCCGTGATGCGCGCCGAGCGCTCGCTCACGGTCGCCGGATCGATCGGCGCCGCCAACGGGAACGCCAGGATCTGGTCGAGCCGGACCGGCTCGGCGTCGGCGATCGCGAAGCCGCCGACGTCCAGGCTCGGGCCGCTGCGGTGCTTGTGGCAGCCGGCCAGGGCACATGGGATCGCGGCGATCGCGACGATGGCACCGAGACGGGATCGTGGCATGGTGCGACGGATAGCCGCGCTGGCCGCGCCCGTAACGCCCCGGCCGGTCCGCTAGAACCGCCCCGTGACCATCACCGTGAACTCGTCGCCGCCGCGGCTGCCGTCGCGCACGACGTCGAAGTTGTGGGCGTAGCCGAGCTGCAGCAGCGTGCGTCCGACGAACCCGGTCGAGAGCCGCGCCGACACGGCGACGAGCGTCTCGTCGGCGCGTGCGCGGCCACCCGCACGCTGGCGGTCGACGTCGAGCCAGGCCAGCGTGCCGCCGAGATCGAGGTGGGCGAAGAACGCGAGCTCGCGGCGGTAGCCGAGCGAGCCGATCGCGTAGTGCTCGGGGAAGAACTCGCTGTAGGCCGCGCCGGGCAGCCACGGCCGCGCGGTGGTCTCGTACTCGGAGCCGCGCAGGTCCGGGCCGCCGCCGACGCGCTGCGCCGTGAAGCGATCGACGCCGTCGCCGACGCCGGCGTGCAGCGAGGCGTAGATGCGGTTCCGTTCGCCGCTGCCGGGGTCGAGCCCGGGTACTGCCGCGATGCCGAAGCCGTAGACCGTGACCTCGCCGTAGCTGCGGTCGCGCGGTCCGAGCCCGGCGAATGCGTCCGCGCCGATCGCGAGGCCACCGTGCGGCAGCTCGAGCAGGTTGCGATCCATCGCGTCGTAGCGCGTGATCCAGCGCAGTCGCAGGTCGGCGCCGGAGTCCGGCAGGCGATAGCCGGCCGCGGTGGTGTCGGCGCGGCCGAAGTAGGAGTATCCCGGTTCGACGACGACGTCGGAGGCGAGCATGTTCTCCTGGTGGAACGGCGCCACCGGCATGCGGACGCCGACGCCGACCCCGGCGCGCACGTAGCCCCAGAACAGCTGCTCGGTGTCGTCGACGACGCCGTCGACCAGCTCGCCGGTCGACCACGGCAGCGTGTAGTTCTCGAACGTGACCACGAGCTCGCGCCCGCTGCCGTCGCCGTAGGCCCAGAACACCGTGTCGTAGACGCCGGCCAGACTGGCGCGCAGCAGCTGGCGATCGTCGGGTCGCCGCCAGAAGTAGAGCGAGCCGAACGGCAGCGCTTCGTTGTCGTCGGCCGCGAGCGCCGCGTCGACGCCGAGCTGCCACGCCGAGACCGTGCGGCGGTCGCGCGCCGGCACGGTCAGCTCGCTGCCGAACAGGGTCGTGCGGATGCCCTCACCCGAACGCGGCGTGCGGTAGGCGATGCCGGGCGCATCGAGATCGCGCAGCGGCGCGGTGGGGGTGTCCTGGGCGTGCAGCGTCGCCGCGGCGGCGGCGAGCAGCAGGGTGCGGCCGGCGCGCGCGTTGCCGCAGATCACGAGCGGCTCGCCCGCGGCCGCCGCAGCATCGCGACGACGGCTTCGCCGGTGATCCACAGCGCCAGCACCAGCAGCACGACCGCGACGCCGCCGATCTGCGCGTTCTGCGCCTCGGTGATCTGGATCGTCAGTGCCGAGATCGTCATGCCCATCATGAACACCATCGGTACGCCGACCAGCCAGCGCAGCAGCACCGGCCGTCCGGTGTTGGCGAGCCAGAGCGACAGCCCGACCAGCGTCAGACCGGCGAGCAGCTGGTTGGTCGAGCCGAACAACGGCCAGATCACCTTGTAGGCCGGGATCGCGCGGCCGCTCTCGTCGGTCACCGTCTGCGTCACGAACCACAGCGGCAGCACCAGCGAGATCACGGTGCCGACGATGCCGGAGGTCCGCGTCTTCCAGCCGGTGAACTCGGTCCAGAGGTAGCGCGCGAGCCGGGTGCAGACGTCGAGCGTGTCGTAGACGAACGTCGCGAACGCCAGCATGCCGAACGTCACCGCGAACTGCAGCGGGATGCCGAGCTCGTGCAGGAACGAGCCGACGCCGACGCCGAAGATCTTGTCCGGGCCGGCCTGCGCCAGCGGTTCGCCGGGTGCGAGCGTCATCACGCAGGCCAGCGCGAGCAGCGCGACGACGCCTTCGAGCAGCATGCCGCCGTAGCCGACCATGTGGGCGTCGGGCTCCTTGTCGACCTGCTTGCTGGTGGTGCCCGAGCAGACCAGGCCGTGGAAGCCGCTGCAGGCGCCGCAGGCGATCGTGATGAACAGGAACGGCACCAGCGGCTGGCCGTTGCTGCCGGTGAAGCCGGTCGACTCCGGCCAGCGGATCTCGGGGTTCGCCCACAACAGACCCAGGAAGCCGCCGCCGAGCGTGACGTAGAGGAAGAAGCCGCCGAGGTAGCCGCGCGGCTGCAGCAGCAGCCACATCGGCAGCATCGAGGCGATGCCGCAGTAGACCAGGATCAGGATCGCCCAGGTCAGCGACGGGTTGTCGCCGGCGTCGGCGAGATCGAGCGGCAGCGCCGGTCCGAACCAGATCGCGAGTCCGGTCAGCGGCACGAAGATCGCTGTCACGAGCCAGAGCGGCGGCCGCAGGTAGCGCACCACCGCGCCCATCACCAGCGCGAGCCCGAGGTAGAGCATCGAGCAGGTCGCGATGCCGGCGCCCTGCAGCTCGATGCGCGTGCCGGTGGTCGGCACCTCGACGTCGAGCGCGTTCACGAACGCGCGCGCGGTCACGTCGGTGAACGCGATGATGACGTAGATCAGCGCCAGCCAGATGTAGATCGTGAACGCGGTGTAGCTGCGCGGATTGAGGTGCTCGCGCAGGATGCCGGCGATCGACTGGGCGCCGTGGCGCATCGAGCCGATCAGCGCCGCGAAGTCGTGCATCGCGCCGATGAAGATGCAGCCGAGCACGATCCACCAGAACGCCGGCTGCCAGCCGAACCACAGCGCCGCGAGGATCGGCCCCGCGATCGGCCCGGCCGCCGAGATCGCCGAGAAGTGCTGCGACAGCAGGTAGAACCGTGCGGTCGGCAGGAAGTCCTCGCCGTCGCAGTGCTCGTGCGCCGGCGTGCGGCGCGCCGGATCGAGTCCGAACAAACGCGCCAGCAGCCGGCCGTAGACCAGGTGGGCGACGAGGAACGCGGCCAGACAGGCGATCAGCAGAGCGGCGATCGACATGCGCGCGCAGGTTAGCCCGACGCGCGCCGGGGCTCGCGCTATTCTTCCGCTCCTGCCGCCTGCCAGGCTCTTCGTTCCCGTTTCCATGCCACGTCTCGACGTTTCGTTCGCGGCGCGCCTCGCGCTGCCGCTCCTCGCCACCCTGTTGCCCGCCCAGGGCGACTTCCTCTACACGGTCTCGTCCGTCGACGGCGACCTGCGGGTGTTCGACCTGCAGCTCGGTCTGACGGTGTCGTCGGTGCCGATCACCTCGACCGCCGGCGCGGCGACGCAGTGCAACGGTCTGACGCGCGATCCGACCACCGGCGCGCTCTACGTGCTGGCGCGTTTCCCCGGTTCCTCGGCCCGCCAGCTCGCGACGCTCGATCCGACGACCGGTACGGCCGTGATCCTCGGCGTGCCGGGCGACAACTTCGCCGGGTTGGCGTGCCGCATCGACGGCACGCTCTACGGCGTCACGGGCGACGGCGCGGCGACGCCGGAGACACTCTACACGATCGACAAGACCACCGGTGCCAAGACGTTCGCGATGGCGTTCGGCAACGGCAACGATGGCGAGACGATCGCGTTCGCCGACAACACGTTGCTCTTCCACGCGTCGGGCCTCGGCATCCCGAACGTCGACGAGGTGCTCGAGACGGTCGACACGTTCGGCGCCGGTGCGATCGTCAACGTGCCGCTCGCCGGCTTCGATTACGACGAGCTGCTGGCATTGACGTCGTACGCCGGCGACGCGCTGGTCGGTGTCGATCTCTTCGACGAGATCGTGCAGATCACGACGGCGGGACAGGTCGCCAGCCTCGGCGTGCTCGACCACACCGCGGTCAAGGGTCTCGTCTGGATGCTCTCGCCGCCGACGCAGGGCTACTTCCGCGCCTACGGCAACGGCTGCGCCGCGAGCGGCGGTACGATCCCGATGCTGTTCGGCTCGGGCACGCCGGTCGCGGGGTCGACCGTGAACGTCTACGTGCGGCTCGCGCCGGCGTCGTCGTTCCTGCTGCTCGCGATGGGGGGCGGAACGGGCACGATCCCGCTGCCGTCGCCGACCTGCCAGGTGCAGATCAACCCGGTGTTCGGCAACGCCGGCGTGCTGACCACGCCGATCGGCACGGCCGACTTCAACATCGGGCTGCCGACGCCGTTCCCGCCGGTCGACCTCTACTTCCAGGCCGGCGTGCTCGACGGTTCGAGCTTCGTCGTCAGCAATCCGCTGCAGATGCACACGCGGTGAGCCGGTGGCGGCCTCGGGATCGGGCGCCGGCACACTATGGTGTCGGGCCGTGGCCCGTGTCCGCCGAATCGCCGTCGTCCGTCCGCTCCTCGCCGTCGTCCTGCTGACGGCGGTGGCGGCAGCGCAGGTGCCGGGCTACAGCCGCGAGGTGCGCCCGATCCTCGCCGAGAAGTGCTTCCGTTGTCACGGCCCCGACGGCGACGCGCGACGCGCCGGTTTGCGGCTCGACCTGCCGGGCGCGGGCGATCTGCTGGGGCGTGAACGCGGCGACGAGCTGCTGCGCCGGATCGCGGCCGGGGATCCCGAGGTCGCGATGCCGCCGCCCGAGTCGGGCAAGACGCTGACCACCCCCGAGCGCGACACGTTGGAGCGCTGGATCGCCGGCGGCGGCCGCTACGAACGGCACTGGGCGTTCGTGCCGCCGGAGCGCCCCGCGGTGCCGGAGCCGCCGGACGGCGCCGCGAACGACCACCCGATCGACGCGTTCGTGCGCGCGCGGCTCGCCGCGGTCGGGCTCGAACCGTCACCCGAGGCCGATCGCGCCACGCTGGTGCGTCGCGTCTGGCTGGACCTCGTCGGGCTGCCGCCGACCCCGGCCGAAGCCGCCGCGTTCGTCGACGACCCGCGCCCCGACGCCTACGAGCGGCTGGTCGACGCGCTGCTGGCCTCGCCGCACTACGGCGAGCGCCAGGCGCGGCGCTGGCTCGACCTCGCGCGCTATGCCGACAGCAACGGCTACGAGAAGGACCGCGAGCGCAGCATCTGGCCGTACCGCGACTGGGTGATCCGCGCGCTCGATGCCGACATGCCGTTCGACGAGTTCGCGGTGAAGCAGATCGCCGGCGACATGCTGCCCGATCCGACGCCCGACGATTGGATCGCGACCGGCTTCCATCGCAACACGATGCTCAACGAGGAGGGCGGCATCGATCCGCTCGAGTACCGGTTCCACGCGCTGACCGATCGCGTGGCTACCACCGGCACCGCGTTCCTCGGATTGACGCTGGGCTGCGCGCAGTGCCACACCCACAAGTTCGACCCGATCACCCACCGCGAGTACTTCGGTCTGCTGGCCTACTTCGACGACGCCGACGAACCGGACTACGCGATCCCGGATGCCGCCGCCGACGAACGCGAGCGCGACGCCCGGCGCCGGGCCGAGGCGGCGCTCGAGCAACTCTGGGACGAGTGGCCCGGCGGCGCGGCCCGGCGCGACGAGGCGTTCGCGAGCTGGCTCGCCGCGCAGCGCAAGAAGGCGGTGGCGTGGACGCCGGCGCACGTGCTGCGTGCGAGCGCGAACGTGCCGACGCTGCTGGTCGACGATCCGGGCAGCGGCGAGGTGTTCGCGACCGGCGACACCACGAAACACGACGTCTATCGGCTCGAGCTCGCCGGCGGCCAGCGTCCGGTGACCGCGATCCGCCTCGAGGCGCTGCCCGACGCGCGGCTGCCCGCCGGTGGACCGGGGCTGACCTACTACGAGGGTCGGAAGGGCGACTTCTTCCTCGGCGAGTTCGTCGTCACGGCCGGCAGCGGCGACGGGGCGGCACCGGTCGCGATCGCGCGGGCCAGCGCGAGCTACTGGAAGAACCAGTTCGGCAACTCGCCGGTCGACGCCGGCCGCGCCATCGACGGGGATCTGCAGACCGGCTGGTCGACCCACGGCCGCCACGGCCAGCGCGAGGTCGCGGTCTTCGTGCCGGCGGAGCCGATCGCGGCGGCGCTGCCGATCGCGATCGAGCTGCACTTCGGCCGCCACTTCGCGAGCTCGCTCGGACGCTTCCGCGTGTCGTTCACCGACGCCGCGGGCGGCGCCGAGGCGCTCGCGCTGCCGTTCGATGCCGACGGCGCGCTCGAGGCCAGCCTGCGAACCGAGGCCACCGCGACCGACCCGACGTCGTTGCGCCCCGCCTTCCTGCTGAGCGCCGACGAGGTGAAGGACCGTGGCAAC
>JAGQRB010000245.1 GCA_020425925.1 Planctomycetota bacterium
CGTCGACCTCGCAGCCGAGCTCGCGCGCCTCGTGCAGCGCCTGCAGCGCGGTCGCGGTCGCGAACGGGGTGCCGTACTCGTGGAACCACACGCCGGTCTCCGGCTGCAGCGCCAACAGCGCACCGACGCCACCGCGCAGCTCCGGCAGCACCTCGTCGCGCTCGCGCGGATAGCGCCGCGCCCAGGCCGCGAGGAAGCGCACCGCATAGGCCCGCGCCCAGACGATCTCGTCGCGATCGGACAGCGCGAGCCACGATTCGTTCACCACCTTGTCGCGGATCCGCTGCAGCATGCGGCCGAGGCGGCGTTCGTCCTTGCCGAGCTCGAGGTGCTTTCGAGCGACGCGGGCATCGGCCGCGAGCAGCGCCATGCCGACGAGGCACGTGGTCGCGGCCCAGACGTTCGGCAGCCCGTCGGTGCCGCCGAAGTCGTAGATGCTGTCGCGCACCATGCCGGTGCCGTCGTCCATCGCGAGCAGGAACCGCACCGATCGTTGCCAGAGCTCGGCCTCGTCGTAGACGCCGGGCGCGCGCGTGCCATCGACCGGGTCCTGGGTCAGCACCGCGGCCGGCAGCTCGAGGTAGTCCTCGAAGCCGTGCACGAACGGACCGTGGCCCTCGATCTCGAGCTGCGCCTTCCAGGCCAGCGGCTCGTCGGGGAGGCGCGCCGCGAGCTCGCGCCAGGCCGCGCGCGCCGCCGAGGGTTCGCCGCTGCGGAACAGCGAGGCGCCGCGCAGCCACCAGGCCTCCGCCGCCGTCGCCGACGACGGTTCGGCCTGCAACACCGTTGCGACGAACCTGCCGACCGCGGCGACGTCGCCGGTGCGGTAGGCCTGCCAGGCCTCGCGCAGCGCCGGCGCACCCGGGAAGCCCTCGGCCGGTGCGCCGACCAGCCGGCGCAGCGGCGCCTCGAACCACTCCGGATGCAACGTCGTCAGCTGATCGACGCGCAGCTGCACTGCGCCCTCGGCGTCGAGCACGAGGTAACCCGGCTCGATGAACTTCTGGCGCACGAGACCGAAGCGTTCCTGCAGCGCCCCGGCCGGCACCTCGTCGGTGCAGACGAAGTGGTTGGCGAGCAGCGTCAGCGTGCTCGGCCACGACAGCGGCCCGCCGCGCAGGTAGCGATCGATCTCGGGCTGCCGATCCATCGGCGAACGTGCGACCGTCGGCACATACCAGAACACCCGCTTGTGCGCTGCCTTGGCGGCGGTGAGCGCGGCCTCGACCGAGCTCTGCCAGGCGACCGCCGAACCGGCGCGCGCGGCCAGCACACTCGGCGCGCGACGTTCCTTGCGTGTGGAGTTCTGTGCCCGCACGGCGACGGAGCAGCCGAATGCGACGACCGCGGCGAGCGCGACGACCAGGCGAGAGCCCATGGCAAGATCGTGCCGGGTGGTCGGCGAAGCGTCAAAGCGCTGGCGCGAGCGATCCCGCGGCGGGCGCGGTCGAGGGCTCGGGCCGCACCGGCAGCTCGGGCCAGAGCCGCGACGCGAGCCAGGCCGCGACGAAGCGGCGCGCGTTCGCCGGCAACCAGCGGGCGAACGCGATCGTGCGGCCGGCGAGCAGCACCTCGACGCCGGCGGCGGGACCATCGGCGCGCACGCGCTCGATCGCAGCGACCGGCACATGGCGCCGCCGGAGCGGCACGCCACACCATGAGATCGCGAGGTGCAGCACATCGTCCTGACACCAGAGCGCGGCGCGTTGGCCGAGCCGACCGGCGAGCCGCAGCACTTCGCCGCAGAGCGGGTCCGGGTCGATCGCCACGCCGCGCGGCGGCGGCCCCGGCGGCAGCTCGGCACGGCTCGCGGGCGGTCCGGTCAGCGCGTCGGGCAGACGCAGTTCGACGCGCTCGCCGGTGGCGTCGAGCAGTGGCAGACCGGCGGCCCGACCGAGCGCCTGCGCGA
>JAGQRB010000246.1 GCA_020425925.1 Planctomycetota bacterium
AGGGGCCGACCGGTCTGGCCTACTGGGACGTCGCTCGGCCCGATCGTCGGCACGTAGACCTTCCGAAGCCCGACCAGGGGCGACGGCGGGCAACGCGCCCGAGCGGGGTCTGCGTCGAGGTAGAGCAGGTTGTCGCCAAACCCGGCTTGACGATGTTCGTAACCGTCTTGCGCCAACTCAAGAGCCCCCAGAACGTCGGGATGATCGTTCGAACCCATGTCGCCATGGGCGGCAACGAGCTCATCCTCCTCGGGCACGAACTGCCATGGCAGTTCAAGAAGGGCTCGCAGGCCTTCTCGCGAAAGCTCGAGTCGCAGTGCCAGATCCTGCACATCCGTTCCGACCGAGAGTTCTTCGCCTGGTCGAAGGCGCGCGACGTCCTCCCCGTCGCGATCGAGATCGCGGAGCACGCCGAGCACCCGACCACCGCCTCGTGGCGCGAACGCCCGGCCCTGGTCTTCGGCAACGAAGGCTCGGGTCTGCCGGCTGATTTCGTCGCGGATTGCCCTTCGACCGTTCGGCTGCCGCAGTTCGGCGCCGTCGGCTCTCTCAACGTCGCGATCGCTCACGCGATGGTTGTCTACGAGCTGCGGCGCGCTCAAGCGGGCGCTTCGCCCGCTGGCCACAAGTACCCAACGGACCGCGACTGATCGGCGGCGACCGGCCGGCCAACCGCGACGTCCTCGCGAGTCGGCCGGCTCCGGCACCGCCCCTACTCGATCACATAGAGACTGCGGAAGTTGCCATCCGGATCGAGCCGCAGCAGCTCGTCGCCGACCTGGAAGTGGGTCTCACCGGGGAACTTGTCCCCGTCTGCCGGGAACGTGGTCCGAGTCGCGTTCGGATCGTTGCGAACCTCCTGGATCCGATTCTTGTACTCCTCGGGCGTGCGGTAGCCGGGGCGGTCCTTTTTGCGGTGCTTCCCGAACTTCTTGCCGAGCTGTTTGGGATCGACGTTGACCGGCGGCCCGACGGGCGGGCAGTCGCCCTTCTTGCCACCCTTGGGCCCCGTCTCGCTCGCCTTGGCCTTGCTGCCACCCGTCTCCCCGGCGGCCGGCCCGGTCGACTTGCCGGTGTCGGGCTTCGAGCCGCCACCGTTGCCGGAGCCACTGCCCGAGCCTCCCTTCGGCCCGGTCTTTCCCGGCTCCGCAGCGTTCGACGCACCCTTGCCCTTGGCGCCGTCCGACTTGCCCTTCGACCCGGGGGACAGCTTGTCCCACAGGTATCCGAGCGTTGCCCGTAGCTCGCCCCAGGTGTCACCCTCTTCCCGGGCCTGGGCAGCGTCCCGAGCGCCCGAGAACAGCGGGATCCCGAGGTCGGCGAGCCCATTCATCACGTCCAGGATGTCCTTGGCAACCGTGTCGTTCGGCGACGGCGCTTCGCCGGGCGGCTTGCTGGGGTCGTAGTGCTTCCAGCTCGAGCCATCCCAGCGGAACCAGCTGGTGCCGTCGAACCGCAGTTCGTGGACCTGCTCGCCACCGTTCGGCTTGTTGTCGTTCTGCAGGCCGAAGCGGTCGCTGGAGGTGAGTGGCCCGTTGCCGGCGTAGGTGTACGCGTTGCCGAGCGACGTCCAGTCGTACCAGGCCCCCATCGGATCTCGCGATACGAACCGACCCCACTCGGGGTGGTAGTAGCGATTGCGCATGTAGAGGAATCCGGTCTCGGGATCGACCCGGTGCCCCTTCCACGCAAACGGGTTGTCGACCTGCGACGTGCCGTGCGACGTCCCTCCGGCGAAGTAGGTCGCCTGACCGAACGCGTCGTACTCCTGCACCTCGACGACGTTTCCGCTCTCGTCGAGAACGCGCGTCGGACAGTGCGCGCCGCCCTCGGCGATGTAGTAGTTGGTCCAGGATCCACCCGATCGCACGCGGTAGGCCAGGAGCTCATCCGTCTCGCGCCCGCGCACGAACTGCTTGAGGTCGGTCGTCGAACCGGGAACGTACTCCTGGACCTCCTGGGCGCCGTCGTAGGCGTAGAAGTGCATCCCACCGCCCACCGTCCAGCGCATCACGCGACGATTGAGGCCATCGTAAAGATAGAGCGCCTGCAGTTGCTGACCCGAGCCGTTGTCCTGGTAGACCTCGGACAGCCGGTTGAGTGCGTCGTAGTTGTAGTGCAGACGGCCGTCGTCGCGCGTGTTGCCGCGTTCGTCGTACTCGAGCATGCTCGAGCCGATCGACGCGTAGCGATTCGAGTCGATCTCGGTCGTGTGGGTCGTCGTCGTCGACGAACCGCCCGGCCCGTCCTGCACGGTCACGCCGCTGCGGTTACCGCCGGCATCGAGTCCGTAGGTCAGCTTCGTGACCCAGTTGCCGACCGGGTCGTCACCGGACGGTGCGGCCATGTGGATCGGATCGCTACCGAGCCACGCCTTGCGCAGTCGATGGTGCTCGTCGTATTCGAAGCGATCGCCGGCCGCGCCCGAGCCCTGCTTGGCGTAGATCTCCTTGAGCAGATTGCTGGCCGGGTCGTGCACGAACGCCACGCCGGCGTTCGCATCGAAGCTCTGTTCGATGGCCTCGAGGCGACCATAGGCATCGAAGTCGAACTTCGTGTCGAACGTGACCTGGCCGCCGCCGGCCAGCGCCAGGACCGAACTGCGCCGGGTCACCACCCGCCCCTCGAAACCGTAGTTGGCCAACGGCGTCCAAGGATCGGACTCGTCGGTCCGCCAGTCCACACCGGCCAGACGGCCGATGTCGTCCGACGTCATCTGCAACAGCAGGTTCTCGCCGAGCGCTTCGTTCTGGAGCTCGATCCCGGTTCGGAAACGATCACCGCCCGCGAACGACGAGCGGATCACCGGGCCGGGCACGCCATAGGCGTAGGCGAACGCTTCCTCGTGCTTGCGACCGAGGACATCGACGTCGAACGTGACGCGAGAATACTCGTCGCCGATCCCGCCGGCGCCCAGCCCGGAGTAGCTGCGGACCTCGATCGGGTTGCCGAGCGCGTCGCGCTGGATGTCGTCGCGACCCCACATCGGCGACACCTGCAGGTCCGCGACGTTGACGATGCGCGAACGCTGCAGCAGACGCCCGTTGGCGTCGCGGCTGTGCGCGACCTCGACGCCGTTGCCGGAGAACACACGCTCCAGCTGCGAAGCCGCGTCGTACACCAAACGCACCGTGTTCGGCTGGTGCGGCGCACTCGCCGTCGGCTCGACGCTGGCGCCGGGCTGCATCGTCACGCTCAGCCGACCTGCGAAGTCGAAGATCGAACGGGTGCGGTGTCCGAGCCCGTCTTCGCGGACAACCTCGGAGCGGTCACTGACGCCGGTCCAGTCGAGATAGGACACGCCGTTCCAGATCGGTTGTGTGCCGGGCAGGTAGCGCTCCACCAGCCGGCCCACGGCGTCGACGAGGTAGCGCTCGACCTTGCCGCTGGGATCGGTGTGGCTCTCGGTCGCACCGGTCGCGTAGTAGGTGAAATGATGGTCGAGAGTGTTCCCGACCGGACCGATCTTGAGCTGCTTGACCCGACCGATGTTGTCGCGAACGAACTCGGTGCGACGCGTCACGTAGCCGGCGACGTCGGCGCCGTCGTCCCATGCCTCGCGACGGTTGACCTTGAGGAACCAGCTGTTGCGCTCGTACTCGTAGTGGACCTTGTTCGGTCCGTCCGCGTGGTCGTCCGTGACCTGCGAGACCCGCAGCAGGCCATCGTGGGCCCAGCTGATCCGGCGGCCATTCTCGCCGACGAACTGACGGAGCATCGTCGCGCCGTCCCAGGTGACCTGTTGCGTCCGGAGCGGATTCGTGCTCGTTCCCTCGAACAGTTCGGTCGTGCGCGGGCGGTCGATCTCGTCGTAGGCGATCGTCTTGCGGTAGAGCCGACCCCCTCCTGACATGTCGATCGCCCGCACCTCGGTGAGCCGACCGAGCACGTCATGGTCGTACTCGTGGCGCACGTTCGACACGCTCGACCACGGGTACCCGGCGGGCAGGGCCGTCGTTGCCGGCTCGATCGCGGCGATCACGAGGCCGGCGCCGTTGCGCTCGTAGCGCAACGCATGGCCCAGACCGTCCACGACCCGGGTGATCTCGAGCCGATCGTTGACAAAGTACTTGGCGACCAGATTCGCGGCACCGCCACCGTTCTCGACGACCTGGAACAGGCTGCCGTAGCCGTCATAGGTGAAGTCCACCGTCGAGCCGTTGGGCTTGGCGGCCTGCAGCAGCCAGCCGTCCGGGGACCAGAAGAAGTCGGTCCGGGCATACCGCGCATCGGGGTGATCGATCAGTGGACCGTTCTCGTCCCGGTCCAGCGCCCGTCGATCGACGAAGCGGGACACCAGTCGGTTGCCGTGGTAGTGGAACTCGTCGCGCAGCCACGTCCGGGCGATGTCCGGGCGCTGGGCGCCCGGAGCGAAATCGTCGGGCGCGAGCCCGGTCGACGTCGTGTTCGACTGCAGGACGACCGCCGTGTTACCCCAACGATCGTAGTAGTAGCGCTGCTCGTCGAGCACACCGTCGACCATGGTGGTGACCCGGTACGCCCGGCCGCGGCCGTCGTACTCGAACGTCGTCTTGACCGGCTGCGCCGCGCTGGCGTGGTCGGTCCGCGAGAGCAGATCGCCCCACCGATCGAAGCTCAGCAGCGTTTCGATCTCGTCGGCGCCGCCGCCCGGATTGACGACGGTGCGCTCGTGGTAGCCATGCGCGCCGTAGTCGTGTCTGGTGGTCAGACCGTCGGCATCGACGACCTCCAGTACCTGCCCGACCAGCACGTCCTGACGCCCCATCCCGTCGAGCACGGGATCGGCGAAGTTGTAGTGCTCGTCCTCCACCAGGACGATCGTGCCGGCATCGCCAACCGCGATCCTCGGGGTCGTCATCGTACGCGAGGCGACCTTGTTGCCCCAGCTCGGGTCCTGCCGCGGTGCGGTGACGTAGCGATAGGTCCAGGACTTGCCGTCGGCGTTGGTGTGGGTCTTCAGGCGATACTCGCCATGCAGATTGCCGGCTGCGGACGGCTCCCACGAGTAGCTTGTCACCGCCGGTTCGTCGAACCCGGACGGGTTCGGCTCTCGCACCTCGGTAGTCAGACCGGTCAGCGCATCGTAGTCGACTTCCATCTGCCACCCGCTCGGCAGGTAGCGGGTCAGCGTCGGGCGACCGTTGCAGGTGCACCAGCCGTCACCGTATTCGTACTGCACCGACGCGACCGACGGCTCGATCTGCGGGCCGGCGAGCGGATCGTAGTCCGGGTCGTTCGCACGCGATCCGACTCCGACACCCGTGCGCGGCGTGAAATCGACCGAGACGATGCGGCCCGTCTTGTCCATCGTGAACAGCTCGGAGCCGCCCATGTTGTCGTTGCGCCGCGTCGTGACCAGCGGGTTCTGGCCGTGCGCGTCGGTCTGCGAGGTATCGACCGTGTAGTCGTAGTCGAAGATCAACCCTTCGAGTGGCAGCGTCTCCTTCGCGACCCGGGCCTTGCCGCCCCAGACGTTGTACTCGTACTCGACGACCGCGACTGCCGGTGACTCGACCGTGCTCAGGATGCCGTCCGAGACCAGATGACTGACGCTGGCGACCAGCGCCGTGCCGTCGACGTATTCGTACTCGACGACCTGGTGACGGTCCCGACCGTTGAGGTCGGTCGGGAGGTCGTAGAGCCTGTCGCCCTGGGGGTTCGCGAGGTCGTCGAGCAGTCGACCCTGCTCGTAGTAGATGCGATACAGCAGGTCGCCGTTGAATGGCGCCGTCGGCCCCACGACCGTACCGTGGCTGACCGAGGCACGTTGCTTGAACAGGTAGCAGCGACGCTTCTCGAGGATCTCCTGGCCGGACTCGCGCGCGATCTGACGGACCTCGAGCCCGCTGTACCGCGTGCCCGAACCGGTCGACGGCCACAGCGCGGAGCCGATCCAGCTCGGTGAGTAGTCGTAGATCGTGTCGATTCCGTTCGGGTGTTCGAGCCGAACGAGGCGGTTGCCGGCTGCGCCGGAGCCGTAGCGGAATACCGTCCGGTTGTCGTAGCGATCGATCATCTCGACGATCCGGTAGGTCCACTGCCCGCCGATCTGCGCACTGCGTGCGTAGCGCAGGATCGTGCCGTTGACATACCGGACGGACTCGATGTCCTCGACCAGGCGCCCACCCGGCCCCGGGTTGTAGCTGGTGTGGATGAAGAAGCCGGAACCGGGCCAGCCGATGACCGCCGACGTCGGGTTGCCGGGATCAGGCGGCACGAACGTCTGGAGCGGCGGCGCCGGCACCCCCGGGCGGGCCGGCCCGAAGTTCAATCCCCCGATCGTGTCGACGTAGGGCCCGGTCGCGACGTGTGTGGGATAGAGCTCGTCCGGCCTGGGGCGCGTGGGTACCGGCCGTTCATAACCGCCGACCTCCTCGTCGACCGGCTCGTCCGGTGCAGGCTCCGACGGCGGCGTCGGAAACCCGGCCCAGGTGATCGACGGCCTGACTTCCGGGTCCTTCATGCCACCCTTGCCGCCGCCATCCGACATGCCTCCACCGCGGGGTGCCCCGGTCTCCGGCGTCACGGTCGACGGCTGTCCATTGCCGCCGCCTCCCGTGTGCGTGAACGGTCCCTTCGAGCCGCCCTCTTCGGCTTCTTCGGCATTGCGGTCACCACCACCGGTGATCGGTCCGCCACGCGGGCAATCGGGAGCTCTGGACTGGGCGATGGCCGAGCAGGCCATGACCATCGCGACGGTTGCTGCGTGCAGGAGAGGCTTCAGAAGCGTTCGTGTCATCGATCAGGAATCGGAGTCGGAGTCGGAAACCCGAACCGGGCGCCAGAACGGGCGCAGTTCTCGGAACGGCCGGTTCGTGTCGAGCGGCACGGTCCTGGTTCTCGCTTCCGGCGAAAAGCAGGCGGCGGGACAGAGCGCGCAGATGCGCGGCGATGCGATTGCATTGGCCGTGTTCGCGTGCCCGCGACCGATTCCGAACTTCGGTCGATCCCGACGCCGCGGCGCGCAACGGCTCGGACCGTGTGATATCGTGAGCGCCGCCCGCCCTCCGCCTCTGCCATGCCCGTTCGCGCCACGCCCTCCGCGGCTACCGAAACGACTGCGTGCTCCGCGGCGCAGCTCCGCGCGAAGCCGCGCCCCGCCTCGGGCGCATCGCCGCGCCGTGCGGTGCCGGAACGCGAGTCGAACGAAGTCGCACTCGGCTCGCCGCCGGCCTTCGCATTCGGCAGTCTGCCCGTCTTCCCACCGCCGGCATCGCCCCGTCGGATGCCGTTTCCGTTCGGCGAGCGCCTGCGACGCACATTCGGAACCTCCATCCCGTTCGCAGGCAACCTGAATCCGGCGCGCTGTCGTGCGCTCGGCGTCGCAGCGTTCACCGATGGACACGGGAGCACATTCGCCAGTCCACACCCGCCGCTGCACGTCGCCGCGCACGAGGCCGCGCATCAGCTCCAGCATCGCGGCGAGACCCGCGATCTCGGACTCGGCGCCGAACGGCACGCCGACTCCGTCGCGGATGCCGTGGTGCGGGGGCATGCTCCCCGACTCCTCCTCGGGAACGCAGGACATGCCGTCCCGACTGCCTTGCGCGGCTATCAGGGCAAGGGCGACGTCCGCATCAGCGACACCGGGCAATCGTGGACCAACCACACCAAGGAGGCCTACGCCTCGAGGCAGCTGATCAAGCGCGCCAACGGCATCCTGCAGGGCATAAGCTCCGCGATCTCCCTGAAGGAGGTCAGCGGCACGAACGATCTCGGTGGCCAGCTCGATGAACCTCTGCGTCGATTCGAACCGCAGTTCCAGAGCAAGGAATGGGACGACTGCGGGCGCATGGCACGCGACATCATGGGGCCGAAGGGCGAGGACGAGCCCGCCAAGGCCGTCATCTCCCCCGGCGGCATCGCGGCGCAGGTCCCCGCCGTGCGGTTCGGCGAGAAGAGCCCCGAAGAGCAATACGCGCTCGCACTGGCGATGGACGAAGCCATGAACGATCCGAACCTCTCCGCCGAGGAGAAGCGGAAGGCGGGCAGCAAGGTGCTCCGCAACTACCGCGGCGTGTTCAACACCAAAGGCAACAACTGGGTGCGGGCGCAATCCGGGAAAGCGCTCTCGGCGACCGACGAGAAGCGGTTGCGTATCGACGAGCACGCGATTCCCGAGATCGGCGAAGCCTATGCCATCCTGCGGGTCAATCGCCCGGACGGAGACACCGGCTACCCCTACCACTGGGCCGCGGTGATCATGGATCCCGGCGGTGACCGCATCACGCTGGAAGCGACGGCAGACCACAACAGCTACGAAGCCGAGGACCCCAACTGGTACTTCGAGACCTACGGTACCCGCGATCCTGCCCAGACCTTCCACGCCGTCTGGCAGAGCAAGAGCAGCATCTGGAACGACGCGCACACGCTCCGTATGCGCACGACGGACATGCTGCCCGAGATCGAGGCGCGCATCCGACCGAAGACCGTCCGAATCGATCTGAAGGTCAACACCGCGTTCGACGACTCCGGAACCGACGACCTCTACCTGATCCTCCATACGGGAGGGCACTTCGGAACGATCCTCGACGGCGGCGACACGGCCGAGGGTGAGACACGGACCTTCACCAAGCCGATGGAGGACCTGTGGATCCCCGGCCCGACGATCGACCTGACCGTGGTGGAAGCGACCGGGCTCGACGAGGAGGTCGGCAAGCTGCGTTGGGCCTTCCCGTTCCACAAGCAGACGCTCGGCCTCGCCGCGTACGGCGCCGACTACACCCTGAAGCTGCGCCTGGTCTGAGGGCCCGCCGCCGCATCGACCCGACGACCCCGCCGGCGGTCGCACACCGGCAGCAGAAGACCTACTCCACCGCCAACCGCTTGTAGAGCCAGGCCCGCGCGAACGCCCACTCGCGCCGCACCGTGCGCTCCGACAGGTTCATCGCCTCGCCGGTCGCGATCTCGTCGAGCCCGGCGAAGAACCGCAGCCGCACGATCTCGGCCGCGCGCGCGTTGACGTCCGCGAGCGCGGTGATCGCCTCGTCGATGGCTTCGACCTCCTCGAGATCGGCGGTCTCGGCGACCTCGGCGAGGTCGAGCGACAGCCGGTTGAGGTTCGGGCCGCCGCGCTTCTTGGCGCCGCGCTTGCGGGCGTGGTCGATGAGGATGCGGCGCATCGCCTCGGCGGCCATGCCGAAGAAGCGGCCGGGATCTTCGCGCACGCCGTCGAGCCGGTCGCGCATCGCGAGCCAGGCCTCGTTGACGAGCGCGGTTGCCTGCAGCGTGTGGTCGCCGCGCTCGCCGGCCATCTGGCGGCGGGCCAGCGCACGCAGGCGTTCGTGCACCTCGGTGAGCTGGCTCTGATCGGTCGGTTCGGTCATTTGTCCTGCTCCTCGATCGTACGCAGTCGCGCGACGATGCGGTCGCGGTAGCCGTGTTCGTAGGGTCGACGCGGCGCGAAACGGGCGGCGGCCTCGCGCAGCAGCGGCAGCGCGCCGGTGCGGTCGCCGCGTTCGGCCAGGATCTCGCCGAGGGTGCCGAGCCCCCACCAGCGCTGCCACGCGTCGGGGTCCTTCTCGGCCAACGCGTCGACGACCTCGCGGACCGTGGTCTCGGCTTCGGCGAGTCGGCCACCGTCGAACATCACGCCGGCGAGACCGATGCGGGCCTCGCCCCAGGCGGCCTGCTGCCGAGGCAGCCGGGCCGACATCGCCGCGGCTTCGACGAACAGCGGTTCGGCCTGCTCGCGTCGCCCGAGCGCACGCAGCACGACGGCGTGGTTGTTGATCGCCAGGGCGACGAGCTTGTGGTCGCCGGGGAAGGACTCGCGACACATCTGCGCGCCGCGCGCCAGCGCGCGTTCGCCCTCTTCGGCGCGGCCGCGCTCGAACAGGATCATGCCGAGCATCGCGTGCCCGATCCCGTGGTGCGGGTGGCTCGCCGGCAGACTGCGCTCGCGCATCTCGATGACGCGCCGCACCAGCACCTCGGCTTCGGGGAGTCGATCGGTCAGCTCCATGAGCCGCGCCTGGTTCTGCACGATCATCGCCGTCGACGGATGATTCGGCGGCAGCGCCTGCTCGAGCCCGCGGATCGACTCCTCGAGCAGCGGCTCGGCCAGGGCGAACTCGTTCTGCCGGATGTACACCATCGCGAGGTTCGCGCGTGTGATCAGCGGGCCGAGGCCCTCACCCGGGTCGGCCGCGATCGCCTCGCGATAGTGCTCGGCGGCGGCGGCCCACTCGCCGCGCGCCTCGTAGATCCCGGCCAGGTTGTTGAGGCTCGCGGCGATGTTCTGGTGCGGTGACGGCAACAGTTCACGGCGCTGTTCGAGCGCTTCGCGGCTCGCGACCTCGGCCTCGTCGAGCTTGCCCTGCAGCACCAGCGCGCTGCCGAGCGCCGACAGCGCGTTCGCGACGCGCGGATGCCGCGGTCCGAACATCGAGCGCAGCCGGTCGATGATCTCCCGATGCAGCTCCGCAGCGTCTTCCCAGCGGCCGAGCTCGTGCAGCGTGATGCCCTTGATCTCGAGCGCCGCGAGCAACCGGCTCGGCTCGACCTGCGCCTCGCGCAAGATCGCGATCGCGCGATCGCTGAGCGCGAGCGCCTCGTCGAGCTCGCTGACGTGGCGGTGGATGTCGGCGAGCGCCGACAGGGTCTGGCCGATACTCGCCTTGTCGTGGGGTGCGACGGCCTCGGTGATCTCGACGGCTTCCTGCATCGCCGCCATCGCGCCGCGATAGTCGCCGCGATCGTGCAGCTGCCAACCCCACTCGTGCAGGCTGTCGGCGGTGCGGATGTGGGCGTTGCCGTAGGTGCTGCGACGCAGCTCGAGCGCCGCGCGCAGATGCTCCTCGGATTTGTCGAGCAGGCCGAGGTTGCGGTAGGCGGTGCCGACCGTGCTGCGAACCGTCGCCGCGACCTCCGGATCCTGGTCGAGGATCGCGGCACCGTGATCGAACTCCGCGAGCAGCTCGCTGACCCGCATGTCCGGCCGCCGTTCGCTGTGTGGATTGGCCGAGCCGAGCATCGTCTTGAGCAGGCCGACCACGAGTTCGGCGCGCTCGGCCTGGCGCTCGATCTCGTGCTTCTCGGCCTCGACCAGCGTGCGCGCGGCGTGCTCCTTGGCCTCGGAATCGAGCGCGCGCTGCAGCGCCAGGCCGGTCCCGATCACGCCGGCGAGCAGCGAGACGAGCACGAGCGCGGCGGTGATCGCGAGCGTGCGATGACGCCGCAGCAGCTTCGAGGCGCGGTAGAGCGCCGACGGCGGGCCGGCCTCGACGGCCTCACCGGCGAGGAAGCGCCGCAGGTCGTCCGACAGCGCCCGCACGGTCGGATAGCGCCGGCTGCGCTGCTTCTCGAGCGCGCGCATCGCGATCCAGTCGAGTTCGCCGCGCAGCAGGCGACCGAGGCGCGCGGGCTCGACGCGGCGGTGCTGCGCCACGGTCACGAGACGGTCGCCGAGCGTGCTGATACGCGTGCTCGGCTTCGGCGGCTCGGTCTCGCGCAGATGGCGGAGCATCGCGTCGTAGCCCTCCTCGAGCAGCTCGCGCACCTCGAACGGCTTGGTTCCGGTCAGCAGCTCGTACAGGATCACACCGAGGCTGTAGACGTCGGCGCGGGTGTCGACGTCGAGGCCCGACATCTCGGCCTGCTCGGGAGCCATGTACTCGGGCGTGCCGATCATCTGTCGGAACTGCGTGAACAGCGTGCGCTGCGTCAGCTCCTGGGTCGTGGCCTTGGCGACGCCGAAGTCGATCACCTTCGGGACCGGCTCGCCGTCGTGCAGCGTCACGAGGATGTTCGACGGCTTGAGGTCGCGGTGGATGACGCCCTTCTGGTGCGCGTGCTGCACCGCCATGCAGACGCGCTGGAACAGATCGAGCCGAGCGCGCGGATCGAGGTTGGCCTGGTCGCAGAACTCGGTGAGCGGCAAGCCCCGCACCAGCTCCATGACGAAGTACGGCCGCCCCGCGGGCGTCGCGCCGCCGTCCAGCACCTTGGCGATGTTCGGATGGTCCATCAGCGCCAGCGCCTGGCGTTCGGCCTCGAAGCGCGCGACCACCTGGCGCGTGTCCATGCCGAGCTTGATGATCTTGAGCGCGACGCGACGGCGGACCGGCTCGGACTGCTCGGCCATCCAGACCACGCCGAAGCCACCCTCGCCGATCTCCTCGAGCAGGCGGTAGCGATCGATCACGTCGCCGGCGCGCTCGCCGGGGCCCTTCGGCGCGGGCTCGGTCAGGAACCCCTCGGCATCGGCGAACGCCTGCAGCAGCGACTCGACCTCGGCGCGGATCGCGCCGTCGGGACATGCCGAATCGAGGAACGTCTGGCGTTCGGCGGGCGGCCGGTCGAGGGCCTGCTGGAACAGTTCCTGCACCGCGCGCTGGTTCTCGGCCATGGCCCGAACATAGGCGCAGGGTCGCCGCCGATCCGGCCAACGTTTCTCGGCATCGCCGGAAATCCCGCTAGCTCAGGTCGACGACGGACTCGAGATAGCCGGTGACGAGCCGCATCGAGCCGTCCGCGGCGAGGTTCTCGGCCGCGACGAGGCCGAGCAGATCGGCTTCGAGCGCCGCCTGGCCCTCGGGATCCAGCGCCCGGAAGCTCTGCCGGATCGGGCCGTAGTAGGTGCGGAAGTAGGCCAGGAAGAACTCGGCCGACGGGTAGACCAGCAGGAACTCGCGTTCGCGGCAGCGGATGCCGCGCGCGGCGCCACCGAACAGTCCTTCCAGATAGGCCCGGGTGCCCCAACTCGTCGCCGGCGGCAGGCCCGCAGGCGGCGGAACGTGCCGCGCGATCGTCGCGAGACACCGTCCGACGAAGCCCTCGGGCGTCCAGCTCGCGAGCCCGAGCCGGCCACCGGGTCGACAGACGCGACAGAGCTCGCGCGCGGCGGCGTGGTGGTCGGCGGTGAACATCACGCCGAATGCCGAGGTCGCTGCGTCGAACTCACCGTCGTCGAACGGCAGCGCCTCGGCGTCGGCGACCCGCAGCTCGACCTCGAGCCGGTCCGCCTCGCTGCGCTCGCGGCAGCTCGCGAGCAGCTCGGCGACGTAGTCGGTCGACATCACCCGGCACCATCGTCGGGCCAGCGCGAGCGTCACGTTGCCGTTGCCGGCCGCGACGTCGATGACGCGCGAGCCGGGCGGCAGGGCGAGCGCCTCGGCGAGCCGCTCGCCGGTGATCTGCAGCGTCGTGCCGATCCGGGCGTAGTCGCCCGCCGACCAGGCCGCCCGCTGCCGCACCTTGATCGCGGTGCGGTCGAGCGGCGGCGCGGGCGGCGGCACGGCAGGAGTGTCGACCGGGTCCATCCTCAGCGCCGGAAGGCGACGTCGAGGCCGCGCGTGAGCCGCGCCCCTGCCGCATTGCTGCCCGGCTCGAGCAGCGCCCACTGGAAGAAGATCGACGTGCGCGGCACGAAGCCCGGGATCGGCAGGTCGAGACCCGCCTCGCCGACGTTGTTGGTCTGCAGGAACGCCGTCGCGAGGTGATCCGGCGCGGCCGGGTCGACGAGCAGCGTGCAGCCCGGCAGGCCGAACGAGGCCAGCGGCGTCGCCGCGGTTGCGAGCGACGCGATCAGGAACGCCCCCGTGTTGGAGGGTGCCTGGACGAGCTCGATGCGGCCGAACTCGCTGCCGAGCGCGAGACTGCCGGTCCACTGCGGATCG
>JAGQRB010000247.1 GCA_020425925.1 Planctomycetota bacterium
AACAGCACGCGACCGCCGATCTGGCCGATCTGCATCGCACCGTTGATCGCGCCGCGCTCGGCAGCGGGCACGCTGCGGATCGCGAGCGCATCGATCGCGACGTCCTGGGTCGCGGCGCAGAACGCGTGGGCGAGCAGCCAGCCGAACACCGCGGTCGCGTCGGCGACCGGATCGAGCGCGAGCATCGGCAGCAACGTCGCCGCCATGCCGAGCTGGGCGAGCACGAGCCAACCGCGCACGCCGAACCAGCGCGTACGCACGATGTCGACGAGCGGCGCCCAGAGGAACTTGCCGGCCCACGGCAGCGCCAGGGCCGCAGTCAGCGCGGTGATGTCCTCTGCCGACCAGCCGGCGCGGGCCAGCTGCGACGGCAGCGCCCACCAGAGCCAGCCGATCGGCGCGCCTTCCGCGAAGTAGAGCGCGGCGAACAGGAGCTTGCGGCGTACGGCAGCGGACACGGCCCGATTGTGCCGAACCTCACCGACCGGGCCAGTCCGGAGGTCACGCGGGCACCACGCGGGTGTGCGCGCGCCGCCTCGAGATCCGCACTGTCATTCGGCGCGGGCGTGTCACATCCCGACTGAATGACGAACACCAACGAGGAATACGAACGCCGCCCGCTGGAGGACCTCACGGTCGAACGCTGCGCGGCGAGCAAGGCCGACTGGTCCGGGCGGATGCTCGCGCGCTGGCCTTGGCTGCTCGGCATCGCGCTGGGAATCGCGGTTCTCGCGATCGCGTTGTCCTGACCACAGCGGCGCGGCCGGGTCACTTCGCGGCGCTGTCGGTCTTCGCGGCGATCCCGATCACGCCGAACGCGACCCGCGCACCCGCCGCTCCGGTCGGCTGCTCGAACGTGTCCTCGCCGGCGTGTACGACGAGCGCGCGTCCGAGGATCGAGTGTTCCCCGCCCAGCGCGATCACGTCGTCGTCGAGGAGCAGGACCGTCATGCCCGGCTACAGCAAGCGCCGTTCCCCCTGGCGACGATCGTGCCGGCGCATCGGTTCGGTGTTTCACACCGCGTTCGCGACGCCGCGCCGATAGCCTTCGCCGCCGATGTGGCGGCGCCGGACTGTGACCGGATTCCTGAAACTCCCGCGCCCGGCGCGGTCGTGAACGACATGCCCGCTCCGTTCGATCGAGACGCCGAGCTCCGCTTCGTGGCGGCAGTTCGCGCGGGCGACGAGGACGCCATGGCGCTGTTCGAGGACCGGGTTCGCTGCGTGCCGCGAATGCTCGCCGCGCTCAACGCGCGGCGCGGGCGCCCGTTCCGCGAGCACGATCTCGCCGACCTGTCGCAGGACACCATCGTGGTCGCACTGCGCAAGCTGCCCGAGTTCCAACCGTTCGCAGCGTTCGAGGCGTGGCTCTACCGGCTGTGCTGCTACGAGTTCCTCAACGCGCTGCGCCGACGCGACCGGGCCCGACGCAACGAGCACCAGACCGCCGACTTCGAGGCGCTCGAGCGGTCGGCCGCGAACTCGGCCGAGCCCAACGACGACGTCCACCTCGCACTCGAACGCCTCGGTGGCGCGGAGGCGGCGACGATCCGCCTGAAGCACTTCGAAGGGCTGACCTTTCCCGAGATCGCGCGCCGCATGGGGGTGTCCGAGAACACCGCGAAGACGCGCTACTATCGCGGGTTGTCACGACTCGAACGACTGCTGGACTCGAACCAGGACGATCAGGAGACACCGTGACCGAGAACGCCACCGACCAGCACAGCGCCCACGACGATCGGCACGAGCGGCTGCTGGAGGAGTTCCTTACCGGCGACGCCGCGGCCGGCGAAGCGCTGCCCGCCGAGCTGCAGGACTGCCCGACCTGTCGGGAGCGACTCTCGGCGCTGCGCCGCGTGACCACGCTGCTCGACGGCGCCGGCGCCGAGCAACGCGAGATCCTCGCCGAGACGGTGACGCCGCGCGAGCTTCGCCGCGAGCCGGCGCGCCGGCCGCGTTGGCTGGTGCCGTTGGCGGCGGCCGCGCTCGCGCTGCTCGCGCTCGCGATCTTCGTCCTGCCGCGCGGCTGCGAGGGCGACCGCCGCCCGGACGACGACCTCGAGCTGCACGGCGAACGGGATGCGACCCGCATGGCGCCGAGCGGCGAGGTGAACGATGCCGCGGATCTCGGTCACTTCAGCTGGCGCCCCGACGTCATCGCGAAGGAACCGCGCTACCGCGTCGTGGTCTACGAGCTCGACGACGCCGGCCGACCGACCGGCGAGCCGATCGCGAAGAGCCGCCGGCTCGCCCTGCCCGAGTGGGACCCGGATGCCGCGGTCGTCGCTATGCTCGCGGCATGCCGGAGCATCCGCTGGCAGGTCGAGGTCGAGGACATGAGGACCGCGCGCTGGTCGCTGCTGGGCGAAGCCGACGTGCACCGGCGCTAGCGTTCGGGCTCCTGCTCGCGGTGCCGGCCGCGTGGGGCGCGCTCGCGCTGGCCGGCCCGAGCGAGGATGCAACCGCGGACTCCGCACCGACCGACGAGTTCTGGCAGAGCG
>JAGQRB010000248.1 GCA_020425925.1 Planctomycetota bacterium
CACGGTAGCCCGCGCTCGCCGGGTCGCACGGTGCGATCGGGGCCTGCACGTAGCGTGAGCTCTCGACGAAGCCGAACAGCGAGTAGTAGTCGGCCTGGGAGATGGCGTCGAACTTGTGGTCATGACAGCGCGCACACGCGACCGTCATCCCGAGCATCGCCTTGCCGAGTACGTCGATCTGGTTGTCGATGCGGTCGGCCTGGTGCTGCCGCGCGTCGACCGGCGAGTGCGTCTGCTCGACGAACCACCAGGCCGCGGTCGCCTGCACGCTCTCGTTCTCGCCGGCGGCGTTGCGTCGCGGCGCGGCCAGCAGATCGCCGGCGACGTGCTCGGTGAGGAACTGGTCGTAGGGCAGGTCGGCGTTCAGCGCCCGGATCACGTAGTCGCGGTAGCGCCACGCGTTCGCGATCGGGAAGTCGTACTCGTGGCCGAGAGTCTCGGCGTAGCGCACCAGGTCGAGCCAGTGCCGCGCCCAGCGCTCGCCGAACTGCGGCGAAGCGAGCAGCGCGTCGATCTGGCGGTCGTAGGCCGCATCGCTCGGGTCGGCGACGAACTCGCGCACCGTCGCGGACGGCGGCGGCAGGCCGACGAGATCGAGCCAGAGCCGTCGCAGCAGTGCGTGCGGCGCGGCCGCAGGCGCCGGCTCGAGCCCGGCGTCGGCGAGTCGGGCGCGCACGAACGCGTCGATCGCGGCGTCGTCACCCTCGCCGGGTGCGAGCGGCGGCGCGGTCGCGGCGAGCGGCTGCCAGGCCCAGTGCGTTTGCTGCCGGGCGGCGAGATCGAAGGTCTGAGCGGCGGCGGTGCCGGCAAGGGCGGCGACCAGCGTGGCTCCGAGGATGGCGCGGTGGAGTGGCATGGCTCGCGAAACCGCGGTTGTAGGTGTTCGCCCCCGGTGCGGCAACCGGGTAGGGTTCCCGCCGTCCGCATGAATCGACCCGCCAAGAAGAAGAAGTCTGCCGGCGCTGCCGGCCGTGCCGCCGCCCTCGACAACGAGCCGCGGTCGTTCTCGCTCGAAGGCCGCACCGTGCTCGTCACCGGCAGCAGCAAGGGCCTCGGCAAGGCGATGGCCCTCGCGCTCGGCGAGGCCGGCGCACGCGTGGCGATGAACTACGCCAACAACAAGGCCACCGCCGACGCGACTCTCGCCGAGTTCGAGAAGCGCGGCTACGAGGGCGCGATGTACCGCGCCGACGTCACCAGCCAGCGCCAGGTCGACCGGCTCGTGAGCTCGGTCGAGAAGGAGTTCGGCAAGATCGACGTGCTCGTGGTCAACGCGACGCCGGACCAGCCGCAGAAGCCGATCGAGCAGTACGACTGGGACTTCTACCAGAGCATGCTCGACTTCTTCGTGAAGTCGCCGTTCCTGCTGGCGCGCGCGGTGCTGCCGGGCATGAAGCGCCGACGCTTCGGCCGCATCATCAACATCGGCAGCGAGGTGTTCCGACGCGGCGTGCCGAACTTCTCGGCCTACGTCGCTGCGAAGGGTGCGCAGGCCGGTTGGACCCGCAGCATGGCGAACGAGCTCGCGCAGTGGCAGATCACGGTGAACATCGTGTCGCCGGGCTGGATCCCGGTCGAGCGCCACGACAAGGACCCGGTTGCACTCAAGAATGGCTACCGCGCGATGATTCCGCTGCGGCGCTGGGGAGTGCCGGCCGACATCGGCGGCATCGTCGCGTTCCTCGCCAGCGACGCGGCCGAGTTCATCACCGGCCAGGACATCGCCGTGAACGGCGGCATGACGGTGACCTGATGCGTGTTGCCCCAATCGTTCGGGTTCTCGCCCTCGCCGCGCTCGGTGCGGCGGTCCTCGCGTTCGCCGCCGGTTGCTCCCACGACGCGGCCGGAGCCGGTGGCGCCGGGCGGGGACCCAAGATCGGGTTCGTGACCAACTGCGTCGCCGAGTTCTGGACCATCGGCAAACGCGGCGCCGAGCAGGGGGCGCGCGAGTGTGGCGCCACCGTCAGCGTGCTGATGCCGCCCAACGCCCAGGTCCAGGAACAGAAGGGCTTCCTCGAGGACTTGCTCAGCAAGGGCGTCGACGGCATCGCGCTGTCGCCGATCGATCCCGGCAACATGACGGAGCTGCTCGACGAGATCGCCGGCCGCACGCTGCTGGTGACCCACGACTCCGACGCACCCGCGAGCAAGCGTCTGGCTTACATCGGCGTCGACAACTACGACGCCGGTCGCATGTGCGGTCGCATGGTGGCCGAGGCGCTGCCGGACGGCGGCGCCATCGTGGTGGTCGTCGGCAATCTCGATCAGGACAACGCGCGCCGCCGCCGCCAGGGCCTGATCGACGAGCTGCTCGGCCGCAGCCATGACCCCGCGCGTTTCGATTCGCAGGACGCCAGGCTGAAGGGCGACAAGTACGAGATCCGCGCGAGCTACACCGACCAGTTCGACCACCAGAAGACCAAGGCGCTCGCCGAGGACGCGCTGGTACGCTGGTCGGACATCGCGGCGATGGTCGGGCTGTTCGAGTACGAGCCGCCGATCCTGCTCGAAGCGGTCAAGGCCGCCGATCGGCTCGCGGCGGTCAAGGTCGTCGGCTTCGACGAGAACGAGGCGACGCTGCAGGGCATCGTCGACGGCGAGATCGTCGGCACCATCGTGCAGAACCCCTACGAGTACGGTCGGCAGTCCGTGCTGCTGCTCGCCGCGCTCGCGCGCGCCGAGGACGCCGCCGCGCGCGCCGCGCTGCTGCCGAAGGACGGCTACCTGCCGATCCCGGCGCGCGCGATCACGAAGACCAATGTCGTGGCGTTCCGGGACGATCTGAGGCAGAAGCTCGGCAAGTAGATGGCGGCCCCGCTGCTCGAGGTCCGCGGCCTGGGGAAGTCGTTCCCCGGCGTCGTGGCGCTCGCCGGCGTCGACTTCACGCTGCACGGCGGCGAGGTCGTCGCGCTGATCGGCGAGAACGGCGCCGGCAAGAGCACGCTGATGAAGGTGTTCGCCGGCCTGCATCGCCCGGACGCCGGCGAGCTGCTGCTCGATGGTGCGCCGGTCGAGCTCGACGGGCCGGCGGACGCGCTGCGGCGCGGCATCGCCTTGATCCACCAGGAGCTCAACCTGGCCGAGAACCTCACCGTCGCCGGCGCGCTGTTTCTCGGCGCCGAGCTGCGGCGGGGTCCGTTCCTGGCCGAGCGCGAGATGGCCGAGCGCGCGCGCGACGTGCTGGCGCGGCTCGGACTCGACGTGCCGCCGAACCGGCTGGTCGAGAGCCTCGGCCCGGGCCAGAAGCAGCTGCTCGAGATCGGGCGCGCGCTGCGTGCGAACGCGCGCGTGATCATCATGGACGAGCCGACCTCGAGCCTGACCGGCGTCGAGACCGAACGCCTGATGGCGGTGGTCGACGAGCTGCGTTCGCAGGGCGTCGGCATCGTCTACATCAGCCACCGGCTCGCCGAGGTGCAGCGCATCGCCGACCGGGTCGTCGCGTTGCGCGACGGCCGGAACAGCGGCGAGTGCAGCGGCGCCGAAGCGAGCCACGACCGCATGGTCGCGATGATGGTCGGTCGCGAGTTCGACGCCACCGCGCGCACGCCGCACCCGCCCGGCGAGCTGGCGCTCTGCGTACGCGGGCTGCGCACCGCGGCGTTCCCCGACGTCGCGGTCGATTTCGACGTGCGCGCCGGTGAGATCGTCGGCATCGCCGGCCTGCTCGGGGCCGGCCGCTCCGAGCTGCTGCGCGCGCTGTTCGGCGCCGACCGCGCGCTCGCCGGCACGATCGAGGTCGCCGGCCGGCGGCTCGCCGGCCACGAGCCGTCGGCCGCAGCTGCCGCCGGGCTCGCGCTCGCACCCGAGGACAGGAAGAGCCAGGGTCTCGTGCTGTCGATGACGGTCGCCGAGAACCTCTCGCTGCCGACGCTGCGGCGACGCGGCCGCTTCGTCGACCGCGGCTACGAGCAGCGGCTCTGCGCCGAGTCGATCGCGAACCTGGGCATCGCGGCCACGGCCGGCGGCGGGCAGGTCGTCGGCACGCTGTCGGGCGGCAACCAGCAGAAGATCGTGCTCGGCAAGTGGCTCGCGAGCGAACCGCGCGTGCTGCTGCTCGACGAGCCGACGCGCGGCGTCGACGTCCGGGCCCGTGCCGAGATCCACGCAAGGCTGCACGAGCTCGCCGGCAAGGGACTCGCGGTGCTGTTCGTGAGCTCCGAGATGGAGGAGGTGCTGACGCTCGCCGACCGCGTGCTCGTGATGCACCAGGGCCGCATCGCCGGCGAGCTCGCGCAGTCCGAGCTCGGCGAGGAGGCGGTCATGCGGCTGGCGGTGGGGGTGGCATGAAGAAGATCCTCGGGCTCGCGGTGCTGGTGTTCGCGATCGCCGCCGTCGCCACCGTGCTGTCGCGCGACGAGAGCGGCAACTTCACGTTCCTCTCGGCCTACAACCTCGAGAACCTGCTGGCGCGCGTCGGCCGCTTCGGCGTGCTCAGCATCGCGGCGGCGTTCGTGATCGTCACCGGCGGCATCGACCTCTCGATCGGCTCGGTGGTCTGCGTCGCCGGGTGCCTGTTGCCGTGGACGCTGCGCGATCTCGGACTGCCGGCCGTCGTCGGGCTGCCGCTGGTGCTCGCGATCACCGCGCTGATCGGCCTGTTCCAGGGTCTCTGCGTCGTGCGGCTGCGGCTGCAGCCGTTCGTCGTGACGCTCTGCGGCCTGCTGCTCTATCGCGGCGTGATGCGCGCGTTCACCGACGATCAGCGCATGGGTTTTGGCGACACCGCCGCCGGCCTGCGCTGGCTCGCGACCGGCCGCGTGCCGCTCGGCACCGGCTTCGGCCTGCCGGTGCCGCTGCTCGTGCTCGCCGTGGTCGGCGCGCTCACCGCACTGTTCTGGCACCGCACCGTCGCAGGTCGCCACCTGTTCGCGCTCGGCCACAACGCCGAGGCCGCGCGCCTCGCCGGCGTGCCGACCGGCCGCCTCACCGTGCTCGCCTACGTGCTCTGCGCGCTGCTCGCCGGTCTCGGCGGCTGCCTGTTCGTGCTCGACGTGAACTCGGCCCAGGCCGCGAGCTTCGGCAACTTCTACGAGCTCTACGCCATCGCCGGCGCCGTGCTCGGCGGCACCGCGTTGCGCGGCGGTGAGGGCCAGGTGCTCGGCATCGTGCTCGGCGCCTCGCTGATGCAGCTGCTCTCGAACACGATCAACCTCGTCGGCAACAGCAACCAGCTCGAGTTCGCCGTCGTCGGCGCCGTCATCCTGGTCGGCGCCGCGATCGACGAGCTGCTGCGCCGCTATCTGCGAGCGCGACCGGGTAGCTGACTCTCCGTCGGATCATCGAGTCGATCGGTAGCGCGGCCTGATCGCCCTTCCCCGCGGCTGCCCGTGGCCAGGTCCCGAACGCCGCCGCGGGGCCAGCTGCTCTGTTTCGCCCGCCGCCGCGCCCCGCGTTGCGGCGTTCCGACAACGCGGTTGAGCTGTCCGACGCCAACCACCTTCCCCGCGGCTGCCCGTGGCCAGGTCCCGAACGCCGCCGCGGGGCCAGCTGCTC
>JAGQRB010000249.1 GCA_020425925.1 Planctomycetota bacterium
AGCGGCTGCTGTTCGCGCTGCACGCACGCCACCGCGACGCCGACGGTCGCGCGACGTTCGTCTATCGCACCGAGGTCTTCGTCTGGCGCTCGACCGTGGCGACGGCGAGCTGATCCCGGCTGCTCGCGCTTCGCCTGCCCCGCGACCGCGCCTATCCTCGCGGCGACATGATCGCCTCCTTCCGCCCGCTCCTCGCGACCGCGCTGCTGTTCGCGCCACTGGAGACCGCGCTCGCGCAATCCGGCTTGCGGACCCGCTGGGCCGACGACGTCTCCGCCACCAACGCCCTGCCGGACTACCCGCGCATGCAGCAGCAGCGCGAGCACTGGCACAACCTCAACGGCACCTGGAGCTACGCGATCGCCGCGCGCACGGCGACGCGACCGACGCAATGGGATGGCGAGATCCTGGTGCCGTTCGCGATCGAATCGCAGCTCTCCGGCGTCGCCCGCCGCGTCGGCAGCGACCAGCGCCTGTGGTATCGCCGCACGTTCGCACGGCCCGACTGGCCCGCCGCAGAACGCACGCTGCTGCACTTCGGCGCCGTCGACTGGCAGTGCGAGGTCTGGCTCAACGGGGTTCGCGTCGGCGAGCACCGCGGCGGCTACGACCCGATCACGTTCGACATCAGCGGCGCGCTGACCGCGAACGGCGAGCAGGAGCTCGTCGTCGCGGTCTGGGACCCGACCGAGCACGGGCCGCAGCCGCGCGGCAAACAGACCAGCAACCCGGGTGGGATCTGGTACACGCCGGTCACCGGCATCTGGCAGACGGTCTGGCTCGAGCCGGTGCCGGCGTGCCACGTCACCGACCTGCATCTCGCCGGCGATCCGCGGACCGGCGTCGTGACCGTGCGCGCCGACGTCGCCGCCGATCAGCGCGAGGCGCAGCTGACGGTGCGCGCATCGCTCGCCGGCCGCGAGGTCGCATCCGCCACCGCGGCCGCCGGCGAACGCGAACTCGCGCTGACGATCCCGACCGCGGAGCCGTGGACCCCCGACCGGCCGACACTCTACGACCTCCGGATCGAGCTCCGCGCCGGCGGCGAGATCATCGATCGCGTCGACTCGTACGTCGGCCTGCGCTCGATCGAGCTCGGCAAGGCACCCGACGGCCACCTCCGGCTGTTGCTCAACGGCGAGCCGGTGTTCCAGAACGGCCTGCTCGACCAGGGCTTCTGGCCCGACGGCCTCTACACCGCGCCGACCGACGCGGCGCTGCGCTTCGACATCGAGACCGCCAAACGGCTCGGCTTCAACATGCTGCGCAAACACGTCAAGGTCGAGCCCGACCGGTTCTACTGGTGGTGCGACCGGCTCGGCGTGCTGGTCTGGCAGGACATGCCGAACGGCGATCGCCACATCGGCCCGCGCGACCCCGACATCGAGCGCAGCGCGCCGTCGGCGTTCGGCTACGAGCAGGAGCTGCGCGCGCTCGTCGACGCGCTGCGCGATCATCCGAGCATCGTGGTGTGGGTGCCGTTCAACGAGGGTTGGGGACAGTTCGACACCGCGCGGATCACGCGCTGGCTCGCGGCCTACGACCCGTCCCGGGTGGTCGACGCGACCAGCGGCTGGGCCGATCGCGGCGAGGGTGACATGCACGACGTGCACGTCTATCCGGGGCCGGGGATGCCGCCACCCGCGGCCGAACGCGCCGCGGTGCTCGGCGAGTTCGGCGGCCTCGGCCTGCCGCTCGCGGGGCACACCTGGCAGGACGAGAAGAACTGGGGCTACCGCAGCTACCCCGATCGCGAAGCGCTGACCGCGGCCTGGGTCGAGCTCTTCGAACGACTGCGGTGGCTGCAGGGCGACGGCCTGTCGGCCTCGGTCTACACCCAGCTCACCGACGTCGAGATCGAGGTCAATGGCCTGCTGACCTACGACCGCGCGGTGCTCAAGGTCGACCCGGACACGATGCGCGCGGCCAATCGCCGGCTGCAGGGTCCGCCGCCGCGCCTGACGACGATCCTGCCGACCGCGCGCGCGACGCCGCAGCGCTGGCGCCACGCCGCCTCGCCGCCCGGTGCCGGCTGGCAGAGCGTCGACTTCGACGACCACGCCTGGCCCGAGG
>JAGQRB010000250.1 GCA_020425925.1 Planctomycetota bacterium
ACGCCGGTCTTCCACAGGTCGAAGCTCGATCGGCCCTCGAGCGGCTTGCCGGCCTGCCGGAACGCCCACGTGACGAGGCCGGAGCAGTCGAAGCGTCCCGGCCCGGCGGCGCCGCTGCGATACGGCGAGCGCAGCTTCTTCACGGCGATGTTCGCCGCGGTCACGCGCTGCTTGGCCGTGGTGGTCACGGTGCGAGCTGCGGCGGCGTTCGCCGCCGCAGGCAGCAGCATCGCCGCTATCAGCACCAGCATGACTGTCGGGACGATCCGCACCATCGCCTTGGAATTGGCGGCCGGATCGTACGATTGCTTGAGCATGCCTGCAGCGTGCTGGCAGATTGCAGCAGCCCGAGCAGGCGGACCGCGTGCACGGCTCGCGACGCTGCGCGGAATCAGCGGAGGCCGGGAATGCGGCGCCAGAGCGCGATCACGCGAACCAGCGCTCGCGCGCGAGCGGGCGTGTTGGCGATCCGCAGCAGGATCTCGTAGCCGCCGCCGCGCGCGAACGACTCCACGACCGACTGCTGGCGGCAGTAGCGCTGGATGCCGGCCGCGCCATGGCGGCGACCGATTCCCGAGCGTCGAATCCCGCCCATCGGCACGTCGTAGGTGTTGTAGACGAGCAGCGTGGCGTTGACGTTCGCGGTGCCGACCTCGAGCCGAGCGGCCACGTCGCGGGCCTGGCGTCGCGACCCGCCCCAGACGCTGCCGTTCAGGCCCAGGTCGGAGTCGTTCGCGAGGCGGATCGCCTCGTCGACGCTCGACACCTTCACGAGCCGCGCCACGGGGCCGAACGTCTCCTCGTCGTGCAGCAGCATCGACTCGTCGGTGTCGGCGAGCAGGGTGGGGCGCACGAACGATTCGGGCATTCCGTCGAGCGGTTCGATCCCGCCGGCGAGCACCGTCGCGCCACGATCGATCGCGTCGCGGACGTGCTCGCGCACCTTCGCGGCGTGGTCGGCGCCGATCAGCGATCCCATGTCGGCATCGAACCCGGTCGACCAGCGCACGTCGAGCTCGCGGGTCGCCCGAGCGGCCGCGGCGACGAACTCGTCCCACACCTGCTCATGCACGTAGACGCGTTCGATGCAGATGCACGTCTGGCCGGAGTTCGCGAACGCGCCCGACATCAGGCCGTGCACGGAATCCTCGATCCGACCGCCCGGCAGCACGATCATCGGGTTCTTGCCGCCCAGCTCGAGCGAGCACGGGATCAGGCGATCCGCCGCCGCTCGCGCCACGATCCGTCCGGTGGCGGTCGACCCGGTAAAGCCGACGTAGTCGACCTGGTCGATCAGTGCCTGGCCAAGCGCCGCACCCGGACCGACGAACACCTGGAACAGCTCGGGGTCGAGGCCTGCCTGCACGAGCAGGTCGCGCGCCAGCAGCGTGCTGCGCGGCGTGATCTCGCTCGGCTTGGTGAGCACCGCGTTGCCCGCGAGCAGCGCCGGCAGCGCATCGGCAACACCGAGCAGGAACGGGAAGTTCCACGGGGTGATCATCCCGACCAGGCCGTGCGGGCGCCAGAGCGTTCGCGCGCGGGTCAGCAGCGGCACGCCGCCCCGGCGGCGCTGCGTCCCGAGGTGCTTGCGGCCATGCGCGAGGTAGTAACGCGCCGTGCCCGCGACCGTGATCAGCTCGGCGAGCGCATCGCGGCGTGCCTTGCCGCTCTCGGACTGGATCGTGTCGAGCACCAGATCC
>JAGQRB010000251.1 GCA_020425925.1 Planctomycetota bacterium
CTCGCGTTCGGCACGTTCGGGCCCGCCGCCGACGTCGTCGTCGGTCCCGGCAACCGCTGGGTGACCGCCGCGAAACGGCACCTCGCCGGCGAGATCGGCATCGACGGCCTCGCCGGTCCGAGCGAGCTGCTCGTGCTGGCCGACGGCGACGCCGACGCCGCGACGCTCGCGGCCGATCTGCTGGCGCAGGCCGAGCACGACCCCGACGCCGAGGTCGCGCTGGTGACGACGAGTCGCGAGCTCGCCGACGAGGTCGACCGCGAGCTGAGCCGGCAGCTCACCGACCTCGCGACCGCACCGACCGCCCGCCTCGCACTCGAGCGTCAGGGGGTGACCGTGATCGCGGACGATCTCGACACCGCGATCGCACTCGCCAACCGGCGCGCCCCCGAGCACCTCGAGCTCTGCGTCGCCGACCCGGATGCGCTCGTCGACCACCTGACGGCCTACGGTGCGCTGTTCGTCGGGCAGCGCACCGCCGAGGTCTTCGGCGACTACGGCGCGGGCCCCAACCACGTGCTGCCGACCGCCGGCGGCGCGCGCTTCCAGGCCGGACTGTCGGTCGCGACGTTCCTGCGACCGCTGACGTTCCTCGCACTGGACGATCCGAGCGAGCTCGCCGTCGACGCCGCCCAGCTGGCCCGCCTCGAGGGCCTCGAGGCCCACGCGCGATCGGCGGCCCGCCGGGCAAACGATCGGTGAAGAAAAACCGGATTCTGCCGGCCGGCGGCCGCCGCTTCGTCGCCTTCGGCCGACGCAGGGACCCAGAGAGTGCCCTCTCACCCGTGCAGGGACGGCCGGGGCGTGTGCGAGCGCCTCGGCCGTTGTTTTCACGTCAGCGCCACCAGAAGCGCGGGGTCAGGATCGCCAGCGGCGCGAGGATCTCGAGTCGCCCGAGCACCATCTGGACCGCCATCGTGAGCTTCGCCCACCAATGCAGCTCGCCGTAGCCGGCATACGGGCCGAGGTCGAGTGACCCGACCAGCTCGAAGCCTTCCGCGCCGCGCGCCACGACCTCACCGAACGCCGGGCCGACACACCCCATCATGCTCGTGCTCGCCGCCACCGCCGAGACCAGGTCGACCCGCGAGTCGAGACCGATCACGAGTGCGCCGGCAGCGACGGTGACGAACCAGAGCACCAGCAGCCCGACCACCGCGGAGACGACGCGATCGGGCAGCACGTCGGCACCGACGCGGAGCTTCTCGACGCTGCGCGGCCGGACGAAGTGGCGCAGGGTGTAGCCGCCGAGCTTGGCACAGATCGCGGCGCGCAGGATCTTGAAGCCGCCGGCCGTCGAACCGGTGCAGCCGCCGACCAGCATGCACAGGAACAACGTGTAGGTCGCCGCCGCCGGCCAGTTCTGGAAGTTGGCGTTGGCGTAGCCGGTGGTCGTCAGAATGCTGACGACCTGGAAGGTGCCGTCGCGCAGGCAGCGCAGTGGGTCGCCGTAGTCGTGCACCGTGCCGAGGCTCGCGTCGGGCATCGGTTCGCCCCAGAGCCACAGCGTCAGCGCCACGAACAGCGAGGCACCGAGCGTGGTCCAGAGGTAGAAACGGAACTCGGAGCCGTGCAGCGACGACTCCTGCGAGGTCCCCGGCCGGCGCAACATCGTGCGCAGGATCAGCAGGAAGTTGCAGCCCGCGACGAACATGAACACGATCGCGATGCACTCGACCGCGAGGTTGCGGTAGCCGCCGACCGAGACGTTGTGGTTCGAGAAGCCGCCGGTCGCCAGCGTCGTCATCGAGTGGCAGAGCGCCTCGAACAGCGGCAGACCGGCCAGCCAGTACGACAGCGTCGCCGCCACGGTGAGCCCGAGGTAGAGCTGGAACAGCCGCCGCGCCTGCTGCGACATGCGCGGCCGCGAGGTCTCCTCGCTGAGTCCGACCTGCTCGGACGACAGCAGTCGGCTCCCGGTGACACCGACGCTCGGCAGCAGCACGATGAACACCAGCACGATCCCGATGCCCCCCATCCACTGCAGCATCGCGCGCCACAGCAGCATGCTCGGCGCCAGCGTGTCGATGTCACGGTTGGCGGTGCCGAGCACGGTCGCGCCGGTCGTGGTCAACCCGCTGATGCACTCGAAGTAGGCGTCGACGAACGACGGGATCGAATCGGAGCAGACGAACGGCACCGCCGCGATCACGCCGGCGAGGAACCAGGCGAGGCCGACCATCGCCAGCCCCTCCTTGCGGAAGATGTTGTCGCCGCTGTTGCGCCCGAGCGCCCAGAGCGCCGCGGCCACCGCGAAGCCGACGCCGATCGAGGCCAGGAACGAAACCGTCGTCGACTGCTCGACGTCCTCGAACAGCGACATCGCGAGCGGCGCCAGCATCGCGAGGGTGAAGAACAGCGTGAAGCCGGCCAGCAGCCGGCCGACGATGCGGAAGTTCAACGCCGGCCTCCGTCGGTCGCGAACACCATCTCGGCATCCGCCCACAGGATCAGGACCTGCTCGAGCAGCGTGCCGTCGAGCTCCAGCTGCAGCGTCACCGGTCCCGGTGGCAGCCGAACCTCCGCCCCACTGCGGCCGGTCGGGACGACCAGGCGCTCGCCGGATTCGTGCAGCACCACGAGCTCCGCGGCGTGCGGCAGCGCCGGCTCGAACCGCACCAGAAGCGTGAGCCGGTCGTCCGTTGCCGCACTCGTCGGGACCGGTTCCGGCGCCGCGGCCGCCGCCGCCGGTTCGGGCGCGGCGGCACAGCCGGTCGCGAGCAGCGCGAGGGCGATCGCGGCGTTCACTGGCGCAGGAACCTCGCGCTGGCCGGGTCGTGCCCCTGGGCGACGCCGACCTCGGTGCGGTTGGCCGCGAGGTGCTGCAGGATCGGCCAGCAATCGGCCGGATCGGCGCCGACGCGCGCCGCCAGCGCCGCCACGGTCGCCGGCTCGCGGTCGAGCGCGGCCAGCAGCTTGCGCTGCAGTTCGATGACCGCCGCCGCCGCCTGCTTGCCGGCTTCGACGCCCGGCTGATGGAACGCGTTGATGTCGACCAGCTCGGCGTAGAGCGCGACCGCACGTTCGAACAGCGCGATCAGGGCACCGAGCGAACGCTCGTCGAGCCAGTCGAGTCCGATCGTCGCCGAGTGCCGCCCGTTCTCGAACAGCGCGCGCCGCGTGCCCTGCCAGAAGCCGTCGAGATAGTCGCCGCTGGTCACGCCGGGCTCGACCTCGAGTCCGCCGCCGCCGTCACCGCGGTCCTGCAGCACCCGAACGAACACACAGAAGAAGTCGTGCACGCCGTCGCGCAGCTGCTGGACGAAGGCGTGCTGGTCGGTCGAACCCTTGTTGCCGTAGACCGTCAGCCCCTGCTCGACCCGCCGTCCCTTGCGATCGAGCGCCTTGCCGAGCGACTCCATCACGAGCTGCTGCAGATAGCGCGACAACAGCAGCAGGCGGTCCTTGTAGGGCAGCACCACCATCGCGCGCTCGCCCCGACCGCCGGTCTCCTTGTGCCAGAAGGTCGCCAGCATCGCGGCCGGGTTGCTGCGGATCTCGCTGCGGCGCGTGGCGTCGTCCATCGCGGCGGCGCCGGCCAGGAACGCGCGCAGATCGAGCCCGAGCAGCGCCGCCGGCAGCAGGCCGACCGCGGACATGATCGAGGTCCGGCCGCCGACCCAGTCCCACATCGGGAAGGTCGCGACCCAGCCCTCGGACGCGGCCCGGCTGGCGAGCTTCGAACCCGGTGTCGTGACGGCGACCGCGCGTGCCGCGAAGGTGAGCCCCTGCTCGGCGCAGGCGCGCTCGACCTCGAGCATCGCGTTCCTGGTCTCCGGCGTGCCGCCCGACTTGCTGACCACGAGCACGAGCGCGTCCTGCAGCGAGCCGAGGCGCCCGAGCGTCGCGTCGATGCCGTCGGGGTCGGTGTTGTCGAGCACCGCCAGCAACATCGGCGCGTCCGGCCGGGCGAAGACATCGGCGAGCAACAGCGGACCGAGCGCCGATCCGCCGATGCCGCAGAGCACGACCTTGGTGAACGCGCCACCCTCGGGCGGTGCGAGCGCACCGCCGTGCACCCGCGCGGCGAACTGCTCGACCGCCTCGAGCGTCGAGACGATCGCCTCCTCGATCTCGGGCAGCGGCGCCAGCCCGGGCGCCCGCAACCAGAAATGCCCCACCATGCGCTGCTCGTCGACGTTGGCGATGCCGCCGGCCTCGAGCTCGCTCATCGCCGCGAGCGCGCGGGTCAGCCCGGCCTCGCGCGCGGCGATGTCGCCGTCGTCGAGACCGGCGAGGCCGAGATCGAGCTCGAGGAACGGGTCGTCGAGCACGCAGCGGCGCTGCAGATAGCGCGCGAAACGATCGGAGTCGGTCGTCGGTTCTGGCATGGGTCCTCGTTCGCAGCGGATGGTAGTCTCGCACCATGGCACGCGAAACGGCGATCCTCGTCGCGCTCGGCTCGTACCTCGCGCTCGTGCTCGCCCTCGGCTGGATCGCGCACCGCCGGACCAGCGACTCGGCGGGCTTCTACCTCGGCGGCCGCACGCTCGGGCCGTGGGTCGCCGCGCTGGCCGCCAACGCCAGCTCGTCGTCGGCCTGGAGCCTGGTCGGGGTCAGCGGTTTCGCCTACGCCGAGGGCTTCGCCGCGATCTGGGTGCTGCCCGGCGTACTCGCCGGCTTCCTGATCAACTGGCTGATCGTCGCGCCGCGGCTTCGCGATCGCACCGGCGCCGCCGTCACCGTGACCGAGTTCCTCGCCGGCCCGCCGGGTCGCAGGGGCCGCGCCGCCGTCGTACTGTTCGCGACCGCGCTCACGCTCGGTTCGCTGCTGACCTACGTCGCGTCGCAGATGCAGGCCGCGGAAGGCGCGTTCCGGCTCGGGCTCGGCACCTCGGCGACGACCGGCATCGTGATCGGCGCGCTGATCACGGTGCTCTACACCCTGGTCGGCGGCTACCTCGCGGTCAGCCTGACCGACACCGTGCAGGGTCTGCTGATGGTGCTGGTCGCGATCGTGCTGCCGGCCGCGGCGATCGTGCACTTCGGCGGTGTCGGGGAACTCGCCACCGCGATCGACGCGGTCGAGGTCGACGGCTACGAGGCGCCGTTCGGCACCCGCGCCGGGCTCGCGGCCGCCGGCTTCGCGCTGGCGCAGCTCGGCATCGGCCTGGGCTATCCGGGTCAGCCGCACGCGCTCAACAAGTTCATGGGCATGGCGCCCGGGGCCTCGATGCGCGTCGCGCGCACGGTCGGCATCGGTTGGGCGGTCATCCTCTACACCGGCATGCTGGTCGTCGGCTGGGCCGCGCGCGCCGCCGGTGTCGCGCTCGAGCCCGGGCAGAAGGACGACGCGCTGTTCCTGGCGAGCCGGACCTTGCTGCCGCCGCTGGTCGACGGCGTCGTCGTCGCCGCCGTGCTCGCCGCGATCATGTCGACCGTCGACAGCCAGCTGCTGGTGTGCGCCAGCTCCGTCACCCACGACCTGCCGCTGGTGCGCGGCGCGGCGCGGACCGACCGGCCGCCCCGCGGCCTGCTGCTGATCGCACGCCTCACGGTGCTCGCGATCGGCGCCGGCGCGCTCGCCGCGGCGCTCACCGTCGAGAAGGACGTGTTCTCGAACGTGCTGTTCGCGTGGGCGGCGCTCGGCTCGGCGTTCGGACCGCTGCTGCTGGTGCGCCTGCTCGTCGGCGAGGTGGCGCCGCCTTGGGCGCTGGCCTCGATGGTCGTCGGCGGCGGCTGGGCGATCGCCGCGTTCTACCTCGAGCCGGTGCTGGCGAAGGGCTTCGCCGACCGGGTGCTGTCGTGGATCGCCGCACTCGCGGTCGCCTGGTTCGGCGCCCGGCGGCGCTGAGCGCCAGCTGCTAGGGGAAGCTCCCGAGTCCAGCCGCGGGCCGCGAACGCCCGATAGCAGCGGGATCGAAGGAGGCCCATGTCAGACCACCCCCACGTCGTCATCGTCGTCCCCACCATCCGGCGCGAGTGCATGCAACGCTTCCTGCACGCCTGGGAGCCGGAGTTCGCGCAGGGCGGCGTCGAGCTCGTCGTCGTCGAGGACAACCCCAGCCCGACCTTCGAGCTCGCCAGCGATGCCGCCATCTCGCACCATTCGTGGCTCGACATCGACGCGGAGTTCGGCGACGACGCCTGGATCATCCCGCGGCGTACCGACTGCGTGCGCAGCTACGGCTACTGGCAGGCCTGGCGCAAGAACCCGGACATGATCGTCACGCTCGACGACGACTGCCTGCCGGATTCGACGACGCCGATCGGCTTCCTGCAGGCGCACTGGGACCGGCTCGAGGAAGGCGGCCGCCACGACGCCTGGACCTCGACCACGACCGGCACCATCCCGCGCGGCGTGCCCTACCACGAACGCGACCGCCGGCAGCGCTGCGTGATCAACCACGGCCTCTGGACCAACGTCATCGACTACGACGCGGTCACCCAGCTCACCCAGGTGCGGCGCCCGAGCGAGGTCGAGTTCCCCGACCAGACCATCCCGCGCGGCAGCTTCTACCCGATGTGCGGCATGAACCTGGCATGGCGGCCCGAGCTGACGCCCGCACTCTACTTCCTGCTGATGGGCCGCGACTTCGGCGTCGATCGCTTCGGCGACATCTGGGCCGGCCTGTTCAGCAAGCGGATCTGCGACCACCTCGGCCTCGCCGTCAACAGCGGCTCGCCGACCGTACACCACGCGCGCGCCTCGAACGTCTGGGCCAACCTGCGCAAGGAGGCGCCGGGCATGGAACGGAACGAGACGCTCTGGCGGGTCGCCGACGGCACCGTGTTGACCGCGACGACGGTCGTCGGCTGCTATCGCGAGCTCGCCGACGCGGTCCTGCGCGCGGCGAACTCGACCGGTGCCGAGGACGGCTACCTGCTGCGCCTGGCCGACGCGATGCAGCGCTGGTGCACCCGCTTCGAGGTGACGGCGATCCCGGCGGCGCCGCGAGCCGCGACGGTCGCGGCCCCGCAGCGCCACGGCGTCGGCGCCGGTCGGCAGGGCGCGCCGGTATGAGCCTGCCGCAGGTCACCGTCGTCGTGCCGGTGCAGAACCACCGGCGCACGCTGCCGGCGCTGCTCTGCGCACTGGCGACGACCGACTGGCCCGAACTCGACGTCGTGTTCGTCGACTGCGGTTCGACCGACGGCGGCCTCGAGCTGCTGCGCGATGCGATCGCCACGACGCCGCGCCACCGGCTGCTCGAACGCCACGGCAGCGGCCGCGCCAGTGCATTGAATGCCGGCTTCGCGCAGGCCGCGACCGGCGACGTCGTGCGACTGCACGCCGACGTCGTGCCGGACGGCGACGACTGGCTGCGACGGCTCCACGCGGTCACCCTCGCGCACCCCGAGTGCGGCATCGTCGGCGCCAAGCTGACGCTCGCCGGCGGCCGCGTGCAGTCGTGCGGCCGCAACCTGATCAACGGCCTCGGCATCGTGCCCGAGTGGAGCGACCGACGTTGGCTCGAGGACGATCGCGACGAGGGCTCGCGCCCCACCGAGGTCGACGGCGTCGCCGGCGGCTTGTGCTACATCCGGCGCGCGACGCTCGACGCCACCGGCGGGCTCGATGCGAACTTCGATCCCGTCTTCGGCGACGACGACGACTTCTGCCTGCAGGCGCGCTGGCACGGCTTCGCGGTGTTCGTCGAACCCGGCGTGCGCGGCGTCCACTTCGCGCCCCGACAGACCACGATGACCGGTCAGCTCAGCGAGCCGACGGGCGTGCTGCAACGCGCACTCGACGCCCGCGGCAGCCTCGCGACGGCGTGGTTCGGCTACTTCCGCGCCAAGTGGGGCTTCGATCCCGCCGCGCCCGACCTGCACGAGATCCGCCGGCGCTACGGCCACACCCGGATCTGCTGGCAGATCGGCGAGCGGCTGCTCGAGGACCTGCCGGCGACGCCGGCGGTCGACGTCTGCTTCCCGACCTGGAACAGCATGGCGGTGCTGCCGCGCGCGATGGCCCAGCTCGCCGCGACGCGCTGGTCGCACGTCGCGGTCTGGATCACCGACAACGGCAGCACCGACGGCACGGTCGAGTACCTCGAGTCGCTGCGGGCGTCGTTCCCGTTCCCGCTGCACGTCGAGTGCCTGCGGCAGAACATCGGCTGCGCCCAGGCGCTCAATCTCGCGATCGAGCGCGGTAGCGCGCCGCTGGTCGCGCGCATCGACGACGACACGTTCGTCGAACCCGACTGGCTCGAGCGGCTCGTACCGCGTTTCCACCAGCGCCCGTACGCGGGCGTGATCGGCCCGAAGGTGCTCGCCGACAGCGCCGAGCCGGCGCTGCAGAGCGGCCCCTCGCGCGTCTTCCCGCACAAGTTCCCGGTCGGCATCCACGAACACGAACGGGCCTCGGGACTGGCGCGCGTCGTCACCCTGCGCGGCTGCTGCAACCTCTACCGCCGCTCGGTGTTCGCCGAGGTCGGCCTGCTCGATCCGCGGTTCTCGCCGAGCCAGTTCGACGAGTGGGACCACCACATCGCGGTCGCCGTGCGGGGCTACGAGGTGCTCTACGATGGCAGCGCCAGCGTTCGTCACCTGATCACCGCCGGGCGCGGTGCGACGCCGGCGGCGCTCGGCAACTTCCGCGCGAACCTGCAGAAGTCGAACTGCAAGTGGGGTGAGCAGCACTTCCAGCGCCTCGAACGCGCGATCGATCTCTCGATCGACGGCCGCTTCCTGCCCGCGGACGGCGACACCGGTGCGCTGCGCGCGCGCCTGCCGGCGGTCCCGAGCGGGCCACCGCGACCGGTCCCGCGCGACGCCGAGGAGATCGCACGCTGGGCCGGGGTCGCCCGCCGCCGCGGCCTGGTGCGCAGCGCCGGCGGACCGCTCGACGGCTTCTTCGCGGATCTGATCGCGATCGGCAACGAGGATCTCGACGACGGCGGCCAGGGCCTGGCGTCGACGGTGGTCCGCC
>JAGQRB010000252.1 GCA_020425925.1 Planctomycetota bacterium
CACGGCCTCGCGATCGTCGGCGAGGAACAGCCCGGACAGCAGCTCGCGCGCGTGGCAGCGGATGTAGAGTTGATCGCTGCCGAGCGCCTCGCGCAGCGTCGGCACCGCGCGTGCGCCGATGCTGCGGAAGGCCTTGATCGCGCCGTTGAAGCTCTCGTTACTCCAGCGCCCGAGGGCCTGCACCAGCGCCGGCGCCGACGCCGGGAAACGCTCGACCAGGCGCGCCGTCGCGCGGGCGCGCACCTCCGGCAGGTGGGCTTCGAGCATGCCGGCGAGCACGTCGAGCTCGTGTGCATCGTCGCCGGCCGGGATCTCGACCGGCGCGCTCGACGGCGGTCCGTGCGGCGTGTTGGCGAAGCCGCGCGGGTCGAAGAAGTCCTCGAGCGTGGTCGCGCCGCCGGCGTGGAACACCTCCTGCTCGGCGACCACGGCTGCGGTCGACGGCGTGACGTCGGTGAACGGCAGCCGTCGCGACTCGAGGCAGCGCGACAGGTGCGGGTCGGTGTCCGGGCTCGGGCGGTAGAGCTTGAAGTAGAGTCGGCACTCGACGGTGCCGTCGGCGACCGTGATCGGCACGCGGTGCTCGCTGCTCTTGCCCGACGGGATCTGCGAACCGCGTGGCGCCGTCAGCTGGTGCGGCGTCAACTCGGACGCGTACGGGTAGCGGCAGACCAGCCGCGAGCGCGCGATCTCGGTGCCGTCGCGATCGCGCACGATGATCAGCGACTCGACCCCGCGCTGGCGGTTCGCGGTCGGGAAGTTGTGGCCGACGCCGGAGTTCGTGATCCGGACCACGACCTCGTTGCCCTCGACGCGCGCGTCGTAGTCGTAGGCGCGGCGGACCTGGGACTCGTTGCTCGAGGCCGGGAACAGGTGCGATCGCACCGCGCGCGGCGGTTGCCCGACCGCGACCGGGCGACGGATCAGCGGCATGTGGCAATCGACGCACTCGTTGCCGGCCTGTTTGCCGTGTGCGGCGTGCGACCACTGGTTCGGCGTGCCGGCGATCCGATGGCAGGTGGCGCAGTGGTTGACGCTCGCGACCTCGGGCTCGAACGCACCGCGACACTCGGCGCCGCCGACGAAGCGGGAGTAGTCGTAGCCGGCGCGGCCGTGGCACGACATGCAGGTGTTGCCCTCTTCGAGGTTGGTCCAGCGCTGCATCGGCGTCATGCCGATGCCGGTCTCGAACACCGGCCGCGGCGTGTGGCAGCGGATGCAGTCCTCGCGCCGGAAGCCGCGCGTCGCCATGCGGGCTTCTTCGTCGAAGAACGCGCGGCCGTGGGTGTTCTGCTGGTGCTCGGCGAAGATCGCGGGGTGACAGCCGGAGCAGAAACGGCTCGACATCACGGCGTCGCGATGGTTCGCGGTGCCGAGCTCGCCGGCGAGGTCGGCGCGTGGGCCCGGGCCCGTGATCCGACATGATGAGACGAACGCGATGGCGCCGAGCCCGATGGCAGCGACCAGGACGGAGATCCGCATCCCGCCGAGGTTAGCAGTTCGTGGCCGCGCGGGGCACTACTCGCGGGGCTGGCGCTTGCGCCGGGGATCGACTGCGCGCTTGCCGCCGGCGGCGCGCGACGCCAGCGCCGCCTTCGGTGGATTCGCCGGGATCAGACACTTCGGGCCGTTGCCGATCAGATCACCGCGGCCGGCGCCGAGCAGCGCGTCGCGCACCGTGAACCAGTTCTCGGGCTGGAAGTACTGCATCAGCGCGCGCTGCACCTCGCGGTCCTTGAGCTTCCGGACGGTCTCGACCGGCCGCATCGTGGTCGGGTCGAGGCCGGTCCAGTACATGCAGGTCGCGATGTCCATCGGTGCCGGGATGAAGTCCTGCACCTGGCGCGGTCGGTAGCCGCGCTGCTTGAGGAAGATCGCGAGCTCGATCATCTCGTCGACGCCGGAACCCGGATGCGACGCGATGAAGTAGGGCACCAGGTACTGTTCCTTGCCGGCGCGCGCGCTCGCCGCGGTGAAGCGCTCGGCGAACTCGTCGAACGTCGAGGTCGCCGGCTTCTTCATCAGCGCGAGCACCTTCTCGCTGGTGTGCTCGGGTGCGACCTTGAGCTGGCCGCCGACGTGATGGCGTGCCATGTCCTCGATGTAGCCGTCGTCGAGTCGCGCGAGATCCATGCGGATGCCGCTGGCGACGCGCACGCTCTTGATGCCGGGGGTCTCGCGCACCTGCCGCAGCAGCTGTCGGGTCGGCCCGTGGTCGGTGCCGAGCAGCTTGCACACCGTCGGGTGCACACAGGACAGCCGCCGGCAGCGCGCCTCGATCTCGGGCCGCGCGCAGCGCATCCGATACATGTTGGCGGTCGGGCCGCCGACGTCGCTGATCGCACCCTTGAACTCGGGGTCGGCGGCGAGCTCGCGGACCTCCTTCAGGATCGATGCCTCGCTGCGACTCTGGATCGCGCGGCCCTGGTGCATCGTGATCGAGCAGAACGTGCAGCCGCCGAAGCACCCCCGCATCGTCGTGATCGAGTCCTTGATCATCACGTGGGCCGGGATCGGCTCACGGTATCGCGGGTGCGGCCGGCGGGTGTAGGGCAGGTCGTAGCAGGCGTCGAGCTCGGCCTCGGCGAGCGCGAGCTGCGGCGGGTTGACCACCAGCGTGCGGTCGCCGTGGCGCTGGGTCAGGCGGCGGCCGTTGAGCGGATTGGTCTCGTGGTGCAGCAGCCGGGTCGCGTCGGCGAACGCGCGCTTGTCGGCCTGCACCGCCTCGAACGCCGGCAGTTCGATCGTGGCGTTGTCGCACGCCGCGTCGTGCCACTCGTGCGCCGGCAGCGACTCGCTGCTGCCGAGCAGGTAGGCGACGCCGCGCAGGTCGCGGCAGTCCTTCGGCGAGCCGCCGGCGGCGAGCCGCCGCACGATCTCGACCAGCACGCGTTCGCCCATGCCGAAGCCGAGCAGATCCGCCTTGCAGGTGACGAGGATGCTCGGCCGCACGGTCTCCGACCAGTAGTCGAAGTGGGCGATCCGCCGCAGCGAGGCCTCGACGCCGCCGGCGATCACGGGAACG
>JAGQRB010000253.1 GCA_020425925.1 Planctomycetota bacterium
ACGATCAGGCGATCGGCGGCCTGCAGCACGGCGCGGGCGCGGTCGTGCACGGCGCCGACGCGTTCGTGGCCGTTCTGTTCGTCGAGCCACCAGGGGAACGTGCGGCGCAGGCAGTCGGCGCAGCGCGCGGTCTCGGCGGTGGTGCAGACCGAGTGGTCGATGTGGAACATCTGGCCGCGCGGGCAGAACAGCCAGTAGTCGTGCAGGGTCAGCGCGACCGGGATGCCGGCGGCCTTGAGGGTCTGCACGCTGTCGGTCGAGAGCCCGGTGAGGTGGTGGACGTGGGCGACGTCGAAGACCTCGCCGGCGGCGCGCCGTTCGGCGACGAACTGGCCGAGCGCGTCGGCCATCGGCCGGCAGGTGTACATCGCGTCGAGCGAGTCGACGCCTTCCCAGCGGAACGCGCAGTACGTGATGCGCGGGTTGTCGTCGGTCTCGGGGTCGGCGGCGGCGGGCACGCGTTCACCCTGCGGCGTGCCGGCGAGCGTCGCGCGTGCGAAGACGCGCACGTCGTGGCCGGCGTCGACCAGCGCGCTGGCGAGCCCGACGACGTGCTGCTGCACGCCGCCGACGCTCTCGGGAGGCAGGCCGTGGCTCAGCAGCAGGATGCGCATCGCGGCACGTTGCCCGCTCTGCGCGGTGGGGTCAAATGGCTGGCTCGGAAGGGGCCGGCCCCCGAGCCCGCGCGCTACTGCCGGCGCTGCACGACGACCAGCAGCTCGCGACCCGCACCGAGCAGCTCGCCGGCCGAGGTCCGCCGCGTCACGGTCGCCTGGTCGGCGACGCGCACCGAGAACCCGAACGGCAGCATCGCGATCTGCGGGTGCTCGACGCGCACCGAATCAGGCGGCAGCCCGACCGCCGGATCGTCCTTCGGGCCGGTGTCGCCGCTCGGCGGCCGGTGGAACGCCGGCGTGTAGATCGGCGCGCTGAGCGCGATCGAGCGACCGCCGGTGTCGAGCAGGCGCGCCAGGTCGACCTCGACCTCGACGACCTCGCCGGTGCGCCGCAGGTTGAGCACGAAGCCGGCGCCGACGCGTTCGAGCACCGGCCGCGGGATGCGCGCGCTCTGCGCGACCTCGACGTCCCAGTCGCGCAGCAGGCTCTGGTCGGTGCGGATCGCGGTCGCGCTCCAGGTGCCCTCGACCTGCGACAGCTCGGTGCGGCCGAGCAGGCGCGCACCGTCCGGCACGCTGCCGTCGCCCGGCCACGCGGTGCCGGCGGCGACGTCGTAGCAGTGCACCGCGAGCTCGGGTCCGGCGGTCTTCGACTCGAACCAGCGCATCACCGCGGCGCCGGCCGCGAAGCTGGCGCGGCCGACCGCGACGTAGCGTTCGCCGTCGGGGGCCTCGTCGCTGTCCGGCGGCTCGAGCCACTCGGCCTCGGGGCCGGCGAGCGCCTCGATGTCGTCCCAGCCGTTCTCGATCTCGGGGTCCTGGCCGCGCATGTCATCCTCGCGCGACTGCGCGATGCGCACGCTGCGGAAGCCCTGCAGCGGCCCGCGCACCGAGTAGACCGCGAAGTCGTGGCCGGCGACCCGCATCGCCGGCTGCAGCTGCCACTGCGTCGACAGCGCGAGCTCGAACTCGCGTTCGCCGTCCGACCAGCGCTGCACCGAGTGCACGCCCGGTCGCACCAGCACGACCCGACCGACCTCGCTGATCCGCTGCGGCACGCGATCGATCGCGCCGATGCCCTTGTGGCCCGAGTCGATCTTCGCCTCGCGATCGGTCTCGACACAGCGCGCGACCACCTCGAGCAGCGCCCAGGCCCCCGACGGCGCCAGCTGCGGCCGCAGCGCGACCATCACGCCGGCGCGCTCGTCGCTGATCATCGGGTTGCAGATCATCGAGGCCTGCGCGATCTCGACGTTGTAGCCGATCACGGCCGAGCGCTGCGCGACCTCGCTGACGACGCTGAGCCGGCCCGGCCGGGCGTCGACCGTGCGGGCGAGCCAGACGTGCATGCCCTCACCGGTCTTCTCGCGCAGCTCGAGGTCGATCGTCAGCGCCGGCGGCAGCGCGCGGCGCAGGTCGCGCAGGATCTCGGTCGCCGCTTCGACGTCGCGCTCGGCGACGACCAGCGCGCCGCCGAACACCCGGCAGTCGCGTTCGAGGCCGAGCGCGGGGAACAGCGCGGCGAGCTGGTTGCGGGTGAACCAGCCGCTGCCGCCGTGGTCGAGCAGCCGCCCCTGCCACTCGATCCGAGGAAAGCCGCCGAGGTAGCCCTCGCCGCGCAGGTAGCGGCTGCCGATCAGCTCCTCGGTCCGCAGGATCTCGAGGTAGGGCGATCGATCGACGCGCTCGTAGAGCAGGTCCTGGACCGGCAGGAACGCCTCCTGGCAGCGGGGGCGGGCGACGAGGACTGTGATCGTGGCGGCGATCGCGAGACTGGCGGCTCTCATCATGGCAGGTTAGCGGCCGGACCTCCGGCCGCTACTTCGGACCGCGCCACCGCATCGGACGTAAGGCCGCGGTGACCGAAACCGGCGGCGGCGCTCAGCGTCCGACCACGGCGGCGCTGGCGTCGGACATCACGGCGCCGGCGGCGTTCGCCGTCGGATCGGGCACCGCCGCCTGCTGGAAGTAGCGCAGGCCGACGAGCGCCGGATCGAGCGGGAACGCGGTCGAGAACCGCGCGCGCTGGCCCGCACCGAGCGCGAGCGTCGCGAAGTCGGC
>JAGQRB010000254.1 GCA_020425925.1 Planctomycetota bacterium
AGACCGCCTGCGACGCGAGCGCGAGCCCTTCGAACGCCGGGTCGGCCGGCAGTGCGATCGGCACGCTCCAACTGCCCGGGATCAGCACCGCAACCACGATCAGCGGCTGCACGTCGGCGGCGCAGCCTCCCGGCAGCGGCCCGGGCAGCGGCACCGGGTCGCGCAGCGCCAGATCGAACAGCAACGCACCGAGCGTGCCGGCCGGTGCCCCATCCCCCGCCATCGTCATCGTCTGACCGAGGCGCGGCAAGGTGGCGGTCAGCGTGCGCGCGCCGGCGCAGCCGTTCGCCACCGGCTCGACGTTCGGCCCGGGGTCGCGCACGGCGTGCAGCTCGACGCTCGTCGCCGGCTCGTAGCCCCCGAAGTAGACGTCGCCGCCGCAGCGTACGAGCCCGCGCGGCGCGGTCACCGTGCAGACCCGCGCCGTGCCGCCGGCGGTGCCGTCCGAGCTCCAGAGCCCGACGGCGAGCCCGTCGTTGGCGGCGAAGAACGCGCGCTCGCCGATGCCGACGAGCTGCTCGGGCTGGCTCGACGCGCTGCCGGGTGCGATGTCGAGCGGCATCACGGTGCCCGCCGCGGTGCCGTCGCTGACCCACAGCTCGTTGCCGTTGGTGCCGTCGGAAGCGCGGAAGTAGACGCGGTCGCCGGCGGCGACCAGCTCGCGCGGCGAGCTCGGTGCGGCGCCCGGTCGGATGTCGTGCACGACGCGGATACCGGCGGCGTCGCGAACCCAGAGTTCGACGCCGAACGCCGCGGACGCGGCGGCGAAGAACAGTTTGTCGCCGCAGGAGGCGAGCCCGGTCGGCGACGAGTCGCCGTTCGGGTTGAGGTCCGCGACCAGCTGCGTCCCGCCGGTCGTGCCGTCGGTGACGAACAGCTCGATACCGGCAGCCGGATCCCGCGCCGCGAAGAAGATCGCGCCGTCGTGCAGGGTGAGCCCGCTCGGCGCACTGCTGCCGGCGCCGGTGTTGAGGTCGGCGATCAGCGCGGTGCCGACCGCGGTGCCGTCCGAACGCCAGAGCTCGCGACCGTGCACGCCGTCGTCGGCGCGGAACAGCACGCGATCCCCGAACGCCGCGAGGTCGCCCGGATCGGCGTGCGCGCTGCCGGCCCGCAGGTCGTGCACCAGCACCGTGCCGGCCGCACTGCCGTCGGTGACCCAGAGCTCGCGGCCGTGCACACCGTCGTCGGCGGTGAAGAAGACGCGGTCCCCGACGCTCGTGAGTTCGCGCGGATCGCAGCCGAGCGCGCCCAGCCGGACGTCGCGCAGCAATACCGTGCCGGCGGCCATGCGATCGGTGATCCAGAGCTCGCGGCCGGTGGCGGCGGTCGCGGCGGTGAACACGACGCGGCGACCGCAGGCGGCGAAGTCGGCCGGGTCCGAGCCGCCGCTGCCGGCGCGCAGATCGGCGATCTGCACCGGTTGGCCCTCGGCGCGCAACCACCAGAGCTCCTGACCGCTGACGCCGTCGGCCGCGGCGAAGAACAGCTGGTCGCCGAACAGGCAGCGGAGCGCATTCGGTGACGACGGCGCACTGCCGGGCGAGATGTCGCGCACCAGCGTGCAGCTCTGCGAACGCGCGATGCCGCCGGCGGTCGCGACGCCGAACAGCAGCGCCAGCAGGCGGAGCGCGCGGAGGAGACGGACGACGGCACGGCGCGGGAAGGTCATGGCAGTCCCCTCGGCGTCAGATGCCGAGGCGGACCGCCACCAAGCCGCGCAGACGCCCCGTCGGCCTACTTGTTGTGCGCCCGGTGGACGCGGCCGACCATCTCGGGGCCCGGCGTCAGCGTCGCATCGCCCTCGTCCTTCCACTTCGAGGGGCAGCCCTCGTTGGTCTTCTTGCCCAGATAGATGTTGGCTTTGAACTTCCGCAGGATCTCGTCGATGTTGCGGCCGAGGTTCAGGAAGTTGACCTCCGAGTTCATCAGCGTGCCGTTCGGCGCGATCAGGTAGGTGCCGCGCAGGCAGAAGCCGCCGTTCCAGATGCCGAACTGGCGCGCGAGATCGCCGTTGCGATCGCTGCCCATGTGGAACTTGACGTCCGCGAGATCCTTCTCTTCACGCTGCCACGCCAGATGGACGAACTGGGTGTCGGCGCTGATGGTGACGATCTCGCAGCCCATCCGCGCGAACCGGTCTTGCTGCTCTGCCAGAGCAGCGAACTCGGTCGCTCAAACGAACGTGTAGTCGGCCGGGTAGAAGAACAGCAGGGTCCACTTGCCGTTCTTCTTGGCGTCGGCGAGATGGAACTCGCCGAAACCCTTGGTTGTCGGTTCGAACG
>JAGQRB010000255.1 GCA_020425925.1 Planctomycetota bacterium
ACCGCCGCCGCCGCGCCGGCTGACCGCCGACGACCTGCGCGCGGCCGCGGCGGCGCCGGAGTGCGCGTTCGTGGCGCGCAAGCGCGGCCGCACCGCGCTGCCGAACGCCGCGCTGCGCGAGCTCGGCTACCGGCCGTTCGCGCTGCCGGCGGCGCTGGCGGCGCATCCACACGGCGACGAGATCGAGCTCTGGCGGCGGTGACGCGCGCGCACGACGACCGGCGAACGCATAGACTGACCGACGTGAGCGCGGTGCGAACCTGCCTGATCCTGCTCGCCGCAGCCGGCACGGGCGGCGCCGTGACCTGGTTGTTGACGCGCGGCTCGACCGCGCACGAACCGGTGCAGCGCCCCGGGGCGACGGCGGCGCGCGAGGAGCCATCGCCCGAGCCGCCGCGGTCCGAACCCTCGAGCGCCGACCCGCCGACGCCCGAGGTCGACCCGCCGGCGACCGCTGACGACAGACCGGTCGGGGAAGGCATGCTGCTGCTGCCCGACGGCGGCTACGTCGCGCCGCTCAACGGCGTGACCAACCCACCGAAGCTGATCTGGGACAACCCCGAGTGGTCGCCGATCGTGCGCATCGAGCACAACGGCGAGCTCGACTGGTACGTGCACGCCGACGGCAGCTACTCGACGACGCTGTGGATGTGGCGCAAGGACCTCGGCCGGATGGACGCCGTCAGCTACTCGCTGCATCCGCGCGATCCGGTGCCGACCGCGCCGCTGCCGCCCGAGGGCGAACCGGCCGAGACTGCTGCCGAAGGTCCGCCCAAGAAGTGACCGGCCTGGTGCGCGCGCCGGCCCGATCCGACGCTACGTGCGCTGCCGCGTGCAGGCGCTGGCGTGCAGCGTGTTGGTGCCGATGTCGAGCGCGACCGCCTGCTGCGTCCACGGGATGCCGAGCAGCAGCGATCGCGCCGCCGGCGGGAAGGTCGCCACGTGGTGTGCCCGCTGGGTCGTGCCGACGGTGACGAGCGGGCGGAAACCGAGATTCTGCTGGCTCAGGTTCAGACAGCTGACCCCGGTCGATCCGGGCACGAAGGCGGCGAACGCGACTTCGGGCTGCGCGAAGCTGCCGATGTCGATCAGGAAGAACACCACGCTGCCGGCCGACAGCGCTGCGTTCTCGAACATCTGCGAGATCTCGTCGACACGGCCGGGGTTGTAGGGAGGGTTGCGCGCGTCGGGATAGAGCCCCGAGAACATGCTCGCGGTGCCGGCGCCCGGGGCCTGCACCTCGAAGCTGGCAACCGACGTCGCGGAGCTCTGCGGGTGATCGGTCTGGTTCGTGACCGCGCCGGCGACGCCGCCCGAGATCGGCAGGATCGGCTGCAGCTTGAACTGCGTGCGCACCGGATACTGCGCCGCCGGCGAGCTCGCGAGGTAGTAGCCGCTCGGGCGATCCGCGGGGTTCGAGTTCGGCAGGCTCCGGCCCGGCAGGTCCCAGGCCTGGCCGGCCATCGGCGACACCGGCGCCGTGCCGCGCAGCTCCCACACCGACAGGCCGTCGACCGGCTGTCCGTTCTGCAGCGTCCACGGCGAGTTGATCCGCAGCCCGACGTAGATGTCCTCGTTCGCCGACAGCGAGACCGGCGTCGCGAAGTTCGCGATGCCGTTGAACGCGCCGATGCCGGTGCCGACCGGCAGCACGTACGGGGTCGCATCGATCACCGAGCTGTTCAGATCGGGGAACTTCGGGTTGTTCGGGTCGCCGGTCAGGAGCACGAGGTTGAAGTTGTGCTGCGTCGCCAGGTTCTGGTCCTGCAGCACGAAGTTGATGCCGACGATCTCGCGCGTGCCGGGCTGGACGCCATCGGTCCAGCCGGCGTAGTTCTCCTTGTCGTGGCGCGTGAACACCGTCACGTTGTTGTTGGCGGCACCGGTGGAGTTGCCGCGCGTCGCGGAGGTGGTGCCGGTGTTCGTGAACGTGCCCATCGGGGTCTGGGCGGGCGCGCTGGCCGCCAACGCGAGGGCGGCCACCAGGATCGTCGATTGGTTCATCGGAGTGCCTGTGGACGGGCCACGGTCGGTGACCCTGGTCGGGAACGATGCGGGAGAGCGGCGCGGGCGCGCCAAGTGTAGCGCCTCAGAGTCCGGACGGGGACCGAGGTCACCCACCCACCTTGCGCGTCGGCGCCGCGCCCGCTAGCCTGCAGGAACTTTGCACTGCAAAGTATTTGCGCTGCAGAGTGTCCGGAGACGCGCCATGAAGATCCTCGAAGCCACCGAGCTCGGCATGTGTTTCGGCGTGCGCGACGCACTCGCGGCGCTCGCCGAGGTCGCGGAGCCCACCACCGTCACGATCCACGGCGAGCTGGTCCACAACGGCGAGGTGCTCGCCGAACTCGACGACCGGGGCTTCCGACAGACGCCGGAAGCCGACCGCCCGATCCCCGCAACCCCGACCGTGCTGGTGACGGCACACGGCGTCAGCGCGGCCTAACGCCGCCTGCTGCTCGATGCTGGCAAGCGACTGATCGACACCACGTGTCCGCTGGTGCGCCGCGCCCACG
>JAGQRB010000256.1 GCA_020425925.1 Planctomycetota bacterium
AGGTCATCGCCATCGTCAACGCCGCCGCGGAGGGCTGCCGGTGACGGCGCGCGAGGTGCTCGTCCTCGGCGGCGGCCCCGCCGGCCTGTCGACCGCCGCGCTGTTGCGGCGCCGCGGTCGCGATGTGCTGGCGGTCGAGCGCGATGCCGCGGTCGGCGGCCTGTGTCGGACGATCCGGGACGGCGGCTTCCGCTTCGATCTCGGCGGCCATCGCTTCTACAGCAAGAATGCCGACGTCCATGCCTTCTTCGCCGATGTCATCGGCGACGACCTGATCGAGGTCGGGCGTCGCAGTTCGATCCACTTCCGCTCGCGTTACATCGACTACCCGATCAAGCCGTGGAACGCGCTGCGTCACGTCGGGCCGTTCACGGCCGCGCGCATCGGTCTCGATCTCGCCCGGCTGTCGTTGCCGCGCCGGCCGCGGCCGCCGCGTTCGCTCGAGGATTGGATGCGGCAGCACTACGGCCGGACGCTGTACGAGACCTTCTTCAAGGTCTACGCCGAGAAGGTCTGGGGCCTGCGCGCCGACGCGATCGACGCCGGCCTGGCGGCGCAACGGGTCAAGGGGCTCGATCTGTGGGCGACCCTGAAGAACGCCGTGTTCCGGCGCACGACTTCGGCCGTCGAGTCGATGGTCGAGCGCTTCCACTACCCGCGTTTCGGCTACGGCCAGTTCTGCGACAACCTCGCCGCCGAGCTCTTGCCGTCGGGCAGCGTGGCCTGCGCCACCGAGCCGGTGCGCATCCGGCACGATGGCGCCCGTGTGCTCGAGGTCGAGCTGCGTGGCCCCGGCGGCGGTGGGACGATCAGGCCCGAGCAGCTGGTGAGCTCGATTCCGGTGACCAGCCTGCTGCGGCTGCTCGAGCCGGCACCGCCGCTCGAGGTCCAGCGCGCCGCCGCGGGACTCGGCTTCCGCGCCGTCGTCTTCGTCGCGGTGTTCGTCGACCGGCCGTCGGTGCGGCCCGAATCGTGGATCTACTTCCCGTCGCCGCAGATCTCGTTCGGCCGCGTCACCGAGCCGCGCAACTGGAGTTCCGACATGGCGCCGGCGGGCCAGACCTCGATCATCGCCGAGCACTTCTGCAACGCCGGCGATGCGACCTGGCAAGCGGACGATGCGGTCCTGGCCGAGCGAACGATCACGGATCTCGACCAACGTCTCGGCCTGCTGCGGCGCAAGGAGGTGCTCGGCACCAAGGTCGTGCGGGCCGCCGCCGCCTATCCGCGCATGGACACCGGTCATCGCGATCGACTCGCGGTGATCGAGGCCTGGCTCGATCGCCTCGACAACCTGCAGGCGGTCGGACGCAGCGGCATGTACCGCTACCACAACACCGACCACGTCATCGAGACGGCATTCGCCTGCGTCGATCGATTGTCGGGTGGAGCGGCGGATCCACGGTCGGTCAACACCGAGCTGAGCTACCACGAGGAGAAGCGGACCGCATGAAGCCCCGAGTACTGTTGATCAAGGCGGCGCCGAAGGCCGACCGTCCCTCGTTGGCGCCGCCGCTCGGCATCATGCTGCTGGCGGCGGCGCTGCGCGACCAGGCCGACGTCCGTCTCTACGACGCCGGCTTCGACATGTACGGCGCCGCGCCGCCGCCGGTCGACAAGGTCAGGGCGATGATCGCCGAACTGCGGCCGATCATGGTCGGCATCAGCGCGCTGACCTGCGAACGCGAGTGCATGATCGCGCTGGCCGCGGCCGTCAAGGCCGTGAGCCCGGAGACCGTCGTCGTCGTCGGCGGCCCGTACCCGACGGCGGAGCCAGAGGCCTGGCGGGAGTCGCCGGACATCGACTGGGCGCTGTGCGGCGAAGGCGACGAAGGGCTGCCGAAGCTGCTGCGGGCGATCGTCGCCGGCGAACTGCCGCGCGACATCCCGGGCCTCGTCGACCGCGTCGGCACCGGTCCACACCTCAAGGCGCCGGCCCATCCGGACCTCGACGCGCTGCCGATCCCGGCCTACGACCTGATCGACATCCACCGCTACGCCGACACCAGGTTCCGCAACCAGACCGGGCTGCCGGCCTACACGACCTACACCAGCATCATGACCAGCCGCGGCTGTCCGTACAAGTGCGGCTACTGCCACGACGTGCTCGGCAAGAAGTTCCGCGGCATGTCGGTCGAGCGCGTGATGCAGGAGGTCGACGCCGTCGTCGCCCTCGGCGTGCGCGAGGTCCACTTCGTCGACGACATCTTCAACTTCGATCTGCCGCGGGCGAAGGCGATCTTCCGCGCCATCGCCGAACGCCATCCGAAGCTGCGCCTCGCGTTCCCGAACGGGCTCCGTGCCGACCGGCTCGATCAGGAGTTCGCCACGCTGGCCAAGGCCGCGGGCTGCTGGTACGCGGGCATCGCCGTCGAGACCGCGAGTGCGCGGCTGCAGAAGGCGATCCAGAAGCACCTCAACCTCGACAAGGTCAGCCGCGCGATCGGCTGGCTCGAGGACGCCGGCGTGCGCACGCGCTCGTTCATCATGCTCGGCTTCCCGACCGAGACCGAGGACGAGATGGAGGCGTCGATCCGCTACATCATCGGCACCAGGACCAGCGAGGCGTCGTTCTTCAACGTCGTGCCCTATGCCGGCAGCGAGCTCTATCTGCTCGCCGAGGACGTCAAGCCCGGCGCGGCGAGCGAGAGCACGCAGGCGCCGTTCTACTCCGACGAGAGCTTCTACTCGCGCGCCACCGGCGTCAGCCTGGAGAAGATCCGCGACCGCGCCATCCTGCGCTTCTACCTGTCGCGCGGCCGCTTCTTCAAGGTGCTGTGGCGCACGCCGCTGAAGTTCTGGTTCTCCGCCGGTTTCCTCGAGACGCTCGGCTTCTTCGGCGTCCGCGCCGCCAAGGGGCTGATGCCGTGGCGTGGCCGCGGCCGGTCGCGGCGGTCCGGCGGCGCGGCCGCGATGCGGGAGGCGTCGTGACGTTCTCGCTCGCCGATCAGGTGTCGCTGTTCTCGCGGCTGTGCTGGGACTCGTTGGCCGGCAACCCGCCGCGGCGCGCCAGCCTGCAGATGACCGAGGCCTGCAACCTGCACTGCAAGATGTGCACGTTCTGGCAGTACGACGGCCCGACGCCGTCGACCGACAAGCTGAAGGAGATCGTGCTCGCGCTCGAGAAGATCGGCGTCAAGCACATCAACCTGTGGGGCGGCGAGCCGTTCCTGCACGAGGGCATCATCGAG
>JAGQRB010000257.1 GCA_020425925.1 Planctomycetota bacterium
CGCCGCAAGCACGGCGAGGAGATCACGCAGTATCCGCACGAGGCGACCAAGCCCGTGCTCGAGGCGACCTACGGCGTCATCGTCTATCAGGAGCAGGTGATGCAGATCGCCAACATCGTCGGCGGCTTCTCGATGAGCGACGCCGACAACCTGCGCAAGGCGATGGGCAAGAAGAAGCCCGAGGTGATGGCGAAGTTCAAGGACCAGTTCATCGCCGGCGCCATCGCCCAGAGCTACGGCGAGAAGTTCGCGAAGGAGCTGTTCGAGACGATGGAGTACTTCGCGGGCTACGGCTTCAACAAGTCGCACTCGACCGCGTACGGGCTCGTCACCTACCAGACCGCCTGGCTCAAGGCGCACTACCCGATCGAGTTCACGGCCGCGAACCTCACGGTCGAGTCGCAACACAGCGACAAGATCAAGGAGTTCGTCGACGAGACCCGCCGCGCCGGCATCGCGATCCTGAAGCCCGACATCAACCGCTCGATGCGCTACTTCGGCGTCGAGGACGGCGCGATCCGCTACGGCCTCGGCGCGATCAAGGGCGTCGGCACCCGACTCGCCGACGCGCTCGCCGACGAGCGCACGCGGAGCGGCGAGTACGCCTCGCTCGAAGACCTCTGCGAACGCCTCGACAGCACCATCCTCAACAAGACGGCGCTCGAGGCGTTCGCGCAGAGCGGCGCGTTCGACGCCCTCGGTCGCAGCCGCGCCGGCAACTTCTCGGCGATCGAATCGGCGCTGCGCAGCTCTGCGATCGCGCGCGAGGACCGCCGCCGCGGCCAGAAGATGTTGTTCGCCGCGCCGGCCGCGGCCGAGCAGACCGACCGTCCCGACACCGAGGAATGGCCCGACCACGAGCTGCTCGCGCGCGAGAAGGAGTCGCTCGGCTTCTACCTGTCCGGTCACCCGTTCGAGAAGCGCGGCGCGTTCCTGCGGCGCATCGCCGGCCAGAGCACCGCGACCCTGCCCGGGCTCGAGCCCGGTGCCGACGTCCGTCTCGCGGGCATGGTGAGCTCGGTGCGTGTGTTGCAGATCAAGCAGGGCAAGAACGCCGGCAAGAAGATGGCGAAGTTCCTGCTCGAGGATCTCGACGGCCAGGTCGCGGTGACCTGCTTCGCGCGCACCTTCGAGACCGCGAAGGACCGCATCGTCGAGGACGCGATCGTGTTCGTTTCGGGTCGGATCGACGGCAACAGCGAGGAGACCGCGCTGCTGCTCGACCAGATCGAGCCCGCCGCCGAGGTCGTGCGTCGCGAGGTCGCAGGCATCGTGCTGAACCTCGAGGGCAACAACGCGGCCGACGCCAATCTCGACCGGATCGCCGCGATCGCCGAGCGCCATCGCGGCCACCAGCACCTGCTGCTCGACATCGCCGACGGCGACGACTGCTTCCGCGTGCGGTCGGACTCGGGCATCCACGTCACCGACGAGCTGCTCGACGATCTCGCGCCGGTCGTCGGACCCGAAAACATGTCGTTCACCCGCACCTGACGTGCCCATGAAGCC
>JAGQRB010000258.1 GCA_020425925.1 Planctomycetota bacterium
CATCGACATCGAGGAGCTCGAGTTCCGCACCCATCTCGAACTCTCGAACCCGCGCGAGCTGCTGCTGCGGCTGCGCTGGCTCGGCATCCTGTCGAGCCAGCTCGACTGCAGCCTGGCGTGCAGCGGCGGCGTGCACGACGTCACCGACGCGATCAAGGCGATCATGAGCGGCGCGCACGCGGTGCAGCTGGTCGCGGCACTGCTGCGCGGCGGTCCGCCGAAGCTGGCGACGCTGCAGCAGGACCTCGTGCGCTGGCTGGACGAGCACGAGTACGACTCGCTGGCGCAGATGCGCGGCAGCATGAACAGCAGCCGGACGCCGGACCCGACGGTGTTCGAGCGCGGCAACTACATGCGCATGCTGCGGACCTGGCGCTTCGATGGCGCGGCGCCCTGGCGCCCGTGAGGTCGCGCCCCTCAAGTCACGCGCCGTCTCGGGTCGATCCCGTACCCCCATGACCCAGGGCCCGGTGCTGTTCGTCCTCGACCCGTCGACGCCCCGTTTCGGGCTGCTCGTCGGGTCGTTCGCGTCGACCGGACTCGCGCCATTCGAGCTGCTGGCGCTCGATCGCGACGAAGGCACCGACCGCGCATTGTTCGACGCCGCTCGGCGCTGCTCGCCCAGGCTCGTCGTCCTCGGTCTCGGACTCGACGCGGCGATGTTCAGCCCGCGCCTGCCGCGGGTCGAGACCCTGGTGAGCCTGCGGCGCGAGCTCGACGTGCCGATCGTCGCCACGCTCGACGACGGCCACACCCTCGCCGCGATGGACCTCGCGAACGCCTACGCGCCCGCGGTCGATCTGTTCAACGTCCAGGACGACTACGGCACCTATCGCGAGGCGGCGACCAACGCCTCGCGCTACTGGCCGAGCTGGACCCCGCTCGATCCGCGGCTCTTCGGCGGCCGCGCCGGCCGGCGCGATGTCGACGTCGCGGTCGTCGCCGGCACCGGGACGACACCGGACGCAGCCCGGGAGAGCACCGAACAGCTGCGCCGCACCGGCGCCACCGTGCTCACGGTCGACGACGGCACCACGGCGCTCGCCGACGCCTGCGCGCGCGCCCGCATCGTCGTCCACCTGCAGCCCGACGACGCGGTGTGCGGCCCGGCCGACTTCGCCGCACCGGCAGCGGGTGCGCTGCTGCTCGCGCGCGACAACCCACACGTTCGCCGCTGGCTCGAACCGCGCACCGACTTCGCGCCGTTCACCGATCCCGACGAGATCGAGGCGATCGTGCAGTTCCATCTCGCGCACGGCGACCAGCACGCTCGCATCGCCGAGCGCGGCCAGCGGCGGGTGCGCGACGAGTGCAGCGCCCGACTCTATTGGCGCCGGCTGCTGACGCTCGCGCGCAGCCCGGCACCGAGCGCCGACCTGCAACCGGTCTGAACCTCAGTGCGGCGTTGCGGCGCCGAGAACGAGCTGCAGGCCGTTGGAGACCTGCAGCGTCGGCGCCACCGTCGGGTGGAACCAGATGGTCTGGAGCTGCAGCACGAGCCCTTCGAATGCCGGGTCGACCGGCGCCGCGAACGGCACCGTGAAACTCGCGGTCGGCAGCGTCGCGACGGTCAACGCGTTGCCGGCCTGCACGCCGGTCCAGTCGGCGCCGCCTTCGAGGAAGCCGGGCAGCTGCGGCACCGCGGTCGGCAGCCCGGCGCCGCCGACGAGCAGCACACCGGCGTAGCCGGGCGGGCCGCTGCCGGTGAGCGCGATGGTCGTGCCGAGGATCGGGACCGCGTCACCCGCGGTCGCGAGCCGCGGGCGATCCGGTGCGCTCGCTTCGCCGAGCACGGCACGGCTCGCGCCCGGCGTCGCGATGCCGTAGAGCTCCCGGCCGTAGGTCGGACTGCTGGCATCGACGAACAGCCGGCCGCGGCACATCGTCAGCTGGTCGGGGTTGGCGGCACCGCCCGGATCGAGCGTGCAGAGCAGCGTCGTGCCCGCGGCGGTGCCGTCGCTGTACCAGAGTTCGCCGGTCGTCGCAGTGCTCGCGACGAAGCAGACTCCCGGTCCGCAGTCGACGAACTTCGCAGGGCTCGAGCCCACCGGGCCGGGCGCGAGGTCGGCAACCAGCTGCGTCCCGGCCGCGGTGCCGTCGGTGACCCAGAGCTCGGAGCCGAGCAGGCCGTCGTAGCCGGCGAAGAACACCCGGCCGGCCGCGCTCGTCGCCGACCGACCGATCACGCCGAGGTCGACGGTGCCGACCGCGGTGCCGTCGGATGCGAACAGATGGCCACTGGAGCCCCACTCACGGAAGTACAGCAGGTCACCGCACGCCCGCAGCTCGTCGGCGCCGACCGAACTCGTCCCGAACAGGTTCGCGACCAGCGTGGTGCCCGCAGTGGTGCCGTCGGTGCGCCAGACCTCGCGGCCGGTCACGCCGTCATCGGCGAGGAAGTAGACGTGATCGCCCAGGCGTGCGAAGTGCGTCGGCGCCGAGTCGCCGACACCCAGCCGGATGTCGCGCAGCAGGAACGTGCCGGCGGCCGTGCCGTCGGAGACACACAGCTCGCGCCCGGCGGTCGGCGACCAGGCCGAGAACAGCAACCGATCGTCGAACGCGAACAACTCGATCGGTCGGCTGCTCGCCGCACCGGGTGCGAAGTCGCTGAGCCGCGCCGTACCGGCGGCGGTGCCGTCCGAGACCCAGAGCTCGGCGCCGGCGCTCGCGTCGGTCGCGTTGAAGTACACGCGACCGTTCAGCGCGCAGAAGTGGAACGGCAGCGAGCTCGCCGTCCCCGCCATGATCTCCACGACGCGGCCCGTGCCCGCCGCCGTGCCGTCGCTGGCGTAGAGCTCGTGGCCGTGGCCGATCTCGAACGCCGAGTAGAACACCCTCGGCCCGGCGGCCGTGATGCACGGAGTCAGGTGCTCGGGCCGGCTGTGGTCGATCCCTGGCGCGAGGTCGACGACCAGCTGCGCGCCGGCACTCGCGTTCCACTTCCAGAGCTCGAGGCCGGTGGCGGCCTCGTTCGCGACGAAGTACAGCTCGTTGCCGAACGCCGCGGTCGACCAGCCGATGTTGGTTCCGGTCGCGCCTGGCGAGATGTCGGCGACGACGCCGCACTGCGCCGGCAGCGCGGCGGCGACGAGCGACGCCAGGGTGGGCGCGGTCAGGAGACGGCGGCTACGATTCATGGGGAACCGGTGTCGCGGCCGAGCGTTCGTGGACCGGAAACTCCGCGTTCTCGCGCCCCGCTGCTCCGACCTCCCGCATGACCGTGCCGCCCCGCAACCGCCTTGGCGCCGTGCTCGCGATGCTCGCGGCCGGCTGCGCGATCGCCCGCGCCCAGGGCCCGGAGATCGCGCTGCCGACGGCCGAACGCACCGCGCTGATTGCGGAGCTGCAGGCGGGATCTTTCCGGCTGCTGACGACGCCGGACGAGGCCGCGATCGGGCCCGTCGTCGACCTCCTGATCACGGCGCGCGAGGTTC
>JAGQRB010000259.1 GCA_020425925.1 Planctomycetota bacterium
CAACCCGAACCAGAGATCGAACGCCGCGAACAACACCGCCGGCAGCGTCAGCAGCGCGGCGGCGACGGTCAGGTGGGCGCGCTGGTGCCGCGGCGCGAGCGTCGGCAGCCAGGCCGCGACCAGCAGCGCCATCGGGCAGACCAGCGCGAGCATGTAGCGCTCGAAGGTCTTCATGAACGCGAACGGCAGCGCCCCGAGCACGCACCAGCCGAGCCACCACCAGCGCTCCGCGCGGCGCTCGCCGCGACCGCGCACGAGCCCCAGCACGCTGCCCAGCAGCATCGCGGACCACGGCACGACGAGACCGAGGCAGGCGCCGATCAGGCCACCCAGGCGGCCGATGCCGGCGAACCCGAACTCGCGGCTGTCGGCCTGCTCGTTCATGACGTTCCAGAACTCGGGCCAGCGCCACGCGACCCACAGCGGCCACGGCAGAGCCAGGGCGAGGAACAGGGCCAGCGCCGGCAGCAGGTGTCGCCACGGCAGCGCGCGCGACGGCCGCCGGAACACCGGCAGGGCAGCGACGAACGGCACCGCGAAGAACAGCAGCGCGACCGGCCCTTTCGTCAGCGCTGCCGCGGCGAGCGCGACCGCCGAACCGAGCAGCCACGACAGGCGCCCGCTGCGGCCCCAGCGGAGCGTGGTCCAGATCGCGATCGTGACCAGGCAGCCGACCGGCAGATCGAACATCGCGCGTCGCGAATCGACCGCGACCCCCGCCGCGGCGAGCACCAGCAGCCCGGCGAGGTAGCCGCGGCCGCCGAACAGGCGGTGGATCTTGAGGGTCGCGAATGCGAGGCCGGCGCCCGCCAGCGCGCACCAGATGCGCGCCGCGAAGAACGACGGCCCGCACAGCTCGAAGTTCACGAGCATCAGCCAGGAGAGCAGCGGCGGCTTCTGCAGCCGGACGGCGCCGTCGACGTATGGCGTCAGCCACTCGCCGCGCTCCTGCATCTCGAGCACGGTGCGGAACGACAGCCAGTATTCGTCCTGGCCGGAGATACCCGATTCGGACCAGATACCGACCGCCAGCAGCACGACGCCGAACAGCAGGAACCACAGGTCGCGCGCGCCATCCGGCTGCTGTGGGCGATCGCCAGCCGCGGATCCTGGATCGTCGTGCATCGGCTCGGCGCGAGAATGGCCCGGCCGCTCGGCTACGGCAAGAACCGAAGTGGCCGCACCGAGCGACTCGCGCTACGCTCGCAACCGTGACCACCAGCACCGCAACGTTGTCGTCGGCAACGGCCGACGCCGGGCCCGCGCCGAAGCGGCGCCGACGCGTCTGGCGCATCGCGGCGCTCACCCTGCTGGCCGCGATCGCCGCGATGGCGCTCTACTACGCGAAGTGGGAATACGTCGACCACCGCTTCGTGACGATCTCCGCCGACCGGGTCTACCAATCGGCGGCGATGCCGGCGCCGACGATCGTGGCGACGATGCGGGACCACGGCATCAAAACGGTGCTCGACCTGCGCGACGTCGATCAGGAGCTGATCGACGCCGAGGCGACCGCCGTCGGCGAAGCCGGATTGACCCATGTCCATCTGCCGATGCCGCTCGATCCGGACGCGAACGACGTGCAGGCGTTCCTGGCCGCGATGGATCACGCCGACAAGCCGGTACTGGTTCACTGCAAGCACGGCCAGGGCCGATCGGTCCTGATGTGCGCGATCTATCGGATCGAGGAGGAGGGCTGGAGCAACGCGGCGGCGTTCGACGCCACCGCGCGCCTGCCCGAGGGGCTCGCGTTCCTGCACACGCTGATCCCGCCACTGTTCCGCTTCCGCGCCGACAGCGCGAAGGGCTCGCTGCTGCTCGCCTACCGGCCGACGCGGCAGCCGCCGAAGTGATCGCGCCGCGGCGCCGATCGCGCCACCGCCCCCGCCGTCGGCGCTGCGGCGCCGCCGCGCTGTTGCCCGTGATCCTGGCCGGGCTGCCCGCGTGCGCCGCGGTGACGACGATCGCGACGCCCGAACTCGATCGCCCGCGGCCATTGCCGGTCGCCGGCACGCCGCTGTTCGACTGGAAGGGCATCGTGCACTGCCACGGCTTCCTGTCGCACGACAGCGACGGCACCATGGAGGAGATCGCCGACGCCTGCGGACGGGCGAGCATCGACTTCGTGGTGATGACCGATCACCAGAGCGAGGCCTCGATCCGGGATGGCACCCGCGGCATGGTCGGCGACACGCTGTTCGTCGTCGGCGCCGAGGTGCGGGCGCCGCAGGGCACGATCCTCGCGTTCCCGCTGGTTGCCCCGCTGCGACACTTCCAGCACCCCGGGCTGCTGGCGAAGGAGGCCGCGGCGCAGGGTGGCCTCGCGTTCGTGTGCCACGGCGAACGCTGGCAGATCGGCTTCGACGTGCCCGAGCTCTGCGGCGTCGAGATCGTCAACCTGCACGCCGGCGCGATGACCGCGAACCGGTTCGGCACGCTGCTCACCGGTCTGTTCCTGCCGTTCCGCTACCTGTTCGAGCGCATCTGCGTGCGCGACCCGGTGGTGTTCGACGCCTGGGACCACGCGCTCGCCGAGCGTCACCCGTTCACGCCGGTCGGCGGCAACGACGCGCATGCCAACGTGCGGGTGTTCGGCCCACTCGGCGGCACGATCGGCAACTACCGCGAGGTGTTCTCGACCTTGAGCACCCACGTGCTCGCCGAGCATCTCGACGAAGTCGCCCTGGTGGAGGCGTTCCGCCGCGGTCGCACCTACGTCGCGTTCGACGTCTTCGGCGACGGCGCCGGTTTCGATTTCCGGGCGGTCGACGGCGACCGTGTCGAGCTCGGCGGCGCCGACGTCGTGACGGCCGCGACGCTGACGCTGCGGGTGCGCACACCGGGCCCCGGCCAGATCGCCCTGCTGCGCGACGGCGTCGTGCTCCGCAGCGCCAACGGTCGCGATCTCGTCGAGACCGACCCTGCACCCGGGGTCTACCGCGTCGAGGTGCAGACGCCCGGCGGCGATCCGTGGCTGTTCTCGAGCACCATCCGGGTGCTCGCCGACCCCGCCCGCCGCGACTGAACCGCCGCTCCGATCGCGCGGTCGGCGCCGAGGCGAGTCGCTACGACGGAACGGTCGATGCGACGGTATGAACGCCACTCGCTCGTCCGCCGGCATCGCCGCGCTCGCCACGCTGCTGCTCTTCGGCGCCTGCTCCTCGGCGCCCCCGGTGCCGCGGCCGCCGGCCGTCCGGGTCTCGCTCGGACCTCCGATCGTGACGCCGACCGAGGCCCGCTTCGTCGCCAAGGTCGTCATCGAGAACCGGACCGCTGCGCCGCTCGACATCACACAGGTCGACTACGGCGCCGCCCTCAACGATGCGTCGCTGTTCGACCGCGTCTTCGACGAGCTGCATCCGATGGGCACGTCCGGCGTGCAGACCGTGACCCTGCCGTTCGCGATCCCGATGAGCGAGCTCGTTGCAGAGGCCGAGGCCGTGCTCGCCGAGGAGGCCGCGCGCATCGCGTTCCACGGCACGGTCGTGCCGGTCGGCTGGCAGCCGGTGTCGTTCGCGGTCGAACGCGTCGTGCCGCTGCCGAGCCCGCCCGAGATCGCCTTCGACGGTGCCGACGGCAATCCGCTCGAGGGCGCGTTCACCGTCTACCTGCAGGTGCGGAACACCAACCGCTACCCGATCGCGTGCGGCAACATCGCGACCTGGCTGAACCTGAACGGCCGCAAGTACGATCTCGTGCGCAGCGACCACCTCGGACAGCTCGGCGCCGGCGAGAGCGGCCGCATCGCGCTCTCGATGCGGCAGACCCGCGGCAAGGGCATCAGCATGATCGTCAACGTCGTACGCAACCGATCGACCGAGTTCACCGTCGGTGGCGCGGTGACCTTCACCAGCCCTTACGCGACGTTTCACCTGCCGGTCGAGTTCGGCAGCAACGGCCTCGCGTCGCCACCCGCGGGCCGCTGATCGCGCGCCGCGTCGGGCGCGACCACAACTCGTCGTTGACCGCGATCCGTGACTCGACGAAGGTTGTCGGCGGTCGCACATGCCCGCCGGTCTCGACGACACCCGCAGCAGCAGGCGACTCCTACGCCTTCGCCTGGCCGCCCTCATAGCACTCGCGATCGCGACCGGGGTCGCAATCTGGTTCGAGCGCTCGACGCCGTGGTTCCGCGAGTGGCTGGCCGCACGCTCGCGGCACGACGGTAGCGGGTTCAGCACGGCGTGGTGGATCCTCGGCGATCTCGCGCTCGGCGAGACCTTGCTCCTGATCCTCGTCGCCGTGCTCGTGGTCGGCGGCAGTCGTCGCCGCCTGCAGGACGCGGCAATCGCCGCACTCGTCGCCGGGATCGCGACGAACATCCTCAAGCTCGCCGTGATGCGCGAGCGCCCGGCACCGCACGGCTCGTACGCCTGGCCCTCCGGCCACGCGGCTGCCGCGGCGGCGATGGCCGCCGCGCTCGGCGGCTGGCGCCCCGCCGCCACCACGCTCGGCTGGCTCGGCGCGTTCGGGGTGGCGGCCAGCCGGGTGATGCGCGGCCGGCACTGGCCCGGCGACGTGCTCGGCGGCCTGCTGATCGGCGGCATCTGCGGCTTTCTGGTGCAGCGGCTGCCGCTCTGGTTGCCCGCCGCGCTCGAGCGCCGTCGCACGCGGCTCGTGCTCGCCTGGGGCGCCGTCGCCTGGTGGGCGTTGGCGCTGGCGTTGCGGCCGTCGGAGGGCGAGACCGCGCTGCTGGTCGGCGTCGTACCGGCGCTCGCCTGCGGCCTGTGGGCGGTGCAGCAGCTCGGTTCCGACGACGCAGAGGCGTCGCGCTGGCGATGGCGCGCGCCGCTCGGCTACGGTGCGCTGCTGCTGATCGTGCTGGTGATGGGCCACGCCGGCGCGAGCCATTTCGCCCTGCTCGACGTCGACGAACCGCGCTTCGCCGCCGCTTCGCGCACGATGCTGGCGACGCATGACTGGGTGGTGCCGTGGTTCAACGGCGAGGAGCGTTTCGACAAGCCGATCCTGATCTACTGGCTGCAGGCGCTGGCGATGGCGCTCGTCGACCCGATCGAGGCGGCGGCGCGCCTGCCCTCGGCGGTCGGCGTCGCGCTGGCGGCGGTCGCGACCGCCGGAATCGGTCGACTGCTGGGCCTCGCGCTGCTGCCGGCACTGCTCGCCGGCATGATCGCCGCCACCGCGCCGCTGGCGCAGGCGCTCGCCCACGGCGCCACCGCCGACGGCCTGCTGTACGGCCTCGTGACCGCGATCGCGTTCGTGCAGATCCGGCGCTACCGCTGCGGTGCGGACGTGGCCTCGTGGCTCGCGCTCTGGGTCGGCATCGCGCTCGCGTTCCTGACCAAGGGACCACCGGCACTCGTCGGTCCGATCGCGCTCGCCCTCGGGCTCTGCTGGGCCGGCGCGCGACCGCGGCCGTGGCCGACGCTCGGCAGTATCGCGCTCGCCATCCTGCTGGTGGCCGCCTGGGGCGTGCCCGCGCTGATCCAGACCGACGGCGGTTTCTTCAGCCGCGGCGTGATGCACCACGTCGTCGAGCGCAGCCTGCGACCTTTCGAAGGCCACGGTGGCTTCGCGCCATGGTGGCTGCTGACCTACTTCGTGACCATCCCGCTGACCATGTTGCCATGGTCGCTGCTGTTGCCGTGGGCGTGGAACACGCTGCGCGGCCGGGCCGCGCCGCTGACGGTCGGCGCGGGCCAGGATCTCGCGCCGGCGACGCGGCGACTGCTCGGCATCTGGGTGCTGGGAGTCGTCGGCACCTTCACGCTCGTCGTCAGCAAGCTGCCGCACTACGTGCTGCCGTGTTATCCGGCGCTCGCGCTCGCGATCGTGCTAGGCCGCCGGCAGGCCGCGATGCCGGTGATGGCGTTCGCGGCGCGCGCCGTCGGTGTGGTGCTCGCGATCGCGCTGCCGGTGGCGGTCGGCTTCGCCGGCTTCGGCCGCCCGATCGCCGCCGCGATCGTGACCGGCACCGTCCTGCTCACCACGCTGTGGTGCTGCGGGCACTGGCTCGCGCGCGGTCGCACGATGCCGGCGCTGACCGGCATGGCGCTCGGTGTCGGCCTGGCGATGGCGGCGTGGTTCGGCCGCGCGCTGCCGATGGCCGACCCCGAGCTGCTGGCGCGGCGATTCGCGAACGAGCTGCCGGCTGCGGTGCACGACGGCGAGACCGTGAGCCTGTACCGCTTGTCGGCGCCGTCGGTGACGTTCTACCTCGATCGGGTGACGCCGGCCGCCGGAGACGAGACCGCGACGCTGCGTCTGCTCGCCGAACCGGGCCAGCTCGTGCTGATGCGCGACCGGCAGCGCGACGAGCTCGCGGCGGCCGCGACAACACTCGCGGCCGCCGACCCGGTGACCGCCCGCGCTGCGAGCGCCGCCCTCGCCGCCCCGCTGTGGTCGGCACGCGGCTTCCTGCCGACCAAGGGCAAGATGCTCGAGGTCGTCCTCTGCGGCCATCGCGCCGCCGCCACCAGCGACAAGTAGCGCCCACCTACCGGCGGACTAGCGCGCGCCGGGTCCGCGGTAGCGTCGCGCGACGTAGATGTCCGCCACCGCGGTGCACCACGCGAGCGACTCGATCTCGACGCGCTCGACGCGCTCGACCGAGTCGAAGTGACGCGCGAGCCGATCGAGCTCGCGCGGGCGTCGATCGGGGCGCAGCAGCACGTAGATCCCGTCCTGGCCGATGTGGCCTTCGGCGGGAGCCCAGTGGTCGAACTCGAGCGCGGGTTGGCCGAACACGTTCTGCGCCAGCACACCCTCGAGCTCGTGGGATTCGGGCAGCGCGTGCGCGAGCTGGCGCAGGTGCAGGCTGAGCTGCGCGGCGTCGCGGTAGCCCGACGCGAAGAAGAACACGTTGCCCGCGATGCCGTCCTGCGAGTCGATCTCCTCCTCCCAGAACTCCGCCCGTTCGGCGATGTGGCCCCACCCCTGCCACGAGGTGCCGGCGGACTGCGGCAGCAGGCGAACGACCGGAGCCAGCAACGGCAGCAGGATCGCCGAGCCGACCATGATGCGGGTCAGGATCCGGTCGGCCCGCGGCCGCTGCGCGGCCCGGCCGCTGTCGCGCCACCACAGCAGCACCGTGGCCGCGAGCGAGAGATTGCACGGCAGCAGCCAGTTGATCTTGGCGTGGATGAACAACGAGTTGACCAGGAAGAACAGCGGCATCGGCAGACCGAACGCGATCAGCCACAGCGCCAGCCGATCGCCGGCGAGCGCCCGCCGCAGCTGCCAGATCAGCGCGAACGGCAGCGCCAGCGCGATCACCGGGTGCAGCAAGCCGAGCTGGCTGCCGACGAACTCGCCGAACCAGCGCAGGTCGAGCGCCGAGTTCGCCCAGCGGTCCTCGGTCTGGAACCGGAACGACTCGAAGTCGTTGGCGACGTTCCAGAGCACCACCGGCGTGAAGGCAGCGCCGGCGACCAACACGCCGACGTACGGCCCCGGCCGGCGGAGCTGCCGCCGCATCGCCGGATCGAACGCCAGGATCAGCACGCCACCGACCGCGAGGAACGCGGCCGCATACTTGCTCAACAGCCCGCCACCGGCCGCCGCGCCGGCGAGCACCCACCAGCCGATGCCGCCGTCACGCGAGCGCCAGAGCGCGTACATCGCCGCCGCCCAGAAGAACACCACGGGCGGATCCGGCGTGGTCAGGAAATGCGTGCACATCATCAGCGGCATCGCGAACGTGCAGACCAGCCAGCCGCGGCGCACCCAAGCCTCGGCGCCGACGCGCCGCAGCCAGATCAGGCCGATCCAGGTCGTGCCGCTGGTGAACAGCCAGGTGCCGAGCCGGATGCCGGCGACGTTGTCACCGAGCAGCGCGGTGCCGAGCCAGATCCACCACGCGACCATCGGTGGATGGTCGTAGTAGGACAGGTCGGGGTGCTGCGCATAACACCAGTAGTACGCCTCCTGCGAGAACACCGGCATCGCGACGCACAGCCACGCGCCGAGGACGACGCACAGCCAGAAGAGTCGGCGCTCGATCGGGTCCGGTGTCGTCGACGTCATCGCGGCGGGCACCCCCGGAGGGCGGCGCAGGCTGCAGTCGGAGGAGGCACGTGGGTGGCGATGTTACCCATTCGGCGCACGGCGGCCGAACCCGAGCTCGCTACTTCGGCGCCTCGGGGGGCGCCGTGACCTCGATCGACACCGTGCCGCCACCGCAGCTGTCGATGATCTCGTAGACCGTCCCCGCCTTGGCACCTTCCGGGATCGTGAAGGTCGCCTTGCCGCCCTCGACGGCCAGGTCGGTGACGTTCACCACCGCATTCGAATCGGTGACGTCGGACACCTCCAGCTTGTCGTCGCCCGACTTGACCGTGAACACGATCGCGGTGCCGGCCGGCCCCGACTTCGGCTCGGCCGAGAGGTCGACCTCGCTGTGGTGCGCCGGCACGTAGCCGTCGGTCCACTTGTAGAGCAGGTTGGTGCGGTAGAGCACGTAGGCCGCGATGCCGAGCAGGATCAGCACGAACAGCACGCGCGGCCAGATGCTCTTCTTCGGCGCGTAGGGATCGGCCAACGAGCGCTCGGCACCCGCCGGCAACTTCGGCAGGTCGGTCAGCGAACCGCCGAGCGGCACATTGACCTTGGTCAGCGTGTTCACGGCCCAGCCATTGGCGTCGAGGATCGGACCGAGGTTGCGCTGGCGCAGCTTGAGCCAGGCGATCAGCATCGATGGCCCCGAGATCGCGAGCACGATGCCGAGGATCGCGAGCGGCAACCAGACACCGAGGCCCGCGAGCACGGCGATCACGGTGCCGACGATGCCGACGACACCGCTGATCGCGACGCTGAACAGCGCGACGACGCTCGGGTCGAACTTCTTGACCTCGGCCGCCTTGCCGGTCGCCGCGGCATCGCCTGCCTTGCCGGCGGCAGACGTGAGCTTGTCCGACGAGGCCGACTCGGCAGCGGCGGCGCGCTTGTTGATCTGCTCCTCGATCCAGCGCATCAGCTTCTTGTAGGGCGAGAAGAACGCCTGCCGGATGCTGATCGGGTTGTCGACGATCTTGCTGATCGTCGCGTTCCAGTCGTTGCCCTTGCGATCGTAGAACACGCCGTTACGGCCGACGAACAGGTAGTCGCTGTCGCCGTTGGTGAACGCGCAGGCGACCTGCATCTTCGGTTCGCCCGGTCGGGTGCAATCGACGTAGGCGAGGTACGACTTCGACATCGGCGCCATCAGCGCGTGCTTGCCGGCGTCGTTGACGTGGAAGCAGAGCTCGAGCGAGCGGCGATCGAGGTAGAGCGTGCCGGCCTGGAAGATCGCGCCGCGGCGGGCGTAGAAGTCGGTGAAGCTGACGTAGTTGTTGAGCAGCTGGTGCAGATCGCGATGCAGGTGCACCAACCGATCGATCTTTGCCATCGCGTCGACCTCCGGTGCGACCGCGAGATCGGCCTCGATCTCCTGCTGCAGGGGCGCCTTCTGTTCACCGGCGAGGATCGCGCGCACACGGTCCTTGCCGAGCCCGGCGACGGCGGTGCCGGCCGGGGCGTCGGCCCAGGCACCGTGTGGGTCGAGCTTGGCGCAGAGCGCGATCCAGTCGGCCTCGGTGATCGTGTCCTTGCCGGCGAAGCAGGTCGCGCGCAGGTCGGCGATCGCGCCGGCCCAGGCCGGGTTGATACCCTTGGTGAGCGACAGCGGCTTGTCGGCCTCGACCAGCGCGAGCGGGAACGACGCGACCTCCTCGGCCGTGATCGTGAGGTCCTTGGCGGCGGCGGCGATGTAGGCCTCCTCCTCGCGGTTGACCGCCGCGATCGCACGCGGATCGAACGCCGCGAGCCGGCAACGTCCGAAGTAGTCGTCGACCTTCGCCCGAACCTTGCTGAGCGCGGCCCACGCCGCGGGCGTCTTGTCGCCGAGCGGCAGCACCTTGGCACCGTCGGCCTCGGCCTGCTGCCACCACGCGTCGTACTCGGTGCAGGCGGTGAAGAACGCATCGAGCGTCGACTGGTCGAAGCCGTCCTGACCGGAGCGGTCCGGGACACCGCCCATGCACTTGACGACCTCCTCGGCGAGCGCGCGCGCGCCCTCGTCGGCGACCACCGCGGGACGAACGACGCCGTCGCCGTTGCGCTCGGCGTTCTTCAGCACGTCGGCGATGGCGAGTGCGTCCGCGACCGAGACATAGGCGGCGTCCGGGCGACCGAGGCTCGTCAGCATGTGCTCGGCCGAGGCCAGCAATGCCTTGCCTTCGTCGGTGTCCTTGCGCAGCTTCGCGAGCGCGACCGCGTCTTCGCCGTCGGTCAGCGAATCGCCGTCCTTGAGCACCTCGCGCAGCCACCTGGTGGCGGCCAGGATCTCCGGCGGCCGAACGTAGCCGTCACCGTCGGCGTCGAGCAGCTCGAGCGTATGGGTGTCGATCTCGAGCCCCTTGACCGGGCAGCTGAGCGCGACCCAGAGCTTCTGGTCGAGCTGATCGAGGTTCAGGATGTCGGCGCCGCTGTCGAGACGGACCTGGTCGACGCCGCCGGCGCGATAGAACGACCAACGGTGGGACGCCGCTTTCGGAGCGGCCTTTGCGGCCGCCTTCGGGGCCGCCTTGGGGGCTTTGGGCATTGAGACTCTCTATCGCGAGGGCGAGGAGGTCCGCGATTCTTCGCCGCCGGCCCGGCGCGGTCAATCGAAGATTCGGCCCCGCGGCGGGCGTCGGGAGTTCCCCTGAACGACTGCGACGTACGGCCCGCGCGGCTGACGCCCGCGTCGCTACTTCTTGGCGGTCTTCTTCTGCACGGCCTTCTTCTTCGCAGTCTTCTTCTTCGCGGCCGTCTTCTTCGCGGCAGTCTTCTTCGTCGCAGCCTTCTTCGCGGCCTTCTTCGCCGGCGCCGCCGCGCCGCCCTGCAGCGCTGCGAGCGCACTGCGCACCTGCTCGGCGTGCCCCGCCGCCCGCACCGTCGGCCAGTGCTGCGCAACCGTGCCGTCGGGAGCGATCAACACCGTCGAGCGGATCACGCCTTCGACCTCCTTGCCGTACATCTTCTTCTTGCCGAACGCTCCGTAGCGCTGCATCACGCTGCGATCGGCGTCGGTCAGCAGCCGGATGCCGAGCGCGTGTTTGGCGATGAACTTCGTGTGCGCCGACGCCGAGTCGGCGCTGCAGCCGAAGACCTCGGCGTCGAGCGCGCGGAAGTCGGGCAGCGCGGCGGTGAACTCACAGGCCTCGACCGTGCAGCCGGGCGTGTCGTCGCGCGGATAGAAGTAGAGCACGACCCAGCGCCCGCGCAGATCGGCGAGCGCGACGGGCTGACCGTCCTGGTCGGGGAGGGTGAAGGCAGGAGCGGCGCGGCCGATCTGGATCATCGCCGCATGATCGCGCGCGGTGCCGCCGCGCGCGACCGCAGATTCGCGTCGCCGCGATCAGTTTCCGACGACCGCGGTGCCGGCGTTGGACGCCAGCACGCCGAGTGCGTTCGCGCCCGGCGCGATCGTCG
>JAGQRB010000260.1 GCA_020425925.1 Planctomycetota bacterium
GGTGGTCGGAAGTCCATGGTGCACCTCGGCGCGGGGCCGGAACTCCGCCCCGCTCGAACCGCCTGTGCTCCGCTGCCACTCCGCGGTTACACCGAACCCCAAAACCAACACTCGAGGGTTCAGTATCCAGTGAGTGCGCTGGCTTGCGCTCGCGGCCGCGGTCGCCGAAAACTCCGCCGGTGTCGTCCGTTCGCGCCGTTCTGCTCACCGCGCTGCCGAAGGTCCTGCTCTCGCGCCTCACCGGTCTGGCCACCTCGCTGCCGCTGCCCAAGGGGCTGCGTCGGCCGTTCTACCGCTGGTTCGCGCGTCGCTACGGCGCCGAGCTCGGCGACGTCGAAGGCGATCTCCGGCGCTTCCGCAGCCTGCAGCAGTTCTTCCGTCGCGAGCTTCGCGCCGGCGCACGGCCGATCGCCGGGAGTCCGCTGGTGTGGCCCTGCGACGGCCGAATCGTGACAACCGGGCGGCTCGGCGACGGTCGCATCGAGCAGATCAAGGGCCGGACCTACGCGCTCGCCGATCTGCTGGGCGATGCCGCGCTCGCGATCGCGCTCGAGGGTGGCAGCCAGGCCACGATCTACCTCGCGCCCGGGGACTACCACCGTGTGCACGCGCCGTTCCGGGCCCGCATCGAAGCCGTGACCGCGATCCCGGGCACGCTGTTCCCGGTCAACCCGCCGGCGGTGCGCTGCATCCGCGACCTGTTCGCACGCAACTCGCGCCACGTGTTCCGCTGCCGCCTGCCGGGCGACGTGCCGGCGGCCGTCGTGATGGTCGGCGCCTACAACGTCGGCGCCACGCTGGTCTCGAAACGCGAGGGCGAGGTCGAACCCGGCGACGAGCTCGGCCAGTTCGGCTTCGGCTCGACCGCGATCGTGGTGATCGGCCCGACGGGCCCGGTGATCCCCGACTGCGCCGGCGACAGCCGCACGGTCATGGGCCGGGCGATGGCCGAGGCCCTACCGGACTGAGCGCGATCAGCCGCCGACGGCGCGCAGCGCGACCCGCGCTTCGTCGCCGGCGCGGCCCTTGTTGCGGGTCGCGAGATGGCGCAGCAGGTCGGTACCGAAGCGCCGTTCGGCGCCGACGGTCTCGGCGAAGTGGGTTGCGATCGACAACAGCGCCTCGGGCGTCACCGACGACTCGCGGCGCAACCGTTCCATCAACGGGAAGCCGTTGCGCACCAGCGTCGTGAAGAAGCCCATCGTCGCGTTGCCCGGCGCACCGTCCTCGGAATCGGCGTTGGTGTCGGCGAGCAGGCGGGTCAGCGCCAGCTGATAGCGCGCCTCGTCGGTGCCGTGCGGCGACGCCATCAGCTTGGCGAGGATGTGCAACGCTTCGGCGAAGCGGCGTGCACGCCGCAGTCGGACCGCCTTCTCGACGAACACCGGCAGCACCTTCGAGCCGCCGACCGTGAGCACCACGTCGAACAGCAGCTCGCCGGCGCGCGGGTTGGTCGACATCAGCTTCACGGCCTTCTCGGCGTAGGTCTTCTGCGCCTTCGCCGCGATCGCGGAGTCGAGCTGCACCAGGATGCCGGCAGCCGCCTTCGCGAGCTCCTCGTCCTTGCTCGACTGCACGATGCGGACGAGCGGCTCGACGGCCTGCTTGTTGTTCGCCAGCGCCGCCGCTGCCGCCTCGCGGAAGCGCGCATCGTCGTGATCGAGCAGCTTGATACAGGTCTTCGCCATCTCCGCGCCGCCGGTGGTGCGCAGCATGCGCAACGCGAACAGGCGCTGCTCGGGATTGCGCGCCGCCAGCAGGCGCTTGCACACCGGCAGCAGGCCCGGCGGCACTTCGGGCAGCTCGGCGAGCACTTCCCGCACCGGTTCGTGCAGCTCGCGTTCGCCGGCGTCCTCGAGCAACTGGATCATCGCCTTGACCTGCGTCGCGGCGAGCTTGCTGCCGCGCAGCGCGCGGTAGGCGGCGGCGCGCACCACGCCCGGATACGCCGCCGCCGTGAACTTCACGAACGTGGCGCGCGAGCTGCCGCGATCGACCTCGGCGAGCACACCGAGGATCGCCGAGAGACAGTTGTCCGGCAGCGGATCGGCGAGGTGTTTGGCCAGCCCCTCGCGCAGCAACTTCGCGTTCTGGGGCTCGACCTCGAACTGGGCCTTGGCGCCGATCAGCAGCTCGGCCGCGATCTCGACGATCTCGGGCGTCAGCAGCGCCTGGACGAACACCGGCAGCGAATCCTTGCCGAGCGCGTGCGAGAGGATCGTGAGGATCCGGGCACGCTGTTCGACCGCGGCGACGGTGTAGGCCTTCGCGAGCACCGTATGGGTCGCGCCCCCGGCTTCGGCGAGGAGATGCGCCGCGTGATCGGCGAGCCCCTCCTCTTCGAGCATGCTGCGGACGATCGTCTCGAAGGCCTCCCGGTTGCCGAGCCGCGCGAGCGCCTCGAGCGCGAAGCGACCGAGCACCGGGGACCGATGCACCGCCGCACCGAGCGCCCGAACGGTCGTCGGGTGCTTGACTTGCAGCTCGCCGAGGATCTGGGCAGCCGCCACTTGCAGCTCGGGCCTGCCGTTGTCCAGCAACGCGACGATGGCCTTCTGGGTATCGTTCATGAATCCGGTGCGAGAATGCCTTTACGCCGAGCCGCACCAATGAGGGCGCTGACGACGTTCCAGCCTGGAAACGCCCGCGGATTATGGCAAAAGACGTTGCACGCCGCTACTGGGTAGCAACTTGGCCGATCGCCAGCGGCTCGGGCCTTGCGCGCGGGCGGCCCCGCTACCACAACTTGCTGTGGCGTAAACTCCTGAGTTCCCCCACCGGGCGGCCATGCGCATCCTGCTCGTAACCCCGTTCCTACCGCATCCTGCCGCCCGCCACGGCGGTGGGGTCGCACTCGCGACGCTCGCGGCTGGGTGGATGCGCTACGCCGAAGTGGGACTCGCGGCACTCGCTTCGCCGCAAGAGGATACAATCCTGGCGCAAGAAAACTTCGGCTGGAGTTGGGCCGGAACCGCGCCCGCGCGACCCCGGCCCGCGGGGGTGCGGCGCCTCCCCCATCAGCTGCGCATGTTGTGGCGCTGGCGCGACACGCCGCTGGTGGCCGCGAAGTACCACAGCCCGGCGATGGCGGCACTGCTGCGGCGCGCGCGCACCGAGTTCGACCCCGACGTCGCGTTCCTCGAGATGGCGCAGACCGCGCAATTCCTGCCCGCGCTGGCCGGGCTGCCGACCGTGTTGACCGACCACGAGGCCGGCTGCCCGGCCAACACCGCGACCGGCCTCGGACCGCTCGGTGACCGCCGCGACCGGCGGCTGTGGTGGCGCTACGTCGATCGCTTCTATCCGCTCGCGACCCGCCTGCAGGCTCTGACGCCCGAGGACGCCGCGGTGCTGGGCGATCGGCTCGGGCGCCCGGTGGCGGTACGCGGCTCGGTGTTCCCGGTCGCCGAAGCGCCGGTGCGGCCGGGCGCCGCGCCGCCGCGCGCGCTGTTCCTCGGCGACTACTCGCACGGCCCCAACCCGGAGGCGGCCGCGATCCTGGCGCGCGAGGTGCTGCCGCGCATCCGCGCCCGGATGCCCAACGCGGAGCTGTGGCTCGGCGGCCCGCACGAGGAGCGCCTCGCCGCGATCGCCGGCGAGCCCGGCGTGCGCGTGCTCGGCTTCGTCCCCGATCTGCATGGCCTGCTGCAGCAGGTCCGACTGCTGCTGGCACCGGCGTTCTCCGGCACCGGCATCCGCACCAAGTGCATCGCCGCGTTCGCCAACGGTCTGCCGGTGGTCACCAACGCGCTCGGCGCACGCGGCGCCGACGTGCCGGAGCCGGCGCGCCTGGTCGCCGAAGGACCGGCAGCGCTCGCCGACGCCGCGCTGCGGTTGCTGACAGCGCCGGACCTGGCCGAAGCCGGCGGTCGATCCGGCTACGAGTGGGCCCGCGCCAACGTCGCGGTCGACGCGATCGCGCGTGCGCAGGTCGAGCGCGCCCGCGAACTCGTCCGCCCACCGCAGTGACGCAACCGTCGCGAGCAAGACAACTGCGAGCGAGACAACCGCGCCGTCAGCTCTTCGCCGCCGCCGCCGGCTTCTCGCCCGCGGCCGACACGTTCACCTTCGGCGCCGTCCGCTTCGGCTTGCGCCGCAGGCGCAGCTTGCGCATCGTCTCCTGCAGGAACGACTCCATCTTCGACGTCTCCTTGCCGCGCACGAAGTTCCAGAAGATCCGGAACCACCGGCTCGGCCGCAGCAGCAGGCTGCGGATGTAGAAGGCGCGCACGACGCGATACTTCCAGCGCGTCAGCTCCTTGGCCGTGAAGTTGTCGTTGTACTTGCGGTCCTCGCTGAGGAACGTGTTGTGCACGTAGATCGGCAGCTTCAGGAAGGCGTCGTCGTAGACCACCTTGCCCTCTTTCTCGAGCTGGCGCGTGATCTCGGTGCTCGGCAGCGGGAAGAAGAAGCCGGCCGAGACGTCGTCGATGCCGGCCTTGCCGAGCCGGGCCGCGAGCTTGACCGTGGCCTCGAGGTCTTCCTTCTCGTCGGTCGGGTAGGCCAGCACGAAGAACGCGCCGACGTTGAGCCCGGCCTTGACCGACGCGCGCACCGCGCGGAAGAGCTTCTCGTCGGTCAGCATCTTCTTCATGTGCTTGCGGGTGCGCTCCGAGCCGGACTCCGGCGCGAAGTTCAGCGACTTGCAGCCGCTGCGCACGAGCAGGCTCGCGACTTCTTCGTCGATCACCTCGCTGCGCGTGCCGGCCGGCAGCTGCCAGGTGATCTTCAGGCCACGGGTCTCGACCTCGTTGCAGAACTCGACGACCCAGTCGCGCTTCAGGATCGCGGTGAGATCCTGGAACGGGAAGTTCGTGGCCCCGTACTTGTCGTGGTAGCTCTGGATCTCGTCGAGCACGTCCTTCGGCGTGCGCGCGTACCAGCGCGTCGTCCACATGTTCGGCGAGCTGCAGTAGGTGCACTGGTACGGGCAGCCGCGCGTCGCCAGGATCGGCACCGTCTTGCCGTAGTAGATGCCGCTGACCAGGCGATTGCTCGAGTAGGCCTCGATGTCGAAGAACTCCCACGCCGGCCACGGGATCTCGTCGACGTTCTTGATGCGGTCGCGGCGCGGGTTCTTCTGCACCTCGCCGCTGCCATCGCGGTGCACGACGCCGGGGATCACGGTGTGGTCGAAGCCGCCCTCGAGCGCGCGGAACAGCGCCACCGCGGTCTCTTCGCCCTCGCCGAGCACGAGGTAGTCGATCGGCGCCTGCGCCATCGAGAGCTCGGGTACGGCGGTGAAGTGTTCGCCGCCGCAGACGATCGGCACGTTCGGGAACGCCGCCTTCAGCTTCTGGATCAGCTCGCGCACGATCGGCCAGCTGTAGCTCCACATGCTGGTGACGCCGATCGCCTGCGTGCCCGCCGGAATGCGGGTGATGATCTCCTCGGGCGTGAGGCCGAGGCGCCAGATGTCGCCGTCGGGGATCATCTGCTCGGGCGCCTCGCCGAGCGCGTCGACCACCGCGAGCTCGTGGCCGTCGTCGCGCAGCACCGCGGCGATGTAGGCGAGTCCGAGCGGCAGGCTCGGGCGCAGCGCGGTCAGGCCGTTCTTGTTGATGTAGACCGGCGGGTGAATCAGGGTGACTTTCATACGGCGAGGCGGGTCTCGGCGGCGCGCTCCGGCGGCGCGCACGCAACGCACGGAACCGAAGGGACTATATCATCGGCATCTAGCCCTGACCCGGGGCGATTTCCAAGGCGCGAATCTTCACGCCGACGCGAAACGCCGCCGGCAGCGCCCCTTCGGGTTGACCGTACGGAACTTCAGCGCGCCACCAACGGCCATACGCGGTTGGCACGGAACTGGATGTCGAACTTCGCGCGCA
>JAGQRB010000261.1 GCA_020425925.1 Planctomycetota bacterium
ATCGCGCGTTCTATCCGCTCACCTTCCTGGCGCTGCGCTTGGCGATCGACATGCAGTGGTTGTCGAGCGGCGAGGGCGCGATCCGGTTGCCGTTCGCGTTGTTCGGGATCGCGACCGTGCCCGCGCTCTGGTTCGTGGGGCGCCGGCTGATCGGGGACGGCGCGGCGCTGTTCGCCGCCGCGTTGCTCGCGGTGATGCCGTGGCACGTCTACTGGAGCCAGAACGCGCGCGGCTACGTCTTCGTCGTGTTGTCGTCCGTCGCCGTCGCCGCGGCCGCCTGGCGCTGGCACGAGACCGGTCGACGGCGCGACCTCGCGCTCGTTGCCGCGGCGATCGCGCTCGGCACGCTGTTCCACCTGACCGCGCTGATGCAGCTGCTCGGTCTCGCGGCGTTCTTCGCGCTGCGCCGACACGAGCTCGGTTCCCGGGCACTGCTCGGCTGCATCCTCGGCGCCGCCATCGTGCTCGCGGTCCTGCCGATCGCGATGGTCTACCTGCCGCCGCTGCAGGGCTTCCTCGGGGCGAAGAGCGAAGGCGCTTCCTGGAGCCACTTCCCGATCACCGCCGGCTACTTCTTCCGGCCGCTGCTGCTGCTAACCGCGATCGCGGGGTTCTTCCTGTTGCGGCGGCGACTCGGCCGCGAGCGCGCGCTGCTGCTCGCCTGTCTCGCGGCGACGCCGTTCCTGGTCCTGACGGTCGTCGGCGGCACGACCGCGAAGTCGACCGCGCGCTACGCGATCTGCGCGCTGCCGGCGCTGGTCTGGCTCGGCGCCTTCGCCGCGTTCGAGCTCGCGGGACTGCTGCGCGGCACCTTCGGCCAGGCGCCCGGACGCCGTCTCGTCGCCAACGGCGCAGCCGCGTTCGTCGGCCTGGCCCTGCTCGCCGACTTCGGCGTCGGCACCTGGCACTACTTCGCCGACCACCACGGCGATCGCGCGCGCTGGCCCGAGGCCTGCCGTTTCGTCGAGCGGCGCTTCGGCGCCGGCCGGCTACACGTGTTGACGACCGGCGAGCCGATCGTGCGCTACTACCTCACGCGCGACTACTGGCAGAACGGGAGCCTGTCCGACCCGGCGCGGCAGATCCGGATCTTCGCGCACTGGCTCTACGACGGCCGACTCGCGGATGGCACCAAGATCCACGAGCCGGGTGCCGCGGCACACCTGCAGTGGCAGGTCGAGCAGGCCCGCGCCAACTCGGCGCAGCTCGTCGTCGCGCTGACGCTGCCGGAACTCGCCGAGTACGACGCCGACGGCTCGCTCTGGCGCGCGCTGCGGGCCGAGTTCGAGCTCGCGCTCTACCTGCCGTGCTGGGTCGGGCCGAAGGACCAGAGCATCTACGTGTTCCTGCCGAAGGGCTGATTCGCTTGCGGCCCGCGCCGCGTTGGCCGATCATCTCCCCATGTCGAGCCGTTTCGGGGTCCCTTCCCTGCTGTTCTCCGTCGCCCTGGTCGCGCCCTGCTGCGCCCAGGAGTCCGGGCCCGGCGAGCAGCCGGCCGTGGCGCTCAGCGACGATCCGACGACGACGCCGAGCGATTTCGTGCGCTTCGTCGCCGCCGGCGAGGGCGGCCATCTCGACACCGCGGTGACGACCTACCGCAAGGGCGACGTCGAGGTCGTGCTCTACGGCGCGGTGCACATCGCCGACGAGGCTTGCTACGAGCTGCTCAACGATCGGTTCACTTCGCACGATGCGCTGCTCTACGAGCTCGTCGCGCCGCCCGACCATCGGCCGGAGAAGGAGCGCGAGGTCGGCATGAACCCGCTCACGCTGCTGCAGATGGGGCTGCGCAACTCGCTCGGGCTGACGTTCCAACTCGATGTGATCGACTACCAGGCGACGAACTTCGTGCACGCCGACATGACGCCCGAGGAGTTCCGCGAGAGCATGGCGGAGCGCGGCGAGAGCCTGCTGTCGATCATGTGGGGCATGATGGTGCAGGGCATGAAGGTGCAGCGTGAGAAGATGGCGGAGGCCGACGCCGGTGCCGCGCCCGAGATCGATCTCGTCAAGGCGTTCCAGAGTGGCGAGGGCCGTCACACGCTGCGTCTCACGTTCGCGGCGCAGCTCGAGGAACTCGAGACGCTCGCGGCCGGCGGCGGCAAGGAGGGCGGCAGCACGCTGCTCGAGGGCCGCAACCAGAAGTGCCTCGAGGTGCTGCGGCAGCAGATCGCGCAGGGCCGCAAGAATCTCGGCATCTACTACGGCGCCGCGCACCTGCCCGACATGGAGCAGCACCTCGTCGACGATCTCGGCTTCGCGAAGGTCGGTCACGAGTGGATCGTCGCGTGGGACTGCGCGCCGCGGCCGGACCCGAAGTTCGACCGCGCGCTGATCCGCCAGCGCCGGCAGTGCAAGAAGGACATGGCGGTGCTCGCCGAAGCGATGCGCGACTACCGACGCGAGGTCGATCCCGACCACGTCGCGACCGTCGCCGAGATCGCTGCGGCGCAGAAGGACGGCAAGCCGCGCTACACCGGCCCGCTGCAGGATCCGTGGGGCAACGACTACGTCATCGAGAAGCGCAAGTTCGGCAGCCGCTGGCAGCTCCGCAGCCTCGGTCAGGACGGCGAACGCGTCACCGACGACGACATCCGGGTGCAGGAGCCGCGCCTCGGCGGGCTCAAGTGGTTCTGATCGTCGTCGGCCGCTGTGGCGGCCGACGACGATCAGCCAACAAAGAACGCCGCAACGCGGGGCAGCTGCGCCGGCGAATCGACGCCGCTGGTCCCGCGGCGGCGTTCGGGACCTGGCCACGGGCATCCGCGGTGAGCCGC
>JAGQRB010000262.1 GCA_020425925.1 Planctomycetota bacterium
ATCTCGAACAGATCTACGTGCGCTCGAGCACCACCGGAGAGCTCGTGCCGCTCGCCAATCTGGTCAAGATCCACGAGTTCGCCGACTCGGCGACCCGCAACCGCTACGACCGCCTGCGCGCGATCACGATCAGCGCCAACCTCGCCGAGGACTACACGCTCGGCGAGGCACTCGACTTCCTGCGCGGCATCGTGCGCGACCGCCTCGACAACCGCCCGGGCATTGCCTACGCCGGCCAGAGTCGCGAGTTCGTCGAGTCCTCGGCGGCGCTGCTGTTCACCTTCCTGATCTCGCTGCTGCTGGTCTATCTCGTGCTCGCGGCGCAGTTCGAGAGCTTCCTGCAGCCGATCGTGATCCTGCTGACGGTGCCGCTGGCGGTGTTCGGCGGGTTGTTGGGCCTGCACCTCGGCGGCGCGACGATCAATATCTACAGCCAGGTCGGCATGGTGATCCTGATCGGTCTGGCGGCCAAAAACGGCATCCTGATCGTCGAGTTCGCGAACCAGCTGCGCGACGAGGGCGCGACGTGGCGCGACGCGATCCTCGACGCCTCGGTGGTGCGCCTGCGACCGATCCTGATGACCGGGCTGTCGACCTCGCTCGGCGCGCTGCCGCTCGTGCTCGCCAGCGGTGCCGGCGCCGAGGGCCGCGTCGCGATCGGCCTCGTGGTGCTGTTCGGCGTCACGATCGCGACCTTCACGACGCTGCTGGTCGTGCCGGGCACCTACGGTCTGGTCGCGCGCTTCACGGGCTCGCCGAAGCAGCGCGAGCAGCGGCTCGAGAGCGAGCTCGAGGCCGGGCTCGCGCGCGCCGGCTGAGATCTCCGCCCCCCCGGGTCAGGGGCCGGGCTCAGGCGACCAGGCCGATCAGCAGCCCGAAGCCGAGCCCGATCAGGAACGGCGCGACGATCCGGAGGAACGCGAGCTCGCCCTGGTCGCCGGCCGGCAGGGTCGCGCCCGTCACCGGTTCGGCCATCGCCGAGGCCCAGGAGGCCAGCGCCACCTCGCCGCCGACACCGTCGCGATCGACGACCGCGGCCGCGGGTGCCATCGGCGCGAGTACCGCCCGGTCCGGCTCGGCGTCGTTCTTCGCCTCCGCTTCCGCCGTTGCGTCCTGGTCCTCGTGCACCATCGAGCCGAGACCGAGGAAGTCGTCCGGCGCCGCGCTCGCGGGGCGATCGAACGTCGTCACTTCGAGCGAGAGCGCGTCGTCCTCGATCACCTCGACGTCGTCCGTCACGTTCGCGGCTTCGGGCATGCTCTCCTCGACGAACTCTTCGGTCGCCATCTCGGCGGCGCGGACTTCCTCGACCGCGGCCAGCAGCCGCGACATGATCGACTCGGTCTCGGCCGCGAGCTCGTCGAGCTCTTCGATCTCGTCGTCGGTTTCCACCGCGGTTTCGACCGCGGTGGCGGTCGCCTGCAGCTCGACCGCCGTCTCGGCTGCCGGTGCCGTCGGCTCGACGCCGCCGTCGCCGGGCAGCTGCAGCACGTCGAACGCCTCGAGCGAGTGGGTGAAGCCGACCTCGGCGACCTCCGGGCGCTCGACCGCGGTCGCGGCGGTCTTCCTGGTGGCCTTCGCCGTGCCGGCGCTCGGGCTCGCCTTTGGACCGTCGGCCTTCGCCTTGCGAGCCCTGGGCTTGGCCTTCGACCGCCGCGGCCCGCGGGTGGCCTTGACGAGCTGCTCGGCGACGCCGTCGTCGACCGGCGGCCGCGATCGTTTCGAACGGCGGGTGCCGGTCGACTTCTTCTTCGGCTTCTTCGCGGCGGCCGTCGTCTCCGACTCGACCGGACCGTTCGCTGCGGTGCGTTCTTCCGTCATCTCCTGATACTCCCCGTCGAAACTCCGAGTGCAGCCGTACCGTCGGCTCCCCGGCCGTCGCACTTGACGACGATGTCGCGGCAGTGGGCGGCTTCGTCCCGTTCCGAGCCGGTCGCCGTGTGCCGGGCATGCCGCGACGGCGGGAGGTTTGCCAGAAGCTGGGGGTCCGGATCCCGTTGCGATCGGTGATTTCCCTTAAGGGGGCTGCGTACTCAGGGTGTCGGTCGAGAGTGCCCCGCTGCCCGCTCCCCCGAGAGGGTGGCGGGGCTTTTTTTCCCCGACCTCTCGAGCGCCTCGCCAGCTCCCGCACACAGCGACAGCACGCCGGAAGGCGTGGGGGCTCGACTCATCCTTCTTTCCCTTCTCTCCCGAGAGTCCTTGACCGCCGTGCGAAAGAGCGGCGGCCTGTCGCCTTTTCCCGCCGACTGCGCGCGACGCCGCGGGGGGTGACCGTTTCTCCGGCTCGGCGAACGCGTTGCGCGCCTTTGAATCGGCCGCCGGCGCGGCTAGGCTGCGCCGCCGCCAGCCTGGGAGTGCATCCGAGCTGGTGTTCGGCCTGGTCTTCAAAACCTGTGGGGGGTCGCCTGGCGCGGCTCTCGGTGGGTTCGATTCCCATGCACTCCCGCCATTTCCGCTGCTAGAGCGCCGCTGCGGCCCGGTGTCCCGGCGGATGGCCCCCGGCCCAGGATTCCGCTGGCCGCATCCCGGGATTCGTCGCCTCACCCGGGCGACCCCACCCGCAATGCTGTCATGAGAAACTCGCAGACCCTCCTCCCCGTCACCATCCTCGCCCTCGGTGCCGCCGCCACCGCGCAGTGGACGCAGATCACCCCGACGAACTCGCCGACGCCGCGCATCGAGGCGCAGATGGCGATCGACACCGGCGCCAACGCGACCGTGTTGTTCGGCGGCGCCGACAACGGCGGCTTCCCGCCGACGACGTTCTCCGACACCTGGACCTTCGACGGGCTCGACTGGACCCAGCAGAGCCCGACCAACGTGCCGCCGGCGCGCTACTTCGGCGGCATGGCCTACGACGTCGGCCGCGGCGTGACGGTGCTCTACGGCGGTCTGGTCGCGACGCTGTTCGGCGCCAACTACCGCGACGACACCTGGGAGTGGAACGGCACCGACTGGACCCAGGTCACGACCGCCGCGACGCCGGGCTCGCTGATCGGCAACCCGGGCGTCGGTGAGGTCACGATCGCCTACGACTTCGTCGGCCAGCGCATCGTGCTGTTCGGCGGCGAGCTGTTCCAGGGCATCGTGCCGGCGCCGAACGTCACGCTCGAGTACGACGGCGTCAACTGGACCCAGGCTTCGCCGGCGGTGTCGCCGCCGCGCCGGTCGCAGGCGTCGCTCTGCACCGCGCCGACACTCGGCGGTGTGCTGCTGTTCGGTGGCACCAACTTCAACAACCCGCCCGGGCCCAACGGCGAGATCGTCTGGAACGACACCTGGGTCTACGACTCGCTGGCCGACACCTGGACCCAGCTGCAGCCGACCGGCACGCTGCCCACCGCACGCGCCGGCGCGAGCCTGCTGTTCGATCCGAACCTCGGGCTCTACGTGCTGCACGGCGGCTACACCGACAACAACGGCACGATCCAGCCGCTCAGCGACACCTGGACGTTCGACGGCACGACCTGGACCGACGTCAGCTCGACCTACGGCAGCCCGAGCGGGCCGCGCGTGCGGTTCGCGAGCGCCGAGGCGCCGCACGGCTGCCAGGTGCTGTTCGGCGGCTCGTCGGCGGTGTTCGGCACGATCAACAACGAGACCTGGATGCAGGGTTGCACCGGCACGACCGCGCGCTCCTGGAACACCAGATCCTGGCTGGACATCAGCAGCTCGCGGCTGAACGGCACCTTGACCAGGCCGAGCGCGATGCGGCCGCGGCCGACCTTGTTGTCCATCGACACCCGCAGGAACCCGTCGACCATCGACACGCCCGAGTTGCCCAGCTGGAGCGCGTCGAACGGCGTG
>JAGQRB010000023.1 GCA_020425925.1 Planctomycetota bacterium
CGTTCTCGGCGCGGGCGACAGCCGCACCGGGGGCGGCGACATCGAGCGCACGCTCGCTCGGCTCGAACTTCACCAGCGCGGCGATGCTCGCCAGCCGCTGGCCGTCGCCGCTCGCCGCGGAGTCGCTCGCCGACGCCGACAGCACGGTGACCTCGAGGCTGCCACCGTCCTGGTTGCCGTCGAGCAGCGCGCCGGTGATCTCGACCCCCATCAGCCACAGGAACAGCAGCAGGTGCAGCAGCAGCGACAACAGCAGACACTGCGCCAGCAGATCGAGCGCGGTCCAGCGCCGACCGAGGTGCAGCAGCAGGATCAGCAGCAGGAAGGTCAGGAACAGCCCGAGCAGCAGCCACTCGAGCCAGCGCTGGCCGGCCCACCACGGGTAGACCTCGCGCGCGGTCGAGACGAACCACAGATCGGTGGACTCCTCGCCGGCGCCGCGGCCGCTCTGCAGCAGACCGAGCGTCGCGCCGTCCGCGCCGGGCGCCGGCGCGCGCAGGCGGTTGAGACGCCAGCCGTCACCGACTTCGACCGGCTCGTCGAGCTCGCTGCCGAGCAGGCTGACGCGCATCAGTCGCAGCGGCACCGCGAGCTCCTTGCGAACGAACCACAGCGCGCCGCCGTCGCAAGCGAACGCCGGATCGCGATCGGTGCGCGCGCGGCTCAGCGCGGCCCGCACCGCCACGGCCCCGAACAAGGGCTCCGGGTCGAGGTTGCTGTCGAGGTCGCAGCGGTAGAGCGTGCCGTTGTCGCCGTTCCGCAGCGCCGGGTCGATGCGCACGAACACGAACGCGCCGCCACCCGGCCGCGGTGCCGGATCGGTCTCGTCGGCCGCGGTGTTGCAGAGCTCGAGCGCGACCGGCCGGGTGAAACCGCGCGGCGTCCAGGTCGAGCGAAATAGGTCGTAGCCGCCGCCGGCGCCATCGGCCGGCCGGTCGGACGCGAAGTAGACCGCGCCGTCGCCGCCGCACGCGGGTGCCAGCTCGTTGTCGCGGGTGTTGAGGCCGTAGGCCGGCTCGGGCGCGACGTTCGGACGCTGCGGATCGAACACCACCAGGTCGGTGGTGCCGTCCGCGGTCCGCCGGCCGTAGAGCAATCGGCCGTCGGGCAGCTCGGCGACGCGGCCTTCGACCGGTCCCGGCAGCTCGAAGGCGACCTCGGGCGTCTGCCACAGCAGCATGCCGGCGGCGGCGAGCTCGCGGCCGGCGAGTTCGCGCGCGCCGTCGGTGTAGTAGACCGGCCGGCCGACCCGGATGCCGACCAGCATCGCCCCGGTGACGAGCAGTCCGGCCCAGGCCAGACGGATCAACCAGCGGCGTGAGGTCTCGCGCATCGGGGCTCAGTTGCCGCGCTCGGGCAATGCGCCGAAGTCGACCTTGGTGATCTTCGCGAGCTTGCAGGCATCGAGCACCGCGATGCCGACGCCGAACTGCGCGGCGCGATCGCCCCGCACCAGCACCGACTGGTCGCTGTTCCGGCGGGCGGCAGCGGCGAGCTTCTGGCGCAGCGCCTCGAGCGTGACCTCGCGGCCGTCGACCACGAGCCGGCCGTCGGCGAAGACGTTGACGACGAGCCGCTGCACCGGCTCGGCGGACTCGCCGGCGCGCGCGTCGGGCAACTTGAGAGCGAGCTCGACCTCCTCGTTGGCGAACGTCGTCGCGGCCAGGAAGAAGATCAGCAGCAGGAACACGACGTCGACCAACGGCATCATGTTGATCGCGTCGTCGCTCTCGCTGCCGGACTCGAGATCAAGCCGCATCCTGGCCTTCCTCGCCGGCGCGCACGCCCGGCGCCGGCGCCAGACGGTCGACCGCCGGCTGCACGGTGTCGCCGATCGCGAGCACGAGCCGCCGCACCCGGGCGTGCAGATGCGCCGCCAACAGCGTCGCGGGGATCGCGACGCCGAGGCCGAAGATCGTGGTGTAGAGCGCGACCTTGATGCCGGCGGCGAGCGCCTCGCTGCTCTCGGCCTTGCCGAGGCCGTTCTGTTCGACCGCCGCGAACGCGTCGGCGATACCGAGCACGGTACCGAGCAGGCCCAGCAGCGGCGCGATCGCGGCGCAGAGCGTGATGCCGCGGATGTTGCCGCGGAACGCCGCCTGCTCCTTCAGCAGCTGGTCCTCCATCGCCTTCTCGATGTCGGCGAGGCGCCGGCCGCGCCGCCGCAACCCGGCCGCGAGCACGCGCGCTGCCGGCGCCTTGGCCTCGAGGATGCCGTCCTGCACGACGTCGGCGCGACCGTCGACGACCTGCTCGACCGCGTCGACGACGACGCGCGGCAGGACGCGGGCCTTGCGCAGCGACAGGTAGCGCTCGAGCGCGAGCCCGACGACGACCACCGAGCAGCCGAGGATCGCCCACATCAGCTTGCCGCCGGCGGCGAAGAACTCGCCGACCGTCGCGACGACGTTCGGCTCCTGGAGCAGTAGGGATGTCATCGATTCCGCCATGGGTTCAGCCGTTCCGCAGGCGATCCTTGGCCGCCTTCGCTTCCGCGCTGTCGGGGTACTTGTCGACCAGCTCGGCGAAGAAGCGCTTCGCCTTGTCGGGCTGCTGCAGCTGCTCGTAGACCAGGCCGGCCGCCAGCAGCCCCTTGCGCACCCACTCCTCGTGGGCGTAGAGGATCGGCAGCTTGACGAACGCATCGGCCGCGGCCTGCAGCTGGCCGGCCTGCCGACGCGCCTCGCCGATGCGGTACTGGGCCTCGGCCGCGAGCGGGCCGTTGCTGAGCTCGGTGGTCTGCTGGAAGCTCGCCTCGGCGCGATCGAACTCGCCGCGCAGCGCGCGCGCCCGGCCGAGCGCGAGGTGGGCCCGCGCCGCCTCGGCGCGGTCGCGGTCCGGCACGCGCAGGAACTGCTCGAGTGCC
>JAGQRB010000024.1 GCA_020425925.1 Planctomycetota bacterium
TCGACGAGACCCATGATCCGCACGCAGAGCAGGCCGCCGATCCAGGCGTTGGCGGTGCAGCAGCGCCGGTAGGGATCCTGGCCCCACGGCTCGTGATCGCTCTGCGGCCAGTGCATGTGCGAGAAGCCGAACTCCGGCAGCCCGACGTGCTGTGCGGTGTAGCCACCGTAGCCCCAGTTGTAGACCCCCGGCGCGGTCTCGGCGACGTAGAACGTCTGGCCGTCCTCGCCGAAGTGCACCTCGTAGGTGCCGTCCGGGTTGCGGTAGGTGCGGTGGCTGTATCCGACGTTCAGCATCGCGGCGTCGTTGAGCAGGCGCCCGGCGAACAGGATCGGCCACTTGCGGCCCGAGCCGTGGCCGCCGACGCCTTCCCAGTAGCAGCCGTTCTGGACGTTGCCCCAGAAGTCGATGCCGATCTGCACCAGCCGGATCAACAGCAGCTCGCGGTCCTGCTGCGGCACCGCCAGGTTGCACAGCAGCGTCGCCTGGTTGTAGATCGCCGTGAAGTCGCGACCGTAGTCCGGCATGTTGTCCTCCGGATGCATGTCGCGGCTCGGCCAGCCCGGGCAGTGGTCGATCCACGGACGCTCGAACCTGGCCGCCTCGGTCGCGATCACCGGCATGCCGGCGGCCGGCTGCAGCGCCGCGAGCGCCGACCAGTCGAGCATCGTCACGTCGTAGCGCACGTCGTGGTCGTTGCCCGAGTACGGCGGCCGGAACGAGCCCTCGGCCGGCGGCACCGCGAGGCAGGTCAGCACGGCGGCTGCGCGCAGGCTGGTCAGGATGTTCGGGTCGGTGTTGCTCACCGACTTGATCAGCGACTCGTTGGGCACCAGCGTCAGCGGGTTGGCGGCGGAGATGCCGAGCTCGACGTTGAGCGCCGGCACGTAGTACTGGCTGTTGCCCGAGCCGTACATCGCGCTGTCGTAGCCCTGGTGCTTCGAGGTCGCCGCCGGGTTGACCATCGCACCATTCATCACGCGACCGTTCAGTGTCGTGCACGGCGGCGACATCGCGATGACCTGCGCCGGTCCGATCACGAACCAGTCGCCGTTGACGAAGCGACCGGCGCGCACCGGCTGGGCGAACTGGAACGAGATGCCGAACTGCGTGATCGAGCTGACCAGGCTCGTCGCCGCCGGCATCGGGCCGATGCGCGCCTCGAGCCCGTGGCTCCAGACCAGCCCGGCAGCATTCGCCGTCGGGTCGTACTGGGCGACCTGCAGGCCGAGGTCGGCGCCGACGATCACGCTCGACCGCGGCACCCCGAAGCCCGCCTGCGCAGTCCCGCTGCCGGTCGGGAACGCGAACGGAGCATCGGGCGCGACCAGCAGGTCGCAGCCGGGCATACCGGCGAAGCCGAGCCCGAGCGGCAGCGCCATCGGCCCCCACTGCGTCGTCGACCAGCCGGTCCAGAGCGCGGCCGTGGTGTTCGGACGCATGCCGTTGATCGAGAGCTGGGTCGCCGCGCCGGGACGCAGACGCTGGGACAGCATCAGACGGGTACTGGCGCCGAACTGACCACATCCGGCGCCGATCGAGCGCACCCCTGGGGGCTGCGGATTCTGGGAGAGAGCACTGGCTGCGACCAGCGCGACCGCGAACAGCGAACGCATCAGCATACGCGCGGCCTCTACGCAACCCCCCTTCTCATCGGCTTTGCAAATGCTTGCTTTCCCGCCGCCGACAACCGGGGAAGATCGCTTCGCCAATCCCGTCGAACGGTCGCAAAGCGCGCCGCGCCGGGCTTCGGTGGCCGACCGTCCATTCCGGATGGCGATCTCCTTCGGTGCAGAACACCGCGCCCCCAGCTAGCCCGATGCCTCGGCTGATCGAAAACACGTTGCTGTCGACCGCGAACGCGCCGTCGGGCGCCCGGGTGCCGTGACCCGCACCAGGGTGCTGCTCGGCGTCGCGGTGCTCGGCGCCGGCATCCTCGCGCTCGCCGCCTGGCTGTGGTGGCGAGGCGACGACGCGGTGACGCCGATCGCGCCCGCCAGCGA
>JAGQRB010000263.1 GCA_020425925.1 Planctomycetota bacterium
ACACACTGTCGGTTACGGTTGCACATTCGAGAGGAGTCGCTTTGGCTTCCTGTTGGCTTCGCAACCTCAGGTACGCCCGAGCCTCCTCTCGAAATTCACCCGGCTCGTGAATAGTCCGGGCTAGGCACGACCCGCCAGACGGCGATCCTCACCGCAGTGCGCGACGCGGTCGCGGCAATCGACGACGAATGCCTGCGGCAATTCGACCGCCTCGCGGATCAGGCCAGGCCGCGCCGCGCGGTCCGGCGCGTTCGCGCGCCGAGTGTCGACGGCAAGCGGACGCGCGCCGCTTCGACAGCCCCGCTCGCCGCCGACCTGCCCTTCCCTCTGCGGTGCGAGTATCGCTTCGGCTCGGGCGAGATCGCCGAGGTGGGGCGCGGTCGGGACAGCAGCACCAAACAGCGTCGGCGCACGATGCTCGCGGAGCTGCAGGCACTGTGCTCGGGGAACTACGTCGACCTCGACCGCGCACTCGCGGCGGTGCTCACGCGGCTCGACTCGCAGCGCAACGGCGACAGCTTCGCGGTGTTCGTCGACACGTGGGCGGTCGACGGCGAGGACATCTACACGGCGCTGGCCAGACGAGTCGGCACCGCGGAGACCGTCAGCTGCCCCGACGCCATGCTCGACGCCTGGATGCACTACTGCGTGCCGAAGTCTTCACCGACCCGTCGCGACCTGGCGCGCGGGACGAGCCGCGCCACCGCTGGCTTCCACGCGGCATTCGCGGCCTACCATCGTTATCGGACTCTGTGCGAGACGATCGGGCTCGTGACGCTCCTCGCGCCGGACCAACGGCTGCCTGAGGTGCTCGCGCAGCGCTTCGAGGACAACGCGCGCAACGGCAACTACTCGACGCGCGCGATCCTCGAGCTCATGCTCGCGGCATTCGAGGGCGATGTCGTGGCGTTGCTCGACTACCTCGAACAGAACGCCATGCAGTTCCCCGCCGAGCCCTGGATCGGGCCGGAAGGTTACCAACCCACGGCCGCGCTCTACGCCGCGTTCGAGACCTTGCGCGACCGCATGCACGAACTCGGTGGCGCGGGCGGCACGGACGCGCTGCTGCTGAAGTCGCGCGCCGAGCGCATCGCGTTGCGCGATCGCATCGCGACGGTCGCGTCGTGCGCGCTGCTCGACGCGATCGGATAGTCGAGGGGGTCTCGCGAGACCGCATCGCCCTGTGGTCGCGCGTGACCAGGGCCGGGTGACCGGGCGGCGACCGAAAGGTCGTGGGGGGGGCGGTCTGAACACAGGATCGGAAACCGCGCGGTGTGTCCGAGTCATGTGCGGCGACGCGCGCGCCATCACCTGCATGCGCACCGCAAGACCAGAGTTGATCGCCGGCGCGCCGGCGGATGAGCTGGGGCGATGTCCCGCACCCTCCCGGCGTTCGTCATCGCCCTGCTGGCCGCCGCCTGCGCCTCGCCGGATCCGATGATCGCGGCCCGCGTCGCCGAGGTGGACCAGGCGCGTCTGATGCGGCACGTCGAGTCGCTCTGCGCCCTAGGTCCGCGGCCCGAGAGCCACACGCAGACGACGGCCGCGACGCTGGCCTACCTCGAGCAAGAGCTGCGCAGCTACGGCCTCGAGGTCCGCCGCCACACGTTCTCGGCGACGATGCGGACGTGGACGCGCAAGCGGGCCGACGACGGCAGCTATTCGTTCGTGCTCGGCGCCAGACCGGGCGTGCACCACAACCTGATCGCCGAGAAGCGTGGGGCCCGGGCGACGGCCGTCGAACTCGGCGCTCACTACGACACCGTGGTGTTCGGCCCCGGCGCCGACGACAACACCAGCGGCGTCGCGCTGGCACTCGAGGTCGCCCGCCTCGTCGCTGCGGTGCCGACCGGGAAAACGATCCGGATCGTGTTCTTCGCGATGGAGGAGGAAGGCAAGGTCGGCAGCCGCGAATACGTGGAGCAGCTCGCACGCGATGGCGACCTGCCCGAGGGCGCGATCGTCGTCGACGGCATCGGCTGCGCCTCGGACGAACCGGGTTCGCAGCGCCG
>JAGQRB010000264.1 GCA_020425925.1 Planctomycetota bacterium
CCGGGCGATCGCGACGCGCTGCTGCTCGCCGCCCGAGAGCTCGCCCGGCAGCGCCCAGAGCCGCTCGCCGAGCTCGACGCGCCGCAGTGCCGCGTCGGCCCGTTCGAGCTCCTGTGGTCGCAGCAGCGACCACAGCGCCTTCGCGAACGACCACGTGCCGAGGCGGCCCATCAGCACGTTGTGGGCGACGCGCAGCGCCGGTACGAGGTTGTCCTGCTGGTGCAGGAAGCCGATCTCCCGGCGCAGCGCGCGCAGCGCCCGGCCGCGCAGCTCGCCGATCTCGCGTCCGAGCACGGTCGCGGTGCCGTCGCTGGGCCAGAGCACACCGGCGCAGAGTCGCAGCAGCGTGGTCTTGCCGGCCCCCGACGGCCCGATCAGGGCGACGCGCTGGCCGCGCGGGACGGTGAGGTCGATGCCGTCGAGGATGACCGTCGCGCCGGCGCGACGGCCGATGCCCGCGAGCACGACGTCGTCGGCGACGGCGATCACCGGTCCCAGAAGTTCTTCGGCAGCGAGTCGCGGACCTTGCGGATGCTGTCCCACTGCGAGTCCTGCGCCGGCAGGAAGCGCTGCTTCACCGACCACGTCGCGAGGATCGCGGCGTCCTCGGGCCTGCTCGGGTCGAGGCCCGTGAACGCCGCCGTGATGCGCGCCAGGACGTCGCCGCCGACGCGGTCGTGGCCGACCCAGGCGTAGTCGACGTACTCGGGGCTGGTCCAGACGATCGGTGCCGCGGCCCTGGTCGTGGGCTCCGCGCCGTCGTAGTGGCCGTAGTTGAGCGCGCCGAGATCGGCCGCGCCGCTGGCGACCGCCGCCAGCGTCGCGCCGTGACCGCCCGCGAGCTGGTAGCCCATCGACGCGAAGTCGGCGTTGGGGTCGATGCCGGCCTGCATCAGGAAGTAGCGCGGCATCAGGTGGCCCGAGGTCGAGCTGCGGTCTCCGAACGTGAACACGAGGTCCTTGGTCTTGGCACCGAGCTCGGCGAGATCCTGCATCGGGCCGACCTTGCCGGCCGCGATCGACCTGGCGTTGGCGATGAAGTAGCTCTTGAACGCGAGGTCGATGTCGCGGGTCGCGAGCACGTGCACGTGGCCGTCGCCGGCGTCGATTGCGTCACAGGTGGTCTTGCCGCCGAGCCAGACGAAGTCGACCTTGTTGCTGAGCAGGTTGTCGACCGCGCCGGGGTAGCTGTTGGCGGCGACGTAGCGCACCGGCATCCCGAGCTTCGCGGTCAGCACCCGCGCCAGCTGCTCGGCGTTGGCGTCGGTCTCGGTCTTGTGGAAGTCGGGCAGCACCGAGAAGCGCAGCTCGCTCGGCGCGGCTCCGGCCGACGTTTCCGAGGAACAGCCGGCGAACGTGAGCGCGCCGGCGGTGAGGCACACGGCGAGACACACGGTGAGGGGCGCGTTCATCGGTCCACCATGAGACCGAGTCGCCGGAACCGCTGTCAAGGGCGCGTCACGGCCGCCGCTGTCGCGCGGTAGAGGGCGGCATGCTGCTCGGCGCAGCGTCGCCACGAGAATCCGGCGGCGCGCGCGCGGCCGCGCGCGGCGAGATCGGCGGCGAAGCCGTCGTTCTCGAGGATCCGGGCGAGCGCGTCGGCGACGGCGTCGGCGGTCAGCGCCGCCAGCGGC
>JAGQRB010000265.1 GCA_020425925.1 Planctomycetota bacterium
CACGGCGGCGAACGCCGATCCGGGATCCCGTACTCGATCTGGCAGGCGCTGCCGCGGCTCTTCCCGGAGAAGTTCGCCGCCGGGTCCGGCGCCGCTGCCACCGCCGCCGCCGCGGACTACTCGTCGTTCGGCCTGATCTACGAGCCCGGGGCCGATCTGCCGATCGGCGTCTCGAAGCGTCGCGTGCAGGGGATCGACCGCGTCTTCGTGAACTGCGCCGTCTGTCACGTCGGCACGGTGCGCGACACGCCGGAGAGCGCGCCTCGCATCGTGCTCGGCATGCCGGCCAACGCGCTGCGGCTCGCCGAGTTCGAGACCATGCTGTTCGACGCCGCCGCCGACGAGCGCTTCTCGCCGCCGATCCTGATGGCCGAGATCGAGGCGATGGGTCACGAGGACTGGCTCAATCGCGTGCTGCTGCGCTGGTTCGGGATCGGCCTGATGCGCGACCGCCTGCTGACGTTGCGTCAGCGCTTCTCGTTCATGCAGCGCCAGCCGGCGTGGGGCCCGGGCCGCGTCGACACCTTCAACTCGCCGAAGGCACTGCTGAACTTCCCGCTCGACCGGATCCCGGAGCGGGAGTGGATCGGCACCTGCGACCTGCCATCGATCTGGCTGCAGCGCGCGCGTGAGGGCATGCAGCTGCATTGGGACGGCAACAACAGCTCGCTGCGCGAGCGCAACCTCAGCGCCTCGTTCGGCACCGGCGTGTTCCCGCCGTCGCTCGACCGCGAGCAGCTCGGCCGCATCGAGCAGTGGCTGCTCGACCTCGAACCGCCAGCCTGGCCCTATGCCCTCGACACCGAGCTCGCCGCGCGCGGCCGCCCGATCTACGAGCGCCTCTGCGCCGACTGCCACGGCCGCAGCGGGCGCGACTTCACCGGCGCGCGCGTCGGCAAGGTCACGCCGATCGCCGAGATCGGCACCGACCGCTGGCGGCTCGACTCGTACTCGCACCGACTCGCGCAGTGCCAGAACACGCTCTACGCCGGCTACGACGAGCGCTTCCGACACTTCCGCAAGACCCACGGCTACGCCAACCAGCCGCTCGACGGCATCTGGCTGCGCGCGCCGTACCTGCACAACGGTTCGGTGCCGACGCTGCGCGACCTGCTCGAACCGGCCACCGCGCGGCCGAGCGCGTTCTACCGCGGCAACGACCTGTACGACCGCGAGCGCGTCGGCTTCGACTCGGAACGCGCGACCGAGACCGTCGCCGGCCGCGACGGGCGATCGGTGGTTCGCACCTACTTCCGCTTCGACACCGCGCTGCCCGGCAACGGCAACGGCGGCCACGACGGCGCCGCCTACGGCACCGAGCTGGCGCCGGCCGAGAAGGACGCGCTCGTCGAGTACCTGAAGACCTTCTGACCAGGACGCCATGACGACCCCGCCGACGAAACCGCCGAAGAGCTCCTGGCGCCGCAAGCTGGTCCTGCTCGCGATCGCGCTCGTCGTCGTCGTCGCGCCGATCGCCGCCGTCGGTTGGTACAAGTTCTTCCGCGTCGTCGACCAGCCCGACCGCATCGCGAAGGACCCCGCGATGCGCTTCAAGTACGGTTCGTTCGGCGGCGAGGCCGACACCGGCATCCCGTACTGGATCTGGCTGGTGCTGCCGCGCGTGTTTCCCGACCTGCTGCCGGGCCCTGGTGGCTATGCCGCGTTCGGCTTCGCCTGGGAGGAGGGCGA
>JAGQRB010000025.1 GCA_020425925.1 Planctomycetota bacterium
CGCTCCACGGCGAACGCCGCCCGGGCGCACGCGCCGTCGAACTCGCGCGGCGCGCGCTGCGCCACCTGCTGCGGTTCGACGCCGACCTCGCGCCGCTGCACGCGATGTGCGGCGCCGAGCCGCGGCTGGCGTGGGCGAGCCGGCGCGGGGCGGGACGACTGCTGCGGTCGCAAAGCGTGTTCGAGGACCTGATGAAGCTGCTGTTCACGACGAACACCAGCTGGGCCGGCACGGTCGCGATGACCGCGAAGCTGGTCGATGCCTGCGGCAGCGTCGGACCCGACGTGCGCGCATTCCCGACGCCCGAGCAATGCCTGCGGCCGGCGGCGTTCTACCGCGATACGGTGCGCGCCGGCTACCGCGCCGAGGCCGCGCGCGAGCTCGCCGCCGCGTTCGTCGACGGCAGCGTCGACGACGCGACATTCATCGCCGAGCGCTCGACCGAGGCGTTGCGGGAACGGCTGTTGGCGTTGCGCGGCTTCGGGCCCTACGCCGCCGGCCAGGCGATGCGGCTGCTCGGTCACTACAACGAGCTCGCGCTCGACAGCTGGTGCCGCGCGCGGCTCGCCGAACTCGACGGCAGGAAGCAGCCGCCGAGCGACCGCACGATCCAGCGCCGCTACGCGAAGTACCGGCCGTACGAGGGCTTGGTGCTCTGGCTCGACCTGACCGCCGACACGCTCGCCGACGAGTTCGAGTGACGCCGCGCGGCCACACCGGGTTGCGCGGTGGCCGCTCGGGCCCTTGAATCGGGGACAGGAGCAGCATGAAAGAGCCGGCAGGAACCCTCGCGCGCACCTTCGCATCGATTCTGCTGGCCGCGTGGTGCGCTCCGCCGGCGCTGGCACAAACGCCGGAGTCGCTGCCCGAACTCGTCGGCGAGTTCGCCGAGGTGGCCGCAGCCGCGGAGAACCCGCTGCCGCTGCAGGCGCTGCTGCACCGCATCCTCGACGCGGGCGGATTGGCGGAGAACGCGACGATCGGGCGCAGCACGCTGCAGCTGCTCGAGACCGCGACGACCTGGGAGGCGCTGGCGAACGAGGCCGACAAGCTGCTCGCGACCGTGCGCGAGCACCGACTCGATCCGCAGCCGGAGCGCCTCGCGCCGGTGATCCTGCTGCTGTCCCGCGTCGCACCGCAGCGGGCGACGGTTCAGCACGCCGCGGTCGAGCTCTGGGGCGCGGTGAGCCCGGTGCGCGACCCCGACCGGGCGCTGGCGGCGTTGACGCGGCTGCGCGACCTGGTGCCGGAGGAGCACGATGGCTCGAGCCGGCTGAGCGCGACGCTGCGCGAGCTCGCCGAGTTCGTCGGCGCGGACGCGGACGAGGATGCGCCGGACGAAGCCGAGATGCTCGGCGTGCTGTGGCGCTACTGGAACACCAGTCGCGCGTTGCTCGGCATGAACGAGCCGCCGCGCCGACTCGGTCCGGCCGAGCTGGCCGCGATGCGCCACCTCGGGGCGATCGATCGGGCCTACCGCGACGGCGACCAGAAGGTGCTGGTCGAGCGGCTCAAGGCCTGGGGCAACGCACAGCCGGAGAATCGCGTTCCCGCCGTGCTGCTGGCCTGCGCCTACGCTTCCTACGGCAACTACAACCCCAGCCTCGCCAAACGCACGATCGAGGGCTTCGAGCCCCAGAACGGCGCCGGCTGGTCGTTCGCGACCGAGCGCTGCGTGCTCGGGCAGTTCGGTCTCGAGATCCTGACGCCGAAGGACCTCCAGCTCCTGGTCGACGATCTCGCGAACACCAAGGAAGCGCGCCTCGAGATGGCCGACCGCCGGATGCTCGAGGCGCAGCTGCGGCGCTCGGAGAGCAAACTCGCCAAGCTGCGCGACGCGATGGAGAAGACGCAGCAGAAAGCCGCACATGACAAGCAGGTCTACGAAGGGCTGCGCGCCGCCCCCAAGGGCCGCAGCCGGGGCACGTTCGACCAGAAGGCCGCAACCCGCCGCTCCAACCTCGCGACCGCGTTCCGCAACCTGAAGCACTCCGAGAGCGACGCGAAGTTCGCGCTCGAGCGCTACCAGAAGGAAGAACTCAAGATCCGCATCTGGCGCGCACGCTCGGCGCGCTACGACCCTACGCGCTGACCAGCTCGCCGCGCACGACGGTGACCGCCCGGCCGCGCAGGAGGACGCGGTCGCCGTCGAGTTCGACGTCGACCGTGCCGCCGCGCGCCGAGGCCTGAAACCCGACCATGCGGGTCTTGCCGAACTGCTCGGCCCAGTACGGCGCTAGCGCGCAGTGCGCCGAACCGGTCACCGGGTCCTCGTCGACCCCGACCGCGGGCCCGAAGAACCGCGAGACGAAATCGAACGCGCGCTTCGACGATCGCGCCGTCGCGATCACGCCGCGGCAACGCAAACGCCGCAGGCGTTCGAGATCGGGCCGCAGCGCCCGCACCTGGGCCTCGCTCGCGAGCTCGACGAGCAGATCCTCGCCGGCGCGACGGACGCACCGCGGTGTCCCGCCGAGCGCGGCGGCGAGCGCGGCCGGCGGCTTGCCGGCGGCGATCCGCTGCGCCGGGAAGTCGAGCACGACGCGGTCGCCGTCGCACGCCGCGGTGAGCACACCGCTGGCGGTGCGGAACTCGAGCAGCCGGTCACGCGGTGCGATGCCCTCGGCGTAGAGCACGTGTGCGGTAGCGAGCGTCGCGTGACCGCACAACGCGACCTCGACCAGCGGGGTGAACCAGCGCAACGAGAAACCGCGTTTCGTCGGCCGTACGAATGCGGTCTCCGACAGATTCATCTCGGCGGCGATGGCCTGCATCCAGCGCGCGGTCCGCGACTCGGCCAGCAGGCAGACGGCGGCCGGGTTGCCGGTGAACGGTCGGTCGGCGAACGCGTCGACGTGAAAGCAGGGGATGGTGGCCATCGCGCTTGTTGTAGCATGCCGCGGTGCGCTGTTTCCTCGCTCTGGACCTTCCGCCACCGGTGCGGAACTACCTCGCGCGGACGGCGCGAGCCTCGTTGCTCAAGGGCAAGGTGAAGTGGGTCCCGGCCGAGCAGCTGCACGTCACGCTGGTGTTCGCGGGTGACGTCGACGACGACGTCGTCGCCGAACTGCGCGGCGCGGTCGAGGCCGCGCGGCTCGAACCGCTGTCGTTCTCGCTCGCAGGGCTCGGGCGGTTCCCACCGCGCGGCGAACCGCGCGTTCTGTGGGCCGGTCTCGCCGGCGACGTCGACCCGTTGCTGCGGCTGCAGGCCGGACTCGCCGAGCGCGCGGCCGCGGCCGGTGTCGAACTCGACAAGCGCCCGTTCGCGCCGCACGTGACGCTCGGACGCGTGAAGAGCTCGTTCGGTGCCTACGCGGTCGTCGACGAGATCGAGCGGCTCGGGCCGACACTGCGCGACAAGCCGTTCTCGGCCACCGCACTGACCCTCTACGCCAGCGAGCTGACCCCGGCGGGCTCGGTCTACACGCCGCTCCTGCGCCGCGCGATCGCCGCCCCGACGACGGACTGAGCGCCGAGCCGGCATGGTCTTCTCGAGCAGCGTCTTCCTGTTCGCCTTCCTGCCGGCGTTCCTGCTGCTGTACTGGCTGAGCCCGCGCTTCCTGCGCACGGCGACGCTCGCGCTCGCCAGCTTCGTGTTCTACGGCTGGTGGAAGGCCGAGTTCGTGCTGCTGCTGCTGTTCAGCAGCGTCGTCGACTACTGGATCGGCGGCCGCATCGTGCGCGCGCGTCGCGAGGACCGCGACGCCAGGCGCTGGCTCGCGCTCTCGGTGGTCGTGAACCTCGGTCTGCTCGCCTGGTTCAAGTACGCGAACTTCGGCGTCGAGACGTTCCGCGCGCTGTTGCACGGGCTCGGCTTCGCCGGCGATTTCGTCTGGGTCGACGTCGTCCTGCCGGTCGGGATCTCGTTCTACACGTTCCAGACGATGAGCTACACGATCGACCTCTACCGCGGCGAGGTGCAGCCCGCGGCGAGGTTCGTCGACTTCCTGTGCTACGTCTCGATGTTCCCGCAGCTCGTCGCCGGTCCGATCGTGCGCTACTCGCTGGTCGAGGACGAGCTGCGCAATCGCCGCTCGACGCGCGAGGGGATCTACCACGGCGTGCTGTTCTTCCAGATCGGCCTCGCCAAGAAGGTGCTGCTCGCCGACGCGGTGGCGCGGTTCGCCGACGCCGCGTTCGACGTGCCGGGGGCCGACGGCCTGACGCTCGGCCTGTCGTGGCTCGGGGCCGTCGCCTACGCGTTCCAGATCTACTTCGATTTCTCGGGCTACAGCGACATGGCGATCGGACTCGGGCTGATGCTCGGGTTCCACTTCCCGATCAACTTCGACGCGCCGTACCGCGCCGACAGCATCACGGATTTCTGGCGCCGCTGGCACATCTCGCTGTCGACCTGGCTGCGCGACTACCTCTACGTGCCGCTCGGCGGCAACCGCCGCGGCGCCCGGCGCACCTACGTCAACCTGATGCTGACGATGCTGCTCGGCGGCCTCTGGCACGGCGCGGCATGGAACTTCCTCGCCTGGGGCGGCTACCAGGGCTTCTGGCTCGCGGTCGAACGCGCCGCGGCCCGGCGGCCGTTCTACGGCATGCTGCCGCACGTGTTGCGGATCGCGTTCACGTTCGTGCTCGTGCTGTTCGGCTGGGTGCTGTTCCGTGCCAACGACCTCGGCCACGCGATCCGCTATGCGAGCGCGATGGTCGGTCTCGGCGGCGGCGACGAGCCGGCACACATCGCGCTGCATCCCGGCCCGTGGGGCGAGATGGCCGTCTGCGCGCTGATCGTCTGGTTGCTGCCGACGAGCCAGCGGATCGTCCCGCGTGCCCATCCCGCGTTCGTGCTCGTGCTGCAACTGCTGTTCGTGTTCGCGGTCCTCGTCGTGCGGCTCGCGCCCGAGGAGATCCCGTTCCTCTACTTCCGATTCTGAGCGTCACCTCCGCCATGACCCAGGTCCCGATCGAAGTGATCCACGACGAAGCGCGCACGCCGCCGAGCCTCGCGGCGCGGCTCGCGCAGTCGATCGCGTTGGCGACGTTCGCGTGCTGCCTCGGCGGGATCGGAATCTGGGATTCCTGCTGGCGCGATGATCCGCTCGCCGACGCACGCGCCCAGGTGCTTGCCACCGCCGACCGCCTCGCGCCCGATATCGACCGCGCCTGGCTCGACGAGTCGCCGCCGCCGCTGCCGCGCCGCGCAGTCTCGGCCGAAGCCCTGCGCGCCTGGGCCCGGCTGCCGCAGCTGATGTTCCTCGCCGAGATCAACGAGACCCTGCTGCGTTCGCTGTGGCAACCCGGCAAGGGACTCAGCCAGATCCTCGGTCCGAACGCACCGCGCGAGTTCCGGGTGTTCTCGACCCCGGACGGCAGCCCGTTCCCGCGCTTCCGCTATCCGCCGAACACGACGCTGCCCGATGGACTCACCACCAACGCATTCGGCTTCCGCGGTCCGCAGCTCGCACTCGACAAGCCACCGCGGACCGTGCGCATCGCGTTCGTCGGTGCATCCGCGATCGCGGACAACCACTATTTCCCGTGGAGCTTCCCCGAGCTCGTCGCCCACTGGCTCGCGCTCTGGGCCGCCGACACGGGGCGCGACGTGCGGTTCGAGATCATCAACGCCGGTCGCGAGTCGGTCACCTCGCAGGACATCCGCCAGATCGTCGAGCTCGAGGTCCTGCCGCTCGCGGTCGACTACGTCGTCTACTACGAGGGCCAGAACCAGTTCGCGCCGAACTCGATCGCGCGCGCCGTCGAGGTCGACGGCGACTACCGGCTCGGCGAGCCGCCCGCCGATCTCGTGCTCGACCTCGCCACCGCCGACGCCGAGCGGCCGCACTGGCTCGATCGCTTCTGCCGTGACGTCGAGAGCGCGCGCCGACTGCGCCGGCTGCTCGGCATCTGGTCGAACCTGCCCGAGCCCCGAAAGCCGACGCAGAGGATCCGACTGCCCGCCGGTATCGACCCGGACGACCTCGGCGAGCAACAGGCGCGCCGGCTGCTCGAGCTCGCCGCGATCCTCGCCGATCTCGATGCGATCGACCGCGCCTGCAAGGCCGCCGACGCGCGGCTGGTCGTCTGCTCGTTCGACCGCGCCGTGCAGGACGGCATGCAGCTCGATCTCGCCGCCGGTCACTCGCTCTACCGCCAGCTCAACCGCGAGTTCTGGCCGCTGAGCTACGCCACCGTCGAGCGTTTCGCGGCGCTGCAGAACGCCGGCTTCGCGGCCTGGGCGCGAGCCCACGACGCGCCGTTCCTCGACATCGCGGCCGGCATGCCGAAGGAGCCACGGCTGTTCAGCGACATGGTGCACACCACCCAACTCGGCTCGCGGCTGCGCGGCTGGCTGATGTTCGCCGGACTCGTGCCGTTGCTCACGGCCGACCTCGAAGCCGGCCGCGTCCCGGTGCCGGACACCGCGATCAGCGCAGCGCATCCGTTCCTCGGGCCCGCGCGCCGGATCACGGCAGCCGAGCTCGACGGCAAGTAGGCGCGATCCGGCCGCTCAGACCCGCAGCACGACCTTGCCGAGCGCCTCCCGCGCCTCGAGCAGGCGGTGCGCCTCGCCGACTTCGGCCATCGGCAGCTCGCGATCGAGCACGGCGCGGAACCGGCCCTGGTCGAACATCCGCAGGATACGCCGCAGATCACCCTTGCTGCCCATCGTCGAGCCGAGGATCGACAGACTCTTGAAGAACACCGCGTGTAGCGAGAGCTTCACGTTGCCACCGGTCGTCGCACCGCAGGTCACGACGCGACCGCCGCGCGCGAGACACCGCAGCGAACCGCCGAACGTCGCCTCGCCGACGTGCTCGAAGACGACCTCGACGCCGGCCTTGCCGGTCAGGGCTCGGACCTCCTGCACGAAGTCCTGGGACCGGTAGTCGATCACGTGATCGGCGCCGAGCGCGCGCACCCGGCGACACTTCTCCTCACCGCCGGCGGTGGCGATGACGCGGGCACCGAGCGCCGCGGCGATCTGCACCGCCGCGCTGCCGACGCCCGACAGCCCGGCGTGCACCAGTACGGTCTCGCCGGCGCGCAGCTCGGCGCGGCGTGCGAGCATGTTCCACGCGGTCTGGAACACCAGACACACCGAAGCGGCCTCGGCCTCCGACAGCGGCGCGGGCTTCGGAGCGACGTTCGCCGCCGGCACGCAGACGTACTCCGCGGCGGTACCGTCGCAGCTCTCGCCGAGGATGTGGTAGTGCCGACAGAGCTGGTCGAGGCCGGTCTGGCACGGTTCGCATGCGCCGCAGGAGACGCCCGGCAGCACGACGACCGCGTCACCCTCGCGGACCGAGACGACGCCGGCGCCGAGCGCGTCGACCACCCCGGCGGCATCGCTGCCGGCGACCAGCGGCAGCGGGAACTCGTGCCCCGGCACGCCGCGCCGGACCCAGGTATCGAGATGGTTGAGCCCGATCGCCGCGACCTTGACCCGCACCTGCCCGGGCGCCGGCGCCGGAATCGGCCGCTCCTCGAGCAGCAAACGGTCGTAGCCACCGTGCTCGCGCACGACGATGCAGCGCATGTTCGGCATCCGCTCTCGTTACGGGACGGGGTCGCCAGCTGCAACCGGCGCGAGCTTTTGCGTCGTTGCCGTGGGCCCGCGGCAGAGGCGGGCGTAGCCGGGGGCGATGCACACCTCGTCGCGGACGATTCTCGCGCTCTGCGCCCTCGCCATCGCCGGCCGCGCGCAGCCGCCGCGCCCGGGCCCGACGCCGGACTGGCGCGCGGTCGAGACCCGCATCGCATGGCACGGCACCTGGGAGGGCGCACTCGCGGCAGCAAGGTCAACCGGTCGCCCGATCCTGCTGGTTGCGGCGGCGCCGCACTGCGGGCTCGTGCCCGGGATGTGGTGACCCGGCAAACAGGAGATGGACAGGAGTTACCTGTCCGATGAACGGGTGATCGCCGCATCGCGCGACTTCGTCTGCGCGCGGCTCCTGACCTACGAGAGCGCCGCCGAGGCGAAGGTGCTGCTCGGGGTGTTCCGCGGCCGCGACGGCCTCGAGAATTCGACCTTCGCGATCCTCGATCCGAGTGGTCGGGAGCAACTGGTGCGGAGCGGGCGCTCGCCGTCGTGGGCATTCGACGACGCCGCCGCGATGGCGGCGGCGATGCAGCGCATCGCGCAGCGCTACCCGGGCCGCGAGGACGCCGAGCCGATCGGCCTGCCGCGCTGTGCCGATGTCCGCCGCGGCCTCGGGGTCGCAGCCGCCGACCAGCTGCAGCTCGCGATCGTGACGGGCGATGGTGCCGCACGCGCCCGCCTCGAGGCGAGGCTCGCCGAGCTGGCCTGGTCCGACGATCTGATCGGCAGGCTGGTCTACGCCCGTGCCGACGCCGACACCGATTGGAGTGCGATCGCGGGCGGCGCGGACCGACCGGCTGCCGGACTCGTGATCGTCCGACCCGGTGAGTTCGGCGTCGACGGCCAGGTCGTCGCGATCGTCGAGGACGGCGAACTCGATGCGCGCGAGCTGCTCGCGGCCGTGAAGGCCTGGGCGCCGGGACCGGTCGACACCGCGCGACTGCGCGCCAGGGGCGCACGCGCCGGTATCGAGTGGCAGACCGCGATCCCGGTCAGCGATCGCCGCGGACCCGACCGCGACGTCGATCGCGGACGGCGGCGACGCTGACGCGCCGCGCCGCGCGCACCGGCGTCGAGGTCACGAGCTCGCGCAGCAGCATCGCGATTCCGGCCAGGACCGCGAACAACACCGCGATCGGATAGCGGAACGCGAACAGGAACAGCACGAGCGGCCCCGGCACGACCGCGAGAACGAAGCGCTGCAGCAGCTCGGAGTACTCGACGCAGTGCGCGAGGCCGAGGCCGGTGAACAGCGCCGCGAAGAACCACAGCGCCGCGACCGCGAAGCTCCGCGCCAGCCGGTCCGAGCTCGGCTCGCGCCGCGTCATCCACTCGACGCGGCTCACGACTCGACCTCCGCAGTGGTCTCGGCGACCGATTCCAGGGCGATCGCCTTGACGGCGCGCAGATCGAGCTTGCCGGTACCGAGCATCGGCAGCTCGTCGACCGCGACGAACTGCTCGGCACGCGGCACGAACAGCGCCGGCAGACCGCGGCGGCCGAGCGCCGCGATCACCGCCGGCAGTTCCGCGACCGGCAGCGTGGTCAACACGACCAGGCGTTCGCCCTTCTTCGGATCGGGCACGCCCGCGACCGCGAACGCGCGCTCCTCGCGACCGCTCGCGGCCTGCAGGTGATCTTCGACCGTGCCGTGCGGCACCATCTCGCCGCCGATCTTCGAGAACCGCGACAGGCGATCGGTCAGGAACAGGAAGCCATCGGCGTCGAGCCGCCCGATGTCGCCGGTGACGTAGAAGCCTTCTTGCAGGACCTGGGCGGTGAGATCGTCGCGACCCAGGTAGCCGCGCATCACGTTCGCGCCCTTGACCAGCACGAGACCAGCCTCGCCGACCGGCAGCGGCGCGCGCGTGTCCGGATCCACGACCCGCACCACGATGCCGGGCAGCGGGCGCCCGACCGAGCCGCGGCGCGATCCCGCCTGGTAGAAGCCACGGGCGCGGTAGCCGGGCGTGCTGGTCGCGACCACGGGCGAGCACTCGGTGGCGCCGTAGCCCTGCACCGGGCGGATCCCGAACTTGTCGGCGAACGCGTCCGCGAGCTCGTCGGTGAGCTTCTCGGCGCCGGTCAGCGCGACCCGCAGCGAACCGAACTGTCCGGGCTCGCAGCGCCGCATGTAGAGCTGCAGGAACGTCGGCGTCGCGAGCAACATCGTGATGCCGTGGCCGGCGACGAGCTCGCCGACGACCGCGGCCTCGAGCGGGTTGGGGTGGAAGACCATCGCCGCGCCCTGCTGCGCGGCGTACCACAGCGCGAAGTTGCCGAACGAGTGGAACAGCGGCAGCACGCCGAGCACGCGATCGCCGGCATCGAGCGGGATGACCTGCGCGACCGCCTCGCTGTTCGACTGCACGTTGCCGTGCGACAGCACGATGCCCTTCGGCTCGCCGGTACTGCCGCTGCTGAACAGGATCGCGGCCGGATCGTCGCGGTGCACCCGGCGCTCGGCGCCGCAGGCCCGCTCGAGCCGCCCGATCGGCAGCAAGAGCGCCATGCACGCCGCCGCCCAGCGCTGGCCGCGGGTCACGTTCGCCAGCAGGTCCTCGAGGTGGATTAGCTCGACGCCCGCCGGCAGCTCGGCGAGCAACGCCGCCGGCAGCTTCTCGACGAACGCTCGCGAGGTCACGATCGTGCGCAGCTCGGCCTGGCGCACCGCCGACGCGAACGCGGCGCTGCCGACCGTGTAGTTGAGCGGCACGGCGGCTCGGCCCGACAGGCTCGCGGCGATCGCCGTGGTCGCGCCGCCGATCGACGGCGGCAGCAGCACGCCGAGGTTGCGCTGGCCGCGGCAGCGCTGGCGCAGCGCGCGGGCGGTCACGATCGCGCCGCCGAGCGCGCCGAGGCGCGACATCGAACGCCCGGTGCTGTCGGCGAACATCCGGCGCCACGGCGCGCGCCGCACGGTCTGCACCAGCTCACAGTGCAGCGGGCGCAGCTGCTCGGCGCGGTGATCCCAGGCCGCACCCGCCAGCGTCTCGACGCGGTGGCGCACCTCGGCCGGCGCGACGTCGGGCGGCAGCGCGGTGCCGAACGACACCGTCACCGGGCAAGGGATCCGCGTCGGCAGCAGCTGCACGTGGCCGCCGCGCGAGCTCAGCAGGCTGCCGTAGACCCGATCGAGGTGCACCGGCACGATCACGGTGTCACGCCCGCGCACGATGCGCTCCATGCCGCGGCGGAACGGCAGGGTGCTGCCGACGCGGCTGATCTCGCCCTCGGCGAACAGGCAGACGAGGTCGCCGTTGTCGAGCGCCTTGCCGGCCTCGCGCAGCGCCGCGAGCACGACGCGCGGTCCACCAGCAGCCGAGATCGGGATCGAGCCCAGCGCCTTCAGGAACGGCTTCAGGTACCAACGTTCGTACCACGACTGCTCCATCACGAAGCGGATCGGCCGGTCGGTCGCCGCCAGCAGGAACAGGCCGTCGAGGAACGAGACGTGGTTCGGCACCAGCAGCGCGCTGCCGGTCTCGGGGACGTTGCGGCGGCCGAGGATCGTGACGCGATACAGCGTGTGCGCCGCGAGGATCACGCACATGCGCAGCAGCGCGGCCGGCAGCAGCCAGACCGCCCACGCCGTGCCGAGTGCGGTCAGCGCGGCCGCCACCAGCAGGATCGCCGCCGAGTCGGCGCCCAGCCGGGCGAGCGCCAGGCAGCCGAGGTTCCCCGCGAGGACGCCCGCGAACGACAGCGCGTTCACCAGCGCGATCACCGCGCCACGGCGCGAAGCCGGCGCGCGCCACTGCACCAGTGCGTTGAGCGGCACGACGACGAAGCCGCTGGCTACGCCGAGCGCGGTCATCAGGGCGAACGTGCCGACCCGACCGGGCGCGAACGCACCGAACAGCGCGGCACCGAGCGCCAGGCCGATCGCGCCGAGCGGGATCAGGCCGGTCTCGACCTTGCCCTTCGACAGCCGGCCTGCGAGCAGCGCACCGCCGCCGACGCCGATCGCGAACAGCGCATAGGGGATCCCGGCCAGCGTGTCGGAGAAGCCGAGCACCTGCTTGCCGTAGATCAACACGTCCTGGCCGAGCAGGCTCGCGAGCCCCCAGAACACGATCGAACCGAGGGTCGCGAGCCACAGCGAGCGGTCCGAACGCACCGCGCGCCAGGCGCCGCCGAACGCGACCGTGAACGGCTCGCGCTGACCGCTGGCGGGCACCTGCGGCACACGCAACGACGCGACCAGCCCCGCGGCCGAGAACGCGGTCAGGACGACACCGGCGATCCAGGCCGCCCCGTCGACCGCGGCGAGCAACAGGCCGCCGGCGACGGTGCCGAGAATGATCGCGAGGAAGCTGGCCGCCTCGAGCTTGCCGTTCGCGGCCGCGAGCCGGTCGTGCGGCAGCGTCTCCGGCAACAGCCCGTACTTCGCCGGCGAGAAGAACGCGCTCTGCAGCCCCATGCCACCGAGCACGACGAGCGGCAGCCAACCGGTCGGCTGCAGCCACAGCGCCAGCGTGCCGAACGCCATCAGCGCGAGCTCGGCCAGCTTGGTCGCGACCAGCAGCGAGCGCTTGCTGACGCAGTCGCCCAGCACCATCGCCGGCAGCGAACCGAGCATCAGCGGCAGCGTCAGGATCACGAACGCCTGCGTCGTCACCGCCTGCGCCCCGGCCTCGTCGCCGGCGGCGACCGCGCCGATCGCGAGCAACGCGACGATCATCTTGAAGGCGTTGTCGTTGAACGCGCCGAAGAACTGGGCGATCAGCAGGCCGCCGAGCGGGCTCCGGGTCGGACGGTCGGCTGGGAGTTCGGTAGTGGTCATGACGAGCTTTCCTCGGCGCCTCGGTTGCCGGAAGTATCGACGATTCCGTCGCTCCGACTGCGCCACTTGCGCTTCGCTATCCGTTAAGCCCTGCTTATCGATGTCTCGGTCGTCGCATCTGTCGGTGCAAACGATGTCGGGATCCAGGCCGCGCTATCGTGCCCCCATGCTTCGCCCGTTCCGCGCATGTCTCACGGCCGTTCTCGCCGCCGGCGCAACCGCCCAGGCCGGCCGGAACCTGCTGTTCTACGGCAACAGCTACTCGGCGCGGAACGGCGGCGTCGCCGCGCTCGTCCGACTGATCGCGGCGGAAGCCGGCCACCCGGCTCCGAACGTGGTCGAACGGCTCGCGAGCAGCCAGGACCTGCACTTCCACCGCACCGATCCGGGTCAGGTCGCCGCGATCACCACCGCGCTGCCGCCCGGCCAGACCTGGGACGCCGTGATCCTGCAGGGGCAGTCGACCGAGGCGACCGCGGCGCTCGGCAACCCGCAGCAGTTCCGCGCCGACGCGGTCGGCATCGCGGCGAACGTGCGCAGCCACAGCCCCCTCGCCCGCGCCGTGCTCTACCAGACCTGGGCCCGGGCGGTCGGCCACCACTACTACCCCGGTACGTTCGCGACCCCGATCGCGATGCACGACGAGATCCGCGCCAACTACCGGCTGGCGGCCGCGGACATCGAGGCCGCGTTCGGCACCGGCGCGGCCGTCGACGCCGCGGTCGGCGACGGAGTCGCACTGCTCGAGTGGGATCCGTCGTATTACGAGTCCGATCTCTACCACCCGCTGCCGGCGATGACGCTGCTCGCGGGCATGTGCCTCTACACCTCGATCTATGGTGCGACGGTGTGCGAGCTGTCGCCGAGCTTCGCGCCGGCCGGCCCGCTCGCCAGCTGGCTGACCGGAATCGGCCTGTCCGAGCGCGACTGGCGCGAGATCGCCGGCATCGCCGACCGCGTCGCCGACGCCGGCCTGCGGCCGTACCCGGGTTCGGGCGACCATCTGCTCATGGAGTCGGCGACACTGCCCGGGCTCACCACCGCCTGCGGCCGCAATCGACTGCCGGCCGGCAGCTGGGTGCTGATCCGCTTCCGCTCGCTGAACGGGGTCTACGACGCGGCGCCGTCGTGGCTGCTCGCCGGCCTGTTCCCGACCGGCTCACCGCCGGGTCCGGCAGCGATGTATCCGGAGATCCGACTCGACCTCGGCACGATGTCGGTGCTGGCGACGACCGCCAGCCTCGGCGCGCCGGCCGCGCTGTTCACTCGCGTGCCGTTCTCCTGGCCGGGCACGTCGATCCTGGTGCAGGGCCTCGCCTGGGGTCCGAGCACCGCGACCGGCAACGCGTTCTTCACGACGACCGACGGCCACGAGTCCGTGTTCCAGTAGCCGCAGCGCGTCGAGCGCGCCTACAGCGGGAAGTAGCAGACGGTGTTGGACAGCAGGATCGTGACGAAGACGAGGCACATCGCCATCGGCCCGAGCCAGATGCGCCCGGTCATGCGGAAGAACGCGCGGTGGAACAGCGGCAGCACGAACATGATCGGCACCACCGCAAAGAGCAGGTTGACGTAGAGCCAGCCGTCGGTCCAGAAGACCGTGCCGGTGGCCGCGAACACGCCGTACTGCAGCACCAGGATCAGCGCGAGTCCGAAGGTGTTGGCGACTCCGGCGAGCAGCAGGCCGCGCCACTCCGGCACCCCGGCGTGGCACATGCCGGCGTTCACGCGCAGCGAGTTCTGCAGGAAGAACACGAAGAACGGCAGCGCGTACATCGGCACCAGCAGCAGCACCGCGGGCTGGAACGCGCGCACGCCGAGGAACACGAAACGATAGTCGACGTGGAACAGGTAGTGGATGCCGAACAGCAGCACGAAGAAGGTGGCGGCGATCGCGACCGCGAGGGCCGCCGTGCGCGCGAGCTCGCCGGGCGAGATCCGCACCCCGAGCCCGCCGGCTGCATCGACCGGGCCGCCACGCTGCGCGAGTCGCGACGAGGCGAAGAACAGCGCGAAACCGACCAGGCCGTTGAGCCCGGCCCAGAGCATCACGGCGTTGTTCATGCGCTGCGGGAAGAACCACGTCGGCTCGCGGTTCGACGCCGCGACGAACAGCTGCTGGGACCACTCCGACAGCGGGATGAAGCTCAGACCGGCGACGAGTCCCGACACGACGACGACGATCCAGAACAACCATCGCCGGGCACCGCGCGGCCGTTCGGGTGGCGGCGGCAGCGGGCGCACGAGACCGGCGAACGCCGGCAGCCGTAGCAGCAGCCGCGCCAACGGCAGGATCATCGCCAACGCTGCGACCAGTGCGACGAACGTCAGCAGTTCCTTCCGCTGCCAGATCTGTGCATCGGCCGGGACCGAAGCGTCCAGGCCGAACACGTGTTCGAAGAACTCGAGCTGATGGCGCATGGCTTCGTGTGAGTACGGCTGGAACGGGTGGATCGTGCGCTCGTTGTGCACGATGCGCAGGGTGCGCGCGGCGTCATCGCCGTACCAGCGACCGATCTCGATGCGTTCGGGCACGGCCCGCCCGCCGAGCCCCGATGCGACCGTGCGCCGGGCCTCGGGGGCGACCGTCATGTCGCCATTGCCGAGTTCGTTCCGATAGGAGCCCTCGTCGAAGTACGCATAGCTGACACCGACGTTCGATCGCACGTCGCGCAGCACCTTCTCGGTCAGCGTGAGCAGGTAGCCCGACACGTAGATCGACTGCAGTTTGCTCGGCGTGCCGGTCTCCCGCGCCAGCCGGCCGAAGTGACTCGCGCCGCGGATCGCGGCGTTGCCACCGGCCGAATGACCGGTGGCCGCGATCCGGGTCTTGTCGACGTAGTCGAGGTTGTCGGTGTCGAACGCGTAGTCGACGACCGCGAACATGCCGTAGCCCTGGGTCGTCGCCGACTGCCTACTCAGCGACGAGCTCGAACCGCCCTGGCCGTAGGGGTCGATCGCGACCACGACGACGCCGCGACGCGAGAGCTCGATCGACAGGTTCGACAGCGTCTCCTTCGAGCGCTGGAAACCCGGCACGACGACGACCAGCGGCGCCGGATGCTCCGGCGTCGCAGTCGCGGGCTTGAAGAGGTCGGCCGTCAGCCACTGGCCGCCCTGGGTCGGCAGCACGATCGTCCGCACCGCCACCTGTCCGCCCGAGCTCTGCACCCGCGCCGCCAGGCCGCTCGCGACCAGCATCACGAGTGCGAGCAACGCGACGCTCAGGGCGGCACGGGTCTGGCGTGACGATCCGTGCATGGCGAGGCCGTCGACTAGCGGACGAGGATCGGCACCAGCACGCTGGCGGCGATCGTGATCACGACGATCGCGATCACGTTGAGCCAGATGCCGGCACGCGCCATCTGCGGAATGCTGACGTAGCCCGATGCGAACACGATCGCGTTCGGCGGCGTCGCGACCGGCAGCATGAACGCCATCGAGACAGCGAGCCCGGCCGTCGCCATCAACTGCAGCGGCGCGATGCCGAGGCCCGCGGCGGCGCTCGCCATGATCGGGATCGCCATCGTCGCGGTCGCGACGTTGGAGGTCACCTCGGTCAGGAAGACGAACAGGCCCGCGACCACGGCCATGATCGACCACGCCGGCAGCACGTCGAGCTCGGCGACGCTGCCGCCGATCCACTGCGCCAGGCCGGACTCCTGCATCGCCCGCGCCATCGAGAGGCCGCCGCCGAACAGCACGATGATGCCCCACGGCAGCTTGCTCGCGGCCTGCCAGTCGAGCGCGAACCGCCACTCGCGCCAGCTCACCGGCACGACGAACAGCGCGATCGCCGCCGCCATCGCGATCGTCGAATCCTGCACCCACGGTGCCCAGGTGGCGATCCCGGGGATCTCGAGGTCGCCGATCTGTTTGGGCTCGCGCAGCACCCAGGCCAGCGCCGTCGCGGCGAAGACCCCGGCGACGACGCGTTCGGCGCGCGACATCGGACCGAGCGCGCGACGTTCGGCCGCGAGGAGTTCGTCGGCATCGCCGCGCAGATCGCCCGGCGGATAGAGCCACCGTGTCAGCAGCAGCCAGCCGATCGGCAACATCACGACCGCGACCGGCACACCGACGACCATCCAGTCGACGAAGCCGATCGAGACCCCGAGGGTCTGGCTCGCGGTCGCGGCGAGCACCGCGTTCGGCGGCGTGCCGATCAGGGTCGAGACACCGCCGATCGTCGAGGCGTAGGCGATGCCGAGCATCATGCAGATGCCGAACTCGAACGGTCCCTCCTGGTCCTGCGGACGGAACAACAGCGCGATCGCCATCGCGATCGGGTACATCATCGCGGTCGTCGCGGTGTTCGAGATCCACATCGACAGGAACGCCGACGCCAGCATGAAGCCGAGCACGAGCCGGCGCGGGCGGGTGCCGACCGCCGCCACGATCGCGAGCGCGATCCGGCGATGCAGACCCGAGCGCTCCATCGCGACCGCGATCAGGAAGCCGCCGAGCGACAGGTAGACGATGTCGTTCGCGTACGGCGCGGCCGCCTGCTTCATGTCGAGGATGCCGAGCGCCGGGAACAGCACCAGCGGCAGGAACGCGGTCGCGCTGATCGGGATCGCCTCCGTGGTCCAGAAGATCGCCATGAACACGACCACCGCCGCGGTACGCCAGGCCGCCGGGGCGAGCCCTGCCGGCACCGGACACATGAGCATCACCGCGAACGCAGCGATGCCGGCGACGAACCCGATCCGGGAACGCGCCACCGCCGAGCCGCTCTGGCCATCACTGCCACCGACCATGGCGCCGAACGATTGCACGTACGGTCAATCGGATCCAGAGTCTGCGTGCCGACGCCGCGCCGGCACGCGTTTGGGCTAGTCTGTCGGCTTCGTTCGGACGGCGTCGCCGTCGCGACGGCAGCGCCGCACCTCGTCCTCACTGCCACGACACTTCGTCCAGGAGCCAACCATGCTCGCGACCCTGTTCCTCGCCACCGCCCTGACCCCGCAAGCTCCGCAGGGGGTCGTCATCAACGAGTTCGCCTACGACGACACCGGCACCGACGACTACGAGTTCGTCGAGATCTACAACTCCGGCCCGAACGTGGTCGACATCAGCGGCTGGATCCTCTGGGGCGAAGAAGGCGACTCCGGCGGCGCACCGAACGGCTCGCTGACGATCGGGCCCGGGGCAGTGCTGGCGCCGGGTCAGTTCTGGCTGATCGGCGACGCGACCAATTTCCCGCAGGCCAACCAGCCACTCGGTACCGTGCTGCGGCTCGAGAACGGTCCGGACGGCCTGCGACTGACCGATCCCGCCGGCGTCTACCAGGACGGCGTCGTCTGGGAGTACGCCGCCTGGACCGCGCCGGTGCCGACCTGGCTCGAGGGCGACGGGATCGGCGGCGACATCCAGCTGCACGAGAACCCCGGCAACTTCAACTCGGTCAGCCGCGCGATCGACGGCATGGACACCGACAGCAACGGCTGCGACTTCATCTCCGCGCCGTGGACGCCGGGCACGTTCAACGTCACCGGCTACACCACGCTGCTGCCCTACACCAACGACTTCGACGACCCGGTCGGCTCGACCGTCGACGCCGACTTCACGTTCTCGTTCATCACCGGCACGACCCAGGATCCCGCGGCGGTGCTGACCGCGATCATCGGCGGCGTGCCGCAGCCGACGCAGAGCTTCCCGCCGTCGCCGCAGGGCGGCAACATCTCGACCTGGCACGACCCGACCGGCGGCGGCGACGCCAACTGGCTGAAGAGCTTCCCGATCGCGGACTACGCGATGGAGGCCTACGTCTACCTCACCGGCCCGAACCCGAACTTCGCCGCCACCGACGGTGAGCACTGGGTGATGGGTGTGCGCGGTTCGTCCGACTCGTTCGGCGAGCCGGCCAACGTCGGCAACTACCACGCCGCGGTGGCGTGCACGACCAACGAGTCGGGGCACACCGGCATCGCCTGGGTGTGCAACCGCCACCAGACGACGGCCGACCTCTACCTCGTCGACTACAACGACGGCGGCGGCGACTTCGTGGTGCTCGCGGGTCCGATCGCGATCCAGCCCGGCGTCAACGACGGCTGGCAGCGGCTCCGTCTCTGCGTGCAGGGCACCGACCTCGTCGCCAACTTCGGCGGCACGCTCGGTTGCGACGATGGCCAGCGCTTCACGGCGTCGAACGTCTCGTACTGCGCGAGCGGCGCGTACTTCACCTACCGCGAGTGCGTGACCAACAACAACGACATGCTGCCGCTGATGCTCGACGCGCTCACGGTCACCGAGTGCACCGCCGCCGCGGTCACGCCGTTCGGCACCGGCTCGCCGACGTCGGTCGGGATCCCGGTGATCGGCTCGATGGGCCTGCCGACGCTCGGCAACCCTGCTTTCGCGGTCACCGGCAGCAACCTCGTGCCGGGCAGCAATCCGTTCTGCGGACTCGTCGCGCAGCTCGGTGGGCCGCTGCCGGGCATCCAGATCCCCGGCGCGCAGCCCGGCGCGTTCCAGTACGTGAACCCGTCGGTCGCGCTCGTCGCCTTCGCGAACGCGAGCGGCACCGCCGCGTTCCCGCTCGCGATGCCGTGCGTCACCGAGTTCGCGGGGATCGAGATCACCACCCAGATCATCGACTTCGATCTCGCGTTGCCGAACGCGATCCCGATCGGAACCACCAACGCGCTGACGCTGCAGCTCGGATTCTGAACCGGCGCCGCCGGCCGCAGGTCCGATCGTTAAGCTGTCCGAAATGATCGACCTGCACCGGCTCGCCGGGTTCCATCTGGTGGCGACCAGCGGCGGCTACGCCAAGGCCGCCCGCGCCGCGCCATACCCGATCACGCAGCCGGCGCTGCACCAGCAGGTGCGCAAGCTCGAGCAGGAGCTCGGCCTCACGCTGCTCGAACGCGTCGGCAAGGACCGCATGCTGCCGACGCCCGCGGGCGCCGAACTGCTGCAGTTCGTCTCGCCGTTCTTCCGCGACCTGCCGATGGTGGTGCGGCGGCTGCAATCCGGCGACTTCGATGGCGCGCTCGTGATCCAGGCCGAATCGCTGCTGATCCGGCAGCTGCTGCCGGGCTGGCTCGCGGCGCTGCGAAGGAAGCGCCCGAAGATCGAGCTTCGGCTCGAGGAGATCGCGCAGCCCGACCTCGATGCGCTGCGCGCGGGTCGCACCGACGTGCTGGTCGCCCACGTGCCCGAGCTGCCCGACGACATCGCGGCCGAGACCGTCGCGATCGTGCACGGCTGCCTCGTGGTGCCGCGCGCGACCCACCACGGCAAGCGCGCCCCGCGCCTCACCGACCTCGCCGACTCGACGTTCCTGTCGTATCCACCGGGCAGCCGCCACCACGCGCTGCAGCTGCAGGCACTCGCGCTGCACGGTGTCACGCCGCGGACGACGATCGCACTCGACACCGCCGACTCGATCCTCGGCTTCGTCGAGTCCGGCCTCGGTTGGTCCCTGGTGCCGAGCCTCGACCCCAACGGCCCGTCGGGGCGGCGACTCGCGGCGTTCCCGCTCGAGCGCCCGAAGATCACGTTCCCGATCGTGATCGCGTGGCGGAAAGACGCGCCCGAGAACCCGATGCTCGACGCGCTGCTCGAGGTCGTGCCGCGGGTGGCGTGAACTTCCTGGCTGTAGGCTCCTCCGGATGTCCACCCAGACCGATTCCCTGCGTGTCGCGGCCGCCCAGATCGCTCCCGTGTGGCTCGATCGCACGCGCACGGTGGCCAAAGTGATCGCGGCGCTCGAGGCGGCGGCCGAGGACGGGGCACGGCTGGTCGCGTTCGGCGAGGCCCTGGTGCCGGGCTACCCGTTCTGGCTGGCGAACACGGATGGCGCCCGCTTCGAGTCGCCGTTCCAGAAGGCGATGCACGCGCACTACCTGCGCGAAGCCGTGCAGATCGAGGCCGGTCACCTGCAGCCGGTCTGCGACACGGCTCGGCGGCTGGGCCTCGACGTCGTCCTCGGCGTCATCGAGCGACCACAGGATCGCGGTGGACACAGCCTCTACGCCAGCCTGGTCTGCATCGCGACCACGGGCGAAATCACGAACGTGCACCGCAAGCTCGTGCCCACGCACGAGGAGCGCCTGGCGTGGTCGCCGGGCGACGGGCATGGCCTGCGCACGCAACGGCTCGGCCCATTCACCGTGGGCGCGTTGAACTGTTGGGAGAACTGGATGCCGCTACCGCGCGCCGTGCTCTACGCGGAGGGTGAGGACCTGCACGTGGCGCTCTGGCCGGGCGGCGAACACAACACCCGCGAACTGACGCGCTTCCTGGCACGCGAAGGGCGATCGTACGTGATCTCGGCGAGCGGGCTCATGCGTCGCGACGACATCGGGCCGGATGTGCCGCATCGCGAACGGTTGCTCGCCGCGCTGCCGGAGATGCCCGCGAACGGCGGCAGCGCGATCGCCGCGCCAGACGGCACATGGGTCGTGGAGCCCGTGGTCGGCGACGAACGCGTGCTAGTGGCCACCATCGACCACGCCGAGGTCCGTCGCGAGCGTCAGAACTTCGACCCCGCGGGCCACTACTCGCGGCCCGACGTCGCGCGGCTGGTGATCAATCGCGAACGCCAGCGGACGGTGCTTGAAGGGTAGGCCGGGTCGCGACCTCCCCGCCCGAACGTGACGCAGGGGCCCCAGTCGTCCCAGGACTGTCACGTTCACCCGGCCGACCGGGGCACGGCGGAACCGCATGATCTAGGATGCGTTCGCCGCCCCCTCATGAACCCCCGCCTCCTGCTGCTGTTGCTCGCGATCGTGTTCGGCGCGGGCGCGGTCTGGTTGTTCACGCTCGGCGACGACGAAGCGCCGCATGCCGCCGCGCCCGGCACCGCCGACACGGTGGCGCCCGAGTCCGCGCCCACTGCCGCGAACGGCGACGAGCCCGCGACTCCGACCGAAGCCGACACGAGCGATTCGTCCACGGCTGCGCGCGACGCCGTCGCGACCCGTGACGCGCTCGTGCCGATCCCCGCCGACGCGCAGTGGATCGAAGTCCGCATCGTCGAAGACGCCACCGACCGACCGCTGCCCGGCGCGACGGTGCTCTGGAGCGACGGCGCGATCCTCGAGGCGCTGCAGGCCGACCCGACGCTGCTCGGCCCCGAAGACGTCGGCATCCGCGCCGATGTCGAGCAGATCGCGGCGCGCTTCGGCTGGCGGACCACCGCCGACGATCGCGGCGTCGCGCGCGTGCACCGGACCGAATCGACGCAGGTCGCCGCCCGCCTCGGCGAACTCTACGGCACGGCAAAGGTCGGCACCGGCCTCGTGCCCCCGAACGGTGGCTTCGAGGTACGGCTCGCGCCCGACCGCGAGCTGCTGGTGCGCGTCGTGAGCGCCGCCGGCGAACCCGCGTTCGGTGTGCCCGTCGCGTTGCGCTGGCAGACCGAGGACAACCCGCACCGCAACCTGCTGACCTGGCAGCCGCTCGCGAGCACGCGCGCACCGGACGGCATCGCGCACCTGCCGCACAGCCAGCTCTGGCGTGACAGCCTCCCGAAGGACCGTCCGTTCACGCTCATGGTGGCGACGCACATGCCCGGCTTCGACGACCCGGGTGTCGGGATCACGCTCGAGGCGCTGCCGAGCGAACCCGTCGAGCTCAGGCTGCCGGCGTGCGGCCGCGTCGGCGTGCGCGCCGAACTCGACGGCGCAGCGGTCGAGTCCGAGTGGATCTCGCTCTACGAGCAGGCCAGCACCGCGATGCGGATGCAGCGCCCGACGCTGAGCCTGCCGGCCAGCCCGGGCGACTGGACCTGGTTCGAGAACGTTCCGATCGGCCGGCCCTACGGCGCCAGCACCCGGGTCCACGGCGGCTCGCTCACCGCGCAGTTCGACGGTCCGGTCGCGGCCGGCGGCGAGGTGCGCATCGTGCTGGCACCGAACGGTGAGACGATGATGCTGACCGGTCGTCTCGTCGACCGCGATCGGCGGCCGCTGGTCGCGACCGAGTTCCGGTTCCGCGTGCGCGGTGGGCGCAACGACGGCGGCGGTCTGACGACCGACGACGACGGCCGCTTCGTGATGATCCTCGGACGCGCCCGGAACGGTGCCAAGGCGTCGACGCTCCGGTTCGACGTGCAGCGCGGCGACGAGCGCCCGCTGGTCGCCGAGCTGCCGCCGCGCGAACTCCACCCCGGGACCGAAGACGTCGGCGATGTCGTGCTCGGACTCGGCGAGCTCGTGCTCGCTGGCAGCAGCTCGTGCGACGGCGAGCCCTGCCGACTGCCGCAGGGTTCGTCGATCTCGCGCAGTGAGGAGCAGGAAGGCCGCGAGCCGCGGTGGCGCGCGTCCCGCGACCTGACGTTCTGGAGCGCGGACGACGGCACGTTCGAGTTCCGTGGCAGCATCCCCGCGGGGCGGCTGCGACTCAACGTCGGGCAACGCGAGTTCCTGCCGGTCGAACCGATCGAGTTCGCGGCCGGCACGCGCGGCCTGAAGGTCGAGCTCGAGCGCGGTGCGACGCTGCAGGCGACGATGTTGTTGCCGGATGCCGACTGGCAATCCCCGGTCGTCACGCTCGCGCCCGCGACCGCCGGCGGCGACGCCGCACGCAAGGAAGTCAACGCGCGGGTGTGGAAGCGCGACGATGGCCGCCAACAGGCGAAGTGGGAACGCGTCGAACCCGGCAGCTACACGCTGCGGATCCGGCTCACGGGCGTCGAGACTCCGATCCACGAGGTCCCCGACGTGCGGATGCCACCACCGGCGGGCGGCGATCCGCGCCTCGTCGACATCGATCTCACCGACCGCGTGCTGGTGCAGACCGTGCGCATCTTCGACCCGCTCGGTGAGCCGATCGAGAACGTGCAGGGCGGCGTCTTCCCCAACGGCCAGGACGAGAACGGCGAGCTGCGCGGCGTCGCGTTCGTGGGAGCCACGAGCCGACTGCTGCTGCCGCGCGGCACCACCGGCGCGATGGTCGGCGTCGAAGGTTACCGCCCTGCGTTCGTCGACCTCGACGGCACGCCGCTCGACCTGCGGCTCGAGCCGTGGCCGCGCGCTACGGTCGTATTCGCGAACCTGTCGACGCTCGCCGCGCTGCCCGCCGGTGCGGAACTGCAGGTCCGGCTGCGGCCGGGCGAGAGCGAGCGGCGCTGGCGGATCTACTGGCGCGGCGGCACGGTCGGCGAACTGCTCGGCCCGCCGTCGAACTGGACCGAGGTGAAGGACGGCCGCGCCGAGATCCCGGTCGGGGACGAACCGCGCGCGCTCGATCTCCGCGTCCGGCACCGCCGCAAGTCGGCGACGATCGCGATTGCCGCCGTCGAGGTCTCGAACACGACGCCGAACGTGCGGGTCGACGTGCCGGCTGCCGGGTGGGACGCTGCCCTCGCGAAGCTGGCAGAAGCGGAGAAGTGACCAGGAGTGCCGGCACCGCCGTCCGCCGGGGCGTGTTCGTCGCGTTCGTCGCTGCGCTCGGGGTGACGGCATGGCTCATGCTCGGGCGCGACGGACCGCGACCGCGCCGCATGCCCGAGCCGACCGGCGGACCGGTCGCGGCGACGGACCGCGAGGTCGAGTCGGCGGTGACCGAAGACACCCGTGTCGAGGTCGAGACCGCCAGGTCGGGGCCGTTCATCGAGAACGCCGAGGGGACCGCGGTGCGGATCGTCGAGGCGGCGACCGGGCGGGTGATCGCGGGGGCGCGGGTCTGCTGGTTCGATCGGGCGGTGCTCGAGACGATCAGGGCCAGCGACGGGCTCTTCGAGCCGTCGTACGACCCCGAGGAGGTCGGCAATCGGCACGGTGGGCAGACGACGAGCGACGCGAACGGCATCGCGCGCATTCGTCGCGGGCCCGGCACGACGGTCGTCGGGCGGCACGGGGCGCTCTACGGCCGCGCCGACCTCGACCAGACGCTCCTGGCGCCGAGAGCGGGCTTCGAGCTCGCACTCGCGCCGGATCGGCCGCTCGATGTGCGCGTGCTGACGGCCGACGGCGCACCTGCGATCGGGGTGTGGGTCGTGCTCGGGCTGCGCTGGGACACCGAGCCCTCGTTCCGCTGGTTCCAGGGTGCACCCATCGCACTGAGCCGGGAACCGGACGGGATCGCGCGGATCCCACACCTGCAGGACCTGCGCGTTCCGCCGCTCTCGCGGGTCGAGCTCTCGGGTCGCCCGTTGGCGGTGAGCACCCACGTCGCCGGCGTCGACGACAACCCCGTCGCCGTCGTCGACCTCGCGCAGTTGCCCGCCGAACCGGTGGAGTTGCGCCTGCCGCAATGCGGACGCGTCCGGGTCGAGGTCGAGATGCCGCAGCCGTGGTCGACAGCCTTCGGACCAGGCGATCGTGTCCACCTTCGCACCTACGACCCGAACAACGTGTGGCGCGCCGATTGCCCGCAAGTCCTCGGCACCGACCTGACCGCGACCTTCGGGCATGTCGGCATCGGCAAGCGCCTGGTCGCCGTCGCTTCGCACGATCCCGGCATCTCGATCTGGCGGGTCTTCGACGGGCCCGCCGTCGCCGGCGCCGAGGTGCGCGTCACGCTGACGCTCGGCGAAAGCGCCGGGCTCGGCGCGCGGCTGCTCGACGAAGAACGGCGGCCGCTCGCCAACCAGATCGCTGCGTTCGCGTTGCGGCCTCCGAAGCTGGTTCTCCGAACCGAGACCGATGCCGAAGGTCGCTGCCTCGCACTCGTCTACGGCGACGACATCGGCACCGTGACCGAACCGATCGCGATCGAAGTCAGGCTCGACGACGGCCAGCAGCTGTCCGCGGAGCTGCCGGCACGCACGCTGCGGCCCGGCATCGAGAACCTCGGTGACATCGTGTTGCGTGGCCGACCGCGGATTGCCGCGGGGACCTGCACGATCGACGGCGTGCCCGCGGCGCTGCCCGACACGCTGAGCCTGACGGTCGACCCCGGCGGCATGGTCGCGCGCACGAGCCGCGCGGACGGCAGCTTCGAGCTACGCGGCGACCACGACGCGACCCGGCTGCAGCTGCGGGTCCATGACGACGACCTGCTGCCGGTCGAGCCGATCGACTTCGTGCGCGGCACGCGCGATCTCCGGCTCGACCTCCGCCGCGGCGGTCGCTTGACGGCGACAGTGCTGCTGCCGGCCGGCGCGCGCGAACCCGCGGTCGGCCTGCTGCGACGGACCGACGGGTCGGACCGCGAGTTCGAGGACCAAGCCGACGTTACCACCCGGCCCGGCGATCGGCAGCAGCTCGACTGGCGCCGCCTGCCCGCGGGCCGCTACGAGCTCACGATCGCGCTGCCGGGCTGCCCGCCGTTGTTCACGATCCCCGACGTCGTCGTGCCGCCGCCCCCCGGCGGCGATCCGCGGCTCGTCGACCTCGACGCGCGCGATCGCGTGCGGCTGCAGACGATCCGGATCTGGGGCCAGGGCAGCGAGGCCGTCGAGTACGCGGCGCTCTTCCCGATCGGGCAGACCGCCGAAATCCTGCGCGGCGCCGTCAGCGGCAACAAACACGACAACGAGGTCGCGATGCTGTTGCCGCACGGGCCGCAGACGCTGCGGGTGCTTGCGAACGGCTACCGCGCCACCGAGATCACCTGCACCGGCGCGCCTGTGGATGTGTACCTCGAACCCTGGCCGCACGTGCAGCTGCAGTTCCCGGACCTGCCGGCCCTGCCCGATGGTTGGTCGCTCCACGCCGGCCTGCTCTCGATCCCGGACGGCAGCGCCGAACGCCAATGGTGGGCGGACCGGGGCGGCGGCAGCCTCGACGAGTTCACGGCACAGTTCGGCAGGAGCCAGCTGGTCGAAGCCGACCGCCTGGAGCTGCCGCTCGGCGAGAAGCCTGCGACCGTGGAGGTGGTGCTGCGCCGCGGCCGACAATGGCTGCCCGTCGCGATCCCCGAACAGACGATCGCACCGGGCACGTCGACGTTCAGCGTCCGCGTTCCGCCGGCCGCAATCGCCGCCGCACTCGCAGCGGCCGCTGCCGACAAGAAGTGAGCTGGCGGCGCGCCGCCCGATCCGCCACGATGCCGGACCACCGATGAGCGGCATCAGCAAGGTCTGGATCGAACAAGGCTGCATCTCCTGCCAGGTCTGTCAGGACATCGCGCCGCAGGTGTTCCTGGTGGAGAGCGGCGAGGACTGCGTGATCCGCGCCGACGCGGCGCAGCACTTCAGCGCGCTGCGCGAGGACATCGAGCAGGCCGCCGACGACTGCCCGGTCGAGGTCATCAAGATCGAGGCGAACGAGTCGCCGTAGTCACGCCGCCTGCCGCGGCGCCAGCGCCGGCCGCACGACGAGCGGCAGGATCTCGTTGTGGCGCAGCACGCGCAGCGGCAGCTCGCGGCCGATCGAGTCGCGCGGCATGCCCGCGATCAGATCGCCGACGCCGCGCACGGTGCGGCTGCCGAGCGAGATCAACAGATCGCCCGGATCGACGCCGGCGCGCGCCGCGGGCGAACCCGGCGTCACGGTCACGACCGCGAGCGCACGCGCCGCCGGCAGGCCGAGCCGACGCGCGATCGTCGGCGCGATCTCGACGCCCTGCACCGCGACGCCGAGCCAGCCGCGCATGACGTGGCCGTGATCGCGCAGCTCCGGCAGCACGACCGCGGCGGTCGCGGCCGGCACCGCGAAGCAGAGCCCCTGCGCGTGCGGCACGATCGCGGTCGCGATGCCGACGACACGGCCTTCGCAGTCGAGCAGCGGGCCGCCCGAGTTGCCGGGGTTGAGCGGCGCATCGGTCTGGATCACATCCTCGATCGAGCGGCCGTTCGCACCCGGCAGCGAACGGCCGGTGCCACTGACGATGCCGGCGCTGACCGAGTGCGACAGCCCGTGCGGGCAGCCGACCGCGAGCGCGAACTCGCCGACCATCAGCGGTTCGTCTGCCCGCAGCTCGAGCGGCACCTCGGTCTCGTCGGGTATGCGCAGCAGCGCGAGGTCGGTGGCAACGTCGGTGCCGAGCACGTCGACGACCGCAGTGCGACCGTCGTGGAACGTCGCCTCGACCGCGAGCGCGCCGTGCACGACGTGGGCGTTGGTCAGCGCCAGGCCGGCGCCACCACAGAGGAACCCCGAGCCCGAGCCTCCCGGGCCGCGGCCCGATGCCATGACGCGGAGGTGCAGAACGGCCGGCCGAACGCGCTGCACGACGGCGGCGATCTCCGCGGACATCGACTTCAGGGTGCTCATCGGGCCCGGATAGGCCGCGCCGGCCACAACCCAAAGCCCGAGCGGTCCGCGCCGCTACGTGGTGACCGTGACGTTGAAGTACTTGGCCGCCGGATGGTGGCAGATCACCGCCGAGGTGCTCTGCTCCGGCACCAGCTGGTACTCGTCGCTGAGCGTCACACCGATCCGCGACGCCTCGAGCAGCCAGAGCAGCTTGTCCTGGTCCTCGATGTTCGGACAGGCCGGGTAGCCGAACGAGTAGCGGCTGCCCTGGTACTGCTGCTTGAACAGGTCGGCGATCTCGACCGCGTCCTCGTGCGCGATGGCGAGCTGCTGCCGCATGCGCTTGTGCCAGTACTCGGCGAGCGCCTCGGCGCCCTCGACCGAGAGGCCGTGGAAGTGCAGGTATTCGTCGTAGCGGTTCTCGGCGAACAGCCGCTCGCTCTCGCGCGTCGCAACCGCGCCCATCGTCACGAGCGAGAAGCCGACAACGTCGTGCTCGCCGCTCTGTTTGGTGCGGAAGAAGTCGCTGAGACAGAGCCGTCGGCCGCCAGGCTGGCGCGGGAAGTCGAAGCGGCAGAGCTCGCGCGAAGGCTTGCCCGGGTCGAGCACGACGAGCGCGTTCTGGTCGCTGTAGCACGGCCAGTAGCCGAACACGACGCGCGGCTCGAGCACCTTCGACTCGCGCACCCGCTTCACGAGCTCGCGGAAGCGCGGCTCGACGGTCTTCTTGAGGAACGCCTCGTAGTCCTCGGCGCTGCGCTTGCCCTGCTTGTACTGCCACTGCAGACGGAACAGCGCCTTCTTGTTCACGTACTGCAGCACCGTGCCGAGGTCGAGCTCGTCGGGACCGACGACCTGCGGCCCGAAGAACGGCGGCTTCGGGATCGTCACCGCCGGCTCGACACCGCTGTCGGCGTACTCGGCGAACGCGTGCTCGAGCAGCTTCTCCTTCTCGGCGCGCGTCATGCGGCGGTGGCTCGTGACCCGCTTGTTCGGGTCGGCGGGCTGCTGCGTCACGACCTTCGCCTTCGCGCGGCCGGTGAGCTCGTCCATGATGTGCAGACCCGAGAACGCGTCGGCACCGTAGTAGACCGGTCCGGTCGCGTAGGAGTCGCGCAGGTCGTGCTCGACGAAGTGGCGGTTGAGCGCCGCGCCGCCGCAGATCACCGGCGTCGCGACCCCGCGCTGGCTCATGATCTCGAGGTTCTCCTTCATCACCACCGTCGACTTCACGAGCAGTCCGCTCATGCCGATCGCCTCGGCGCGGTGCTCGCGCGCGGCCTCGAGGATCTGCTCGACGGGCACCTTGATGCCGAGGTTGACGACCTTGTAGCCGTTGTTGCTGACGACGATGTCGACGAGGTTCTTGCCGATGTCGTGCACGTCGCCGCGCACGGTCGCGAGCACGAGCGTGCCCTTCTCCTCGCCCTCGACCTTCTCCATGTGCGGCTCGAGGTAGCCGACCGCGGCCTTCATCGCCTCGGCGCTCTGCAGCACGAACGGCAGCTGCATCTCGCCCTTGCCGAACAGCTCGCCGACGACCTTCATGCCGTCGAGCAGGATCTCGTTGATGATCTCGAGCGGCTTGTACTTCTTCATCGCCTCGTCGAGATGCTTGCCGATGCCGATCTTGTTGCCGTCGATGATCCGCCGCTGCAGCCGCTCCTCGACCGGCAGCGTGTCCTCGTCGACGCCGCCGCCGAGGTCGACGCGCTTCTTGCCGGCAAACCGCTCGATGAACGCGAACAGCGGGTCGTAGCCCTCGCTGCGGCGATCGTAGATCAGGTCGAGCGTGACCTTGCGATCGTCCTCGTCGAGCTTGTGCATCGGCACGATCTTGCTCGCGTGCACGATCGCGGCGTCGAGGCCGTGCTTGATCGCTTCGGCCATGTAGACCGAGTTGAGGATCTGGCGCGGGTAGGGATCGAGGCCGAACGAGATGTTGGAGAGGCCGAGGATCGTCCGCACGCCCGGGATGTTCTGCTTGACGAGCTCGATGCCCTTCAGCGTCTGCATGCCGGCGTCGCGCGACGCCTCGTCGCCGGAGCCGATCGTGAACGTCAGCGGGTCGAAGATCAGGTCGCCGGGCTTGAGGCCGTGGCGATTGACGACGATGTCGTAGAGCCGCTGTGCGACCTCGAGCTTGCGGTCGGCGGTCTTCGCCATGCCGTCCTCGTCGATCGTCAGCGCGACGAACATCGCGCCGTAGCGCCGCGCCAGCTCGCAGAGCGCGTCGGCCTTGTCCTCGCCGTCCTCGAGGTTGATCGAGTTGATGATCGCGCGGCCCGGCACGACCTGCAGCGCCCGCTCGACGACGTCGATCTGCGTGCTGTCGATCATCACCGGCAACGTCACCTGCTGCACCAGCGGCTGCAGCAGCTTGAGCATGTCGGCGGTCTCGTCGCGGCCGACGTAGGCGGTGCAGACGTCGAGCACGTGCGCGTTCTCGCGCATCTGCTCCTTGGCCATTGCCAGCATGCCCTCGACGTCGCCCTCGAGCATGAGCTCACGGAACTTCTTGCTGCCGTTCGCGTTGGTGCGCTCGCCGACCAACAGCGGGCCGTTCTCCTGATCGAGCGGCACGGCGTGGAACAGCGATGCGACCTGTGCCGGGAACTCCGTCGGCCGCGCCGACGGCACCTTGCCGGCGACCGCCTCGGCGATCGCGGCGATGTGCTCGGTCGAGGTGCCGCAGCAGCCGCCGACCGCGGCGACGCCGAACTCGTCGACGAAGCGCGCCTGGTAGCGCGCCAGCTCGGCCGGCGTGAGGTCGTAGGTCGCGACCCCGCCGACGTTGCGCGGCAGCCCGGCGTTGGGCATCACCATGATCTGCCGCGTCGTGTTGGCGCCGAGGAACCGCACCGACTCCTGCATGAGGTCGGGGCCGGTCGCGCAGTTGAGACCGACGACGTCGACCGGCATCGCCTCGAGCGTCGCCACCGCGCCCGCGATGTCGGTGCCGACGAGCATCGTGCCGGTCGTCTCGATCGTGACCGTGCAGAAGATCGGCACCTCGCGGCCGAGCTCGGCCATCGCGTCGCGCGCCGCGATGATCGCGAGCTTGACCTGCAGGATGTCCTGGCAGGTCTCGATGTTGAGGCAGTCGACCCCGCCCGCGATCAGGCCCTTGGCGTAGACCTTGTAGGCCTCGAACAGCTGGTCGCCGCCGATGTGGCCGAGGGTGACGAGCTTGGTGCCCGGCCCCATCGAGCCCGAGACGAAGCGCGGCCGTTCCGGGGTCGAGAACTTGTCGGCCGATCGGCGCGCGACCTGCGCGGCGAGCACGTTGAGCTCGTGCGCGCGCGCGCCGAGGCCGAACTCGTCGAGCACGTACGGCATGCCGCCGAACGAGTCGGTCTCGACGACGTCGGCCCCGGACTCGTAGTAGCGGTCGTGGATCGCCTCGATCACGTCCGGCCGGGTCTCGACCAGGATCTCGTTGCAGCCCTCGAGATCGGCAAAATCGTCGAGCGTCAGGTTGGCGGACTGGATCTGCGTGCCCATCGCGCCGTCGAACACGAGGACCCGCTCACGCATCACACGAAGGATCGGAAAGCGCTCGATGCGCTCTGCTAAGTCGAAACGGGGGCTCATCGCGGCTTTCGAGGACGAAGCAGCATATCGGCCGGCTTTCGAACGTCGACCCGAAACCGCATCGCGCGATCGCGCGCCGGCCGCGGAGGCCTCAGTACACGCCCATTCGCTTGCTGCGAACGAAGTTGGTCAGCAGCCGGAAAGCCGACAGGTCGGCGACTTCCTCGGCGGCCTTCTTCGGATTGCGCCAGAAGCCGTCGCCACGGGTCTCACGCCAGCTCGCGAACGACAGCCCGAGGTGGTCGATCGCGTAGGCCTGCCGCTCCTCGCCCTTCTTGAGCTTGCCGGCGAGGCCGAGGCCCTGCAGGTCGAAATGGTTCGCCGAGTCGAACATCACCCCGTGTCCGGAGAAGAACCACGCCGCGAGATTGCCGTTGCCGTGGCGCTCCGCCGAATCGGGGCTGTCGATCAGCACCTCGCAGCGCTCCGGATCGAGCACGTCGATCAGGTGGGCCCCCTCGAGGTGGTAGATCGGCACCACGCCGTCCGGAAACACGCCCGTCAGCAGCGGACTGGTCGCGTCGACCGGCAGCGCGCGCACGTTGTCGAGCACCTGACCGTTGGTGTTCGCCTTCTGCATCACGCCGGGGTGGATGCGCGCGATCGTCTCGCTCAGCGCCCAGCACGATCCGAACAACGAACCGCCGGTGCGCACGTACCACGCCAGGGGCTCCTCGTCCTTGCCGTCGAGCTCACCGGTGCAGTTCGAGACGAAGATCGCCTCGGGGTGCACCCCGCTCTCCGGGATCTCGCCCTGCTTGGTCAACCGGTGCGCGATCTCGAGCCGGGTCAGCAGCTGCTCGATGTGATCGCCGCGGCTCTCGAAGACGATGACGTCGAGGCCCTGGTAGATCTCGGAGTCCGGCACCGCGTAGCCGTACTTCTTGAGCTTGTCGAGCGTCGCCTCGCGATCGGTGAAGTCGTGTTTGCCCTTGGCCTCGCCCCACCACGCGCGCCAGTCCTTGACCGCGAACTTGGTCTCGTATCGCCGCGACACCGTGCACAGCGCGTGGTGCGCCGCGCCGGCGACGACCGGATCGGCGTCCTCGAGCATCACGATCAGCGGCTCGACGATCTCGGGCCGGCTCCAGTGCATCAGCCCGACGACGGCGGCGCCGCGCATCTTCCAGTCGGCGTGCTTCAGCATCCGCTGCAGCGGCGCGAACGCCTCGTCGGCGTCGGTCTTGCCGAGCGAGACCGCGGCGCAGACCGCGAGCTGCCAGCTGCGATCGTCGAGCGCCTTGACCAGCGCCGAGGTCGCCTCCTTGGCGCCCGAACGGCCGAGACGCACGATGGCGCGTTCGCGCACGTCTTCGCCGTAGTCGCCGGTGGCGATCGCCGCGAGCCATTTGCCGGCCTCCGGCGTCGTCGGCTCGCGCAGGGCCGCGACCGTCTCGACGAGCTGCAGCTGTACGGTCGGCGCGGTTTCGTTCGGGAAGTGCTCGAGCGCCGCGGCGAGTGCGCTCTCGCCGCCGGCGAGCCGCAGTGCCCGCGCCGCAGCGGCGCGTGCGGCGGTCGAGCTGGAACGCAGCGCCTTGCGCAGCTGCTTGACCGCGGCCTTGTCGTTGAACACCGGCTCGTCGCCGCGCATCAGCAGCGGCACCAGCCGCGCCCAGCGCGCGAGCACGATGCTCGGCTCGCCGCCGGCAGCCAGCAGCGACTCCGCGCGCGCCGCCTTGTCGCCGTCGATCACGTGGATCACCGCCGCGAGTGCCCGCAGCAGCCGGCGGGCGACGACGACGTTCTGACCGTCGCCGACGAATTCGGCCGCCAGCGGATCCCAGTCGGCGGCGCGCGGCGCATCGGCGACGGCGTCGAGCACGCGACAGCGCACA
>JAGQRB010000266.1 GCA_020425925.1 Planctomycetota bacterium
CAGCCGGGCGACCTCCTCGAGGTGGCCCAGTGAGCAACCGCGCGCGCTTCGTCGAGGTCGTCCGCGGCTACGTCGGCACCCCATACCAGCACCTTGGCCGCCTGCCAGGCGTTGGGCTCGACTGCGCCGGCGTGCCGCTGTGCGCCATGGCGGAGGTCGGGCTCGAGCCCCCCGACGCGCGCTACGGGCTCTGCCCCTCGGTGGACGAGCTCGAGCACTGGCTCGCCGAAGTCGCCCACCGCAAGTCGATCGAGGACCGCGCGCCTGGAGATCTCATCGCAGCCGAGCACGGTGGCGGACTCGGCCACGTGGCGGTCGTCGTCGACGCCGCGCACGACCTGGTCGTGCTCGCTCGAGCTCGCACCGCCGGCGGCGGCCGCGTGAGCCAGGTCCGCATGTCCTCAGCGCTGCGGCCGCGCTCCTGCTGGCAGCTCGGAGGCCTCGCGTGACCGGGATCCTCTACGTCGGTGCAGCCACGGCGCAGGCTGCGACGACCGCGACCACCGCTGTGGCGGCGGCGACCACGGCGGTGCTGCGCTTCGCGGCGAACGTCGCACTGCAGTATGCGATCGCGACACTCGCGCAGTCCCTGCTCGCACGCACACCGAAGCGCGACGGCGCTGCGGACACGCTCATCGGCCTGCCGGTGGCCAACACCGACAGCGGCCCGCCACGAGTCTGGGCGATGGGCCGCCGTGTGCGTGTGCCGATCCAGGTGATGTGGCAGGAGAAGAAGGTGCGGGAGACGACACCGCGCGTGAAGGGCAAGAGCGCCGGCTCGGTGCGGCACGTCAGCTTCGATGTCGCGTTCATGCTGAACGATCGCTACACGCAGCAGCTCACGCAGCTCGTCGTCAACGACTCGCTGCTGACGTGGAAGTCGCTCAACCTGATCGAGTTCCGAACCTCCGCGATGACAGTGACCGAGAGCTCGGGCCAGGTCACCCTGACGATGGACAGCACGCAGGACCCGGACCCGAACCTGGTGTTCGACGTCGGCAACCTGTTGGAGATCGGTGGTCTCGCGGTCCTCAGCGGACCCGATCCGAATGGCCGCTACTGGGAGGTCGTCGATGTCACCGGCCACACAAGCTCGCCTGGGAGCATCGTCCTCGAGCCGAGAAGCGGACAGACGACGACGGGCCTGAACGTCACGGCTGGCAATCCCTTCGCACCGGCTGTGCTGACTCGAGTCGATGATGCCGTGGTCAGCGACTCGTTCCTGTTCGCGGGTGTCTCGTTCGTGCTCGACATTCGCGCGAGCTCTGGGAACCCGCCGAACCACCCCTTCAACGAGGTCTTCCGACCGGGCGACCTTATTCGCGTGCGCGATAGCGGAACGGCCGAACTCGAGGCCGGCTCTACTCAGGGACCAGGTTGGTGGCGTGTTGTTGGCGCCGGTGCCGACTTCGTTCGAATCGACATCACGGGCACGTCCTTCAGCAGCGTCTCACTACTCAGTGGTACGGCGGCTGTTCCGATGAAGATCGAGTTCTGGTCGCAGCCGACGCGGGCCGAAGGCTACCTGCCGCCCGCGTTCGTGCTCGAGGAGCACTACTACCCCGGAAGCGAGACGCAGGGCGAAGACCCGATCATCGTCGGGCACGAGGGATCGGGGAACGTCGGCGGCTTCCGCGGCACCGCCTACCAGGTCCTCGACGACTTCGACGCGACCAACTTCGGGGGGACCATGCCGCCCCTGACCGAGGCGGTGATCGACCCGGATGCGTCGCTGACGTGGGCGCAGGGCCTGGCTCTCGTCTGCGAGCGGCACAACCTCCCGCAGAGCAACGTCGACACCGCCGGGGTCGACGACGTGCCGCTGCACGGCTTCTACCTCCGCGGCCCCACGACGGGCGACCAGGCCCTGCAGCAGCTGCTGCTCGTGAAGCAGATCGCCACGCAGGATCGCAACGGCGTGCTGTCGTTCTTCCAGATCGACAACGCCGACGTGGTGCAGATCCAGAACGGCGCGCTGTTCACGGACTTCGGGGCGCGCGTCGGCGAGAAGCCGAGCGTCGAGGAGCCATCCTGGGGCGAGGTGACCGAGGAAGAGCTGCCGACGTCGGTGGGCATCCGGTTCCAGGACCCCGACAGCGGCTACGGTGAGAACTACGAGCACTGGGGCATCCGGCACCCGAGCGCGCAGTCGCAGGAAAACCGGCAGGAGCTCGACATGCGGAACGTCGTGATGACCCGGCGTGACGCGCGCAACCTCGCAGCGACGATCGCTCGCCGAGCCAGGATCAACGGTCGTCGCGTCCCATTCACGCTGCCGAAGACCTACCTGCATGTGCTCGAGAACGACCTGATGACGTGGACCGACGACCTCGGGAACACGCACCTGGTCCGCGTGGTTCGCCGCGATGTCGGCACCAACTGGCTCGTCAGGATCGAGGCGGTCGTCGAGCGCGCCAACATCTCGGTCAAGGGCTCGCCCGTGCAGAGCGCCGCCGGCAGCGGCCTTGCGACGATCGTGCCGGCCGCCGAGCTGCAGGCGATCGCGATCGACTCTCCGCCGGTCCTCGACGACTGGAGCCTGACGCCGGGGATCCACGTCGCTGCCTGTGCGAAGCCTGGCAGCACGTGGGCCGGCTGCACGATCTACCTGAGCCAGGACGAGGGGCAGAACTGGGTGTTCGTCGAGACTCTGCAGGTCGAGCACGCGATCGGCGCGCTGTCGGCGACGCTCGCGGCCGCTGCGCCGAGCGAGAACTTCGGCGACGCGCTGCTCACGTGGGACACCGCGAGCTCGGCGACCGTGGAGTTCGACAGCGTCGGCACGGTGCCGCTGGTGTCGTCGACCGAGGCGATCGTCGCACAGGGCTGGCAGTGGTTCGCGGTCGTCGACGAGCTCGGCCAGGTCCTCGAGGTGTTCGGCGCGCGCGACGTCGTGCAGAACAGCGCGACGAACTACACGTTCACGCACCTCCTGCGAGGGCTGCGGGGTACGTGGCAAGGCTGCGCCGCGGACCACCCGACCGGCCTCCGCGTCGTCGGCCTGCAGGTGCTCTTCGCCGTCGCCGGCAAGCTGGTCGACGTGCCTGGCATCGCGCCGAGCGCGTCGCTGCAGTTCAAGTTCGTCCCGCCCGGGAAGGACCTGGCGACGACGCCGACGGTGAGCATCACGACGCGCCGGCGGAACGTGGAGCCGTTCCCGCTGCGCGACGTCCGCAAGACCTACGACTCCGGCGACTCGTCGGTCACGTTCGCCGTGACGCACTGGTCTCGGAAGAACCTGCCGCCAGGCAGCATCGGGGCCTACCCGCTCGACGAGCCCTATGAGGCCTACCGCTTCACGCTCTACGACGTCACCGGCACGCGCCAGGTGTACCGGAAGACGAAGAGCGCCCAGAACACCGGCTCGCCGACGTTGCGTGAGCCGTCCGTCAGCTTCACGTCGGCCGAGCAGATCGCAGCCGGCTACACCCCGGGCCCGAGCGAGACGTACTGGATCGACGTCGAGCAGATCGGGCAGTACGCGAACTCCCCGTCGATCCTGCAGGAGCTCTGACACCATGGCCCGCGTCTTCACCCTCCCCTGGAAGAACATCACCATCGCGGGGGCGACCACGCTCGCCTACCTGCGCCCCTCGGCCACCGTCCCCATCGAGATCGTCGAGGTCCGGATCGGCTTCAGCACGAACTCCACGAGCGCGATGCAGCGCGTGGAGCTCGTGCGCCAGGTCGTGTCCGGCTCGCCGGCGTCGACCGCGACGAGCCCCGTCAACCTCGACCAGGGCCTGACGCAGGCCTGCAGCATTACCGGCGGCTCGGGGAACATGGCGGCCGGCACTGGCGGTGTGAACGTGTCGACGGAGGCCAGCGGAGCGCGCACCACGCTCGTTCCGGACACGTTCAACCACACGACCGGCTTCATCTGGGTGCCGGGCCCCGACGGCCCGATCCGCATGGCGGCCGGTTCCTCGAGCATCTTCGGCGTCTACCTCCCTTCCGCGCCGTCGGTCCTCACCGGGTGGAGCGGGTGCGTGACCTTCCTCGAGCGGTAGGACCTTGGC
>JAGQRB010000267.1 GCA_020425925.1 Planctomycetota bacterium
CCTCGGGCGCCAGATCGGCGAGGTCGACGGCGTCGGCAACGTCCGCGCGCGGGTCTACGACGCCGGCGGACTGCTGGTGCAGGAATCGGTCACCGAGGTGAACCCGCTCGGCGCTTCCGAGACGAAGACCTACTACCGCTCGTACGACGGCCTCGGCCGTCTGATCCGGACGGTCGACAACGCCGGCCACGCGGTCTACTACGCCAACGACAGCCGCGACAACCACACCGCCGAGACCGACGGCCGAGGGCCGCTGGTCGTCGACCCGCTCGGTCAGTTCGCCGATCGCGTCAACGCGCCGGGCAATCTGAAGCGCTACGTCTACGACGGGCTCGATCGCCCGGTGCTCTCGGCCCTCGACTCGGCGCCGGGTGGCGAAGCGAACGGTGCGACCGATCCCTGGAGCGCTTCGTTCGATCCGTCGCAGCAGTCGGCTGGCGCGACGGGTGCCGCGGTCTCGAGCTACGGCTACGACGACAACAACAACCTCGAGTCGGTGGTGACCGGCAGCGGCAAGGTCCTCGGCTTCGACTACGACGCCCAGAATCGCATGGTCGCGAAGACGTTCCCCGACGGCTCGCAGCTCGTGTTCGGCTACAAGAAGACCGGCGCGACCGCCTCGGCTTCGCTGTTCGATACGAGCGGCAACCTGTTCCGCCGGGTCGACTACGCCTACGACGCCGCCGGGCGTCGCATCGCCGAGAACGTCACGTTCACCGCCGGAACACCGGTGGGCACGCTGGCTCGGGAGTTCGAGTACAACGGTCTCGATCGCCCGACCCGGATGTTCGACGACAACGGTGCCGGCGCCGACGCGACCGTGCTCGCGGTCTACGACTCGCTGAGGCGGCTGCTGCAGGAGAACCAGGACGGCCACCTCGTCTCGACCCAGCTCGACGACACCGACATGCTGTCGCACCTCTGGTTCCCGAGCGGGCGCCGGGTCGACTACGCGTACGACCAGAACGGTCGGCTCGCGACGATCGACGAGAGCTCGGGGGCGGACATCGCGACGTTCCAGTACTTCGGCCGCGGTCGGCTCGCGCGCATCGATCTCGGCAACGGCGTGCGACACGACCTGTCGACACCATCGCCGAACTCGATGCTGCCGACCGGCTACGACGCGGCGGGGCGGCCGAAGCGTGCGATCCACGAGCTGATCGGAGGGGCCACGCTCGGCGAGCTCCGGTTCACCTACGACCGCAACCACGGCCGGACCAAGACCGAGTCGATCATCACCGGCTCACCGACGCTGGCCGACCTGTTCGTCTACGACAGCCAGGGGCGGCTCACCGACGCCGGTATCGACCTGTTCGGGGGCGTCGCGATCGACCTGCTACAGCGCTACGACTACCAGGGCGACAGCAACCTCGACCACCGACTGGTGCAGGCCGCGGGCTCGCCGGGCAGCAACTACGACCACGTCGACAACGCCGATTTCGGCTACCAGAGCATCGCGACCCTCGCGATCGGCCACGACGTCGCGGGCAACCGGACGAGCGACGTCTGGATGAACTACCACTTCGACGGGTTCGATCGCCTCGCCCGTATCAACATCCGCAACCTCGACGGCTCGGACGGCCCGCTCGTCATCGAGTACACCTACGACGCCCGCGGTCGCCGCGCGTCGAAGACGGACCCGACGTCGGGAACGACCTGGTACTACCACCACGGTCAGCGCGTGATCGAGGAGCGCAACTCGAGCAACCAGCTCGTCGCCCAGTACGTGCACGGCTACGGCCTCGACGACGTGCTGCAGATGCGGCGCAATCTCGACGGCCTGCCCGGCTACGAGCCCTACTACTTCCTCAGCGACACCAGGTCGTCGATCGTCGCGCTGACCGACGACAGCGGAGCCGTGGTCGAGCGCTACGCCTACGATCCGTCCGGCTTCGTGCGGTTCCTCGAGGCCGACGGCTCGCCCGCGACGACGGGCGGGATGCCGCGGCTGCGGAGCGCGTTCGCGAATCCGCGGCTGTATCAGGCGCGTGAGTACGACCACGAGATCGCGGTCGCGAAGCTCGGTGCCGCGCTGCAGGGCTACGTCACCGAATGGACCGAGCCGACCGGGCTCTATTACTACCGGGCGCGCTATCACGACCCGGCCGAGCACCGTTTCGTCTCGCGCGACCCGCTCGCGCCGGCGAGCAACAACGAGACCGATCCGTCGACGCTCGTGATGCGCATGTATACCGACGGGTTCATCGAGAGCCCCTACGTGCGCGGCAACAACGATCCGTTCGTGCTCGACCCCTCGGGCCTGGCTGCCGTCGACACCTACTGGGTGACCGGCTGCATCGACAATCTCAAGGGTGCCGGCCGCTGGGTCGGTAAACAGGGCAAACGCGCGGGTCGGGGCATCAAGAAGGGGGCGACGTGGGTATCGAAGCGTCTGCCAATCGCGGCGCTTGCCGTTTCGGGCGTTGCGGGCACGGCCTACGGCCTGATCAATGACTCCGTGGCCGGCTACGGCGAGTGTATTTCCGCTTACATCCAGGACAACCTCACGTTGTTCAGCCCCGGGGTCAACAAGGCGCTACCCAAGTGGCTCTACGCCAACAACTTCCCGAAGAAGTGCCGCAAGGGCATTCTCGAGGTCGTGTTCCCGCCGCCGGCGGCGCCCGCGCCGTCACAGCCCGCCGGCCCGGGTGGCAAGGGGCCCGGCGGACCGACCACCCCGGGTGACAATCCCGGTGCGCCGGGTGGGGCCAACCCGAAGAAGCCGTTCACTCCCGGCGGTGCTCCGGGCGCGCCGGGTGGCAACCCCGGTGGCCCCGTGACCGGTCCGACCACCCCCGGCGGCACACCTGGAGCGCCACCGGAATGCGGCGGCGACGGCGAAGGTGAAGGTGAAGACGAAGGCGGCGAAGAAGAGGAGCCAGAGGGCCCCACGACCGGTCCGCGTAGCGCCGAGGACGGCTTCTATCTCGGCCATGGCCAGACCTGCAACAAGGACCTCAAGGGCGAGAAGGAAGAGGGCAACAACGGCCCGAATCAGTCGTCGTCGGAGCGCAAGTACGGCTACCTGCCCGGCCCGGCGAGCCGCCACCTCGTCGCGTTCCACGCCGAGGCCGGGCGCGGCGCGGTGACGGTCGCGTTCGCGGTGCGCGAGCCCGCCGACTACGTCATCGTGCGCGGTGACCGCGAGGTCGGACGCGGCGCCGCGGTGCCGGGTCGCATCATCGAGGTCGTCGACGCCGACGGCAACGCGACCAGCAGCTACTCGCTGCAACTCGCGACCAGCTCCGGCGCGCAGGTCGAGGTAGGTGCAGTGCGTGCCGCCACGGCGCGCAGCTCGGCCGCCGAACGCGCGCTCGCCGAACTTGCGGCTGGCGGCGACACCGGTGCGGTCGCGACCGAGAGTGAGGTCGCTGCCGTCGCGCCGGCGACCGAGGAACCGGAGACGCCGGGAACGCGTCCGGCCGGCTGGTTCCAGCTGCTGTTCCTGCTGGTGGCCGCGCTGCGGCTGCCCTCGCCGCTGCGCCGCTGAGCGCGCAGCGCCGTCGTTCGCCGTCCTGCGCCGCGCGCGGGACGGCGACACCCCGCATCCATCCATCGGAGGCTCTCGTGACGACTGTACAGACAACCATCGACACCGGATCGGACGGCGACCCGTCGCCGCCGCTGCCGGCATCCCGGAGTGGGGCGTTCCTCCTGTTCGGCAGCGCGGCCGCGATGTTCGCGTTGCTGCTCGAAGCCCTGCCGATCGTCGGCAGTGGCACCGCACGCCTGCTCGCGTCCGTGCTGGGTCTCGGCTGGCTGGTCGCTGCCGCGGCGCGCTCGCCGCTGGTCCCGCGCGCTCGGATCATCGCGGGCGCGGTTGCCGCAGCGGCGCTCACGACCATGCACCGCTGCGACAGCCCGGGCATCGCGCTCGCTGCGGCCGCGGTCCTCGTTTCGGCGCTGGCCTACACCCGGCACGGCGGTGGCCGCGCCTGGGCCGTCGTCACTCACGCGGGTGGTCTACTGCTGATCGGCCGGGTCGCGTGTTCCACCGTGCCGGCGATCGGCGCACTCGAACGCGTCGCGGCGGACCGGGCGCTGGCCTGGACCGGCGCCAACGAGGCCGCGGTGCTCGGGCCGAGCGCGCTCGGGCTACCGCTGCTCGGGATCTTCGGCGCACTGCTCGTCGGACGCTACGTGCTCCACGAGTTGCGGCCGGGCCGCCTGCTGATCGGCGCCGTCGGCGGGATCGTGGCCGTGCTGTCCGCGACCGCGCTCCTGGGCTTCGCTCCCGACGCGTGGTTCTCGCACGATTCGATCCTGTTGCTGCCCGCGATCGTCGCTGCGTTGCTGGCGGCAGTGGCCAGCGTCATGCCGCGCGGCGCACGGCGCGCGCCGTCGAGCGGCCGTTGCCTGCCGCGCCCGCTGATCGCGATCGTGCCGCTGCTCGCGCTCGTCTGCACGACGCTGCAGCTGGGGAAGATCCGCGGCCCCGAGCCGGGCATCCGGGTCGGGTTCTGCTCGCTCAACGAGGGCCGGGTGCTCGACTGGCGCGTTCCGACGTTCGACGCCCTGGGACCGCGGACACTCGGCTTCGCCGGCCTGATGCCGCGCGAGCTCGCGGCTCACGGCATGCGAACCACCTTCGTGCGCGAGCGCCCGACGGCGGCCCTGCTGGCGGACCTCGATGTGTTCGTGACCGTCAACGTCGACGTCGAATGGAGCACGTCCGAGCTCAAGGCGATCTGGCGCTGGGTCGAGCGCGGCGGCCGCCTGCTGGTGCTCGGCGATCACACCGACTTCTCTGGCACACGCGCCAGCCAGAACGACCTGCTCGCGCCATTCGGCATCGAGTTCCGTTTCGACTCTGCGATCCCATCACCGCGCGTCGGCTGGCTCGGCTCCTCGACCGCGGAGCCGGGACCGCTCGCGCTCCTGCAGCCGGGCTGGGGCCTCGGCATCGGCGCGTCGCTCGAGTTGCACGGCGCCGCGCGGCCGATCGCGACCGGCGGCTACCTGCTGTCGGACCGTGGCAACGCACTCGCCACCGACATGGGACAGCTCGGCGACTACGCTTTCCAACGCGGCGAACGGATCGGCGACCTCGTCGTCGTCGCCGCCGCCGCATTCGGCGCCGGCGAGGTGATGGTGTTCGCCGATACCGGGCCGTTCCAGAACCCGTCCAACCCGTTGATGGCGGACCTGGCCGTGGTGCCCGTGCTGCGCTGGCTCGCGGGTCGGGCCTGGCTCGATCTCGGCCCCTTCGAGCTCGCGCTCGCGGTGCTCGGCGGACTGCTCCTGGTGTCGCTGCTCGCCGTCGCGCGGCAGAGGGCGTGGGCCGTGCTCGCCGCCGGCATCCTGGGCACACTCGTGGTCGCCGGCGCGTGTGAGCTGCAGCGCGGCTGCCTCGTGCCCGCGCGCTCCGAACTGCCGGTGGCCTGGATCGAGACCGCACACGGCCCGCGTATCGACCTCCCGGACGAGGCGCGGAACGGCATCGGTGCGCTGGCCAAGAATCTGCAGCGCGCCGGCTTCGCGGTCCGCTTCATGAACCGCTTCGAACCGGAGCTGCTGCGACGGTGCGACGTCCTGGTCTCGATCGCACCCGTCACGCCGTTCGCAGCCCGTGAAGTGGCCGCGCTCGGCGACTTCACGGCCGCCGGCGGTCTCGTCGTGACCGCTGCGGGCCGCGACGACTGCGCCGGGTTGCAGCCGCTGCACGCGGCCTACGGGCTCGCGACGACCGACGACCTCGTCGGCCCGGTCCCTCTGCAGCGCGGCGGCGCCGATCGCGTGCCGGTGTCGGTCGAGTACGTCGAGGCCTGGCAGCTCGATCTGTCCGGTTGTCCACGCACCGCGACCACGGTCTTCGGCAGCTACCACGGCCGCCCGCTCGCGGCCCTCGTCGAGCACGGCGAGGGCGGTTTGTTCCACGTCGGTGACACCCGCTTCTTCGCGGCGTCCAACCTCGAGTCCGGTGACTTCGTCTCCTTGCCGAACATCGGACTTCTGCGCCGGCTGCTGCACGCGACCGGCAAGGGCATGCAATGATGAACGTCTTCCGCTGGTTTGCCGTCCTCCTCCTCGCGAGCGCGTGGCTGTTCGCGGTCCCGGTGTTCGGACCTCGGTCCGCCGTCTGGAGCACCGCGCTGCTCGCAGCCGGCTTCGTGATGATGCAGCGCGGCGCGACCGACCACCGCTTGCACACGCTGCTCGTCGCGGCCGCCGTTGTCGCCGTGCAAGGACTGCTCGTGCTGGCGTGGTACCGCGTCGGCTGCCATTTCCACGCCGTGCCCGGGCTGGCGAGCATCTTCGCGGTCGGGCTCGAGCTCGTCGGACTCGGTTGCCATGTCGATGGCGCGACGATCCACATCGGTACCGGCGCGCACCTCGTGCCGGTCAGCGTCACCTGGGAGAAGCTCGGACTGCTGCCGGCGTCGCTGTTCCTCGGCGGCGCCCTCGTCGCACTGTTCGGGGATGACGGAGCGAACCCGCGACGTCGCGCCGCGGCCGCGGTCGCGGCGACCGGCGCGTGGCTCGCACTGCGCTTCCTGGTGCTGACCGTCCTGGTGTCGCGGCACCAGGATCCCGCCGGCCTGCACGGGCCCGGCGGGCTGCTGCCCTACGCGGTCCACCTGTTCTCGGATCCGACCGTCCAGCTGCTGTCGTTCCTACCGCTGCCGCTCGCACTCGGGTGGCTCACCCGCGAGCGCGCCAGCCGCCTCGCGAACCCGGTGTTTCGAGTCGCACCCGGGCGACTCCTGCTCGCCGGCGCGGCATCGTGTGCCGCATTCACGATCTTCGGTTGCTGCGCGTCGTCGCACGCGCTCGGCCCGCCCCGAACCGGACGGGTGTTGATCGACTCGTCGAAGACGCCGAATTGGGAACGCACCGATCGCCCGTTCGACACCGAGTGGTTCGGCCGGGCATCGGTCTACAACTTCGTCACGGCGACCGACTACCTGTCGCGCTACTTCGACGTTTCGGTCAACGAGGACCAGACGCTCGAGCGCGAGTTGCTCGGCGAGTTCGACGTGCTGATCGTGAAGACGCCGACGCGGCCGTTCTCCCCCACCGAGATCGACGACATCGTCGCCTGGGTCGCGCGCGGCGGCGGGCTCTGCCTGCTCGGCGATCACACCGATCTGCTCGGAATGACGACCCACCTCAATGCGCTCAGCCGGCGGTTCGGCATCGGGTTCCGCCGCGACGGCTGCAATCGGCTGCACGACGGCGGCTTCGTGCACCACTTCGCGCCGCGACCGTTCCGCCATCCGATCGTCGGTCGCGTCGAGGAGTTCTCCTTCCTGACGTCGTGCACGCTCGAGGTGCCGTTCGGCGCCGAACACGTGATGATCGGCAGCGACACGTTCTCCGATCCGGCCGACTACTCGAGGGGCTCGTTCTTCGGCAACATGATCCCGGATACCGACGACGAGTTCGGCCTGCATGTTCTCGGTGCCGTCGTGCGACACGGGGAGGGCCGGGTGCTCGCGTTCAGCGACAGCACCGTGTTCTCGACGTTCTGCGTGATGGCCGAGGATCGACCCGACTTCGTGGTCGACGCGATCGCCTACCTCGACCGCGGCCCCGCGACCGCGAGTGGATCGCTGC
>JAGQRB010000268.1 GCA_020425925.1 Planctomycetota bacterium
CGAAGTGTCGGATGGGTCGGACGCCAAGGCCGCGGCATCATGGGAAGCGCGCGCGAGTTTTTCACGAACCGCGTCGCGACCTCGACGGGCGCCGCCGCCGCGGGATAGATTTCTCCGCCCCATGCACTCCTCGCAGACGATCTCGGGGCCGGGCGCGTGAGAATCGCGGTTCTCGGCGGCGGTATCTCGGGCACCGCGCTCGCGCGCTTGCTGGCCGGCGACGGCCACGACGCCGTCGTGCTCGAGAAGACCGAGCGGGCCGGCGGCCTGTGCCAGAGCAGCCGATTCGGCGAATTCACGTTCGACCGCGCCGGCGGCCACATCCTGTTCAGTCGCGACCAACGCGTGCTCGACTGGCAGCTCGCGCGCTGCGGCGGCGAGGCCGGCACGGTCAAGACGGTCCGCAATACCAAGATCCGCTGGCACGACCGCTGGGTGCCGTACCCGTTCGAGAACGGCGTCGGCCACCTGCCGCAGGCCGCGATCGTCGAGTGCGTCGCAGGCTACGTCGAAGCCTACGCCGGTCGCCGCGCCGGCGCGCCGTGCCCGGCCAACTTCCACGACTGGGTGCTGTGGCGCATGGGCGAGGGCTTCGCGCAGCACTTCATGCTGCCGTACAACCGCAAGATCTGGGAATGCGACCTGCACCGGCTGTCGAGCGGCTGGGTCGCCGGCCGCGTGCCCGAGGCACCGATCGAAGACATCCTGAAGTCGGCGATCGGCGTCGACACCGAGGGCTACACCCACCAGTCGGTGTTCTGGTTCCCGCGCGAAGGCGGTTTCGAGACGCTGGTGCGCGGCACGGTCGAAGGCGGCGGCTTCGAACTGCGCACCGGGGTCGCGATCGAGCGGGTCGAGCGCCGCGGAACGCAGTTCGCCGTCGACGGCGAGGCCTTCGACCTGGTCGTCAACACCGTCCCGCTGCCGCAGATCGCGGACGCGATCGCCGAGATCCCCGAGCCGATCCGCGCCGACATCCGGCAGCTGCGGCCGATCTCGCTCGTGAACCTGATGATCGGAGTGCGGCTCGACGAGCCGCTGCCGCCGCTGAGCTGGATCTACCTGCCGTTCCCCGAGCAGGGACCGACCAACCGGGTGACCTACTTCAGCAACTACTCGCCGACCAACGCCCCGGCCGGCCACGGCTCGTTCCTGGCGGAGGTCACCCACCGCGGCGACCTGAAACCCGACGCGGCGTGGGCCCGCGAGGTGGTCGCGGCGCTCGGCCGCGCCGGCATCCTGGTGCCCGAGAACGTGGTGCTGCTCGAGTGGTGCGACAACGAGTTCGCCTACATCGACCAGGATCTCGAGTTCGCGGCGCGGATCGCGCGCGTGCGCGAGTGGTTCGATCACAGCGGCTACGTCACGTTCGGTCGCTTCGGCCGCTACGAGTACCACAACAGCGACCAATGCATCGCGCGCGCGATGCAGGTGGCCGAGCACATTCGCCAGATCGCAAGTACCGGCGAGCCCGCCCGGCCGGCTTTCGAGTAGGCGAAAAATCCTGGACCGCTACGGAACCCGGTGCGCGGCACCGGCCGTCCAAGGGGCGTTCCGCGTGGACCATGCCTCTGCGCGGAGCTCTTTCTTGCCTCCAGGATCCCTCGACGAGCTTCTTCCGGACGCCGAGACGGCATCGCGAATCAGAGGGGTCTGTTCCAGGGTGAAAGCCCGAGGTGCGGCCGGCCAGTCAGCGAGTGGTCGGCACGTCTCGCGCTCATCGGCTGCGGATCCTGGAGGCAGGACTCATTCTAACTTTCACTCTCTCATGCAGTTGCGGAGCGTGTTGCAAGACGCGCTCCGCGCTTTTTTTTGCCCCTCGCGCCGCGCCGTCGCCGCGCGCGCCCACCGGTCCGAGCGCTGCCGACCGCGATTTTCGCCGCCTCGCCCGAGGTCCTGTCTGTAACTGACTCGGGGTCGCGGCCTAAGGTGCTGCAAGCCCGGACCACCACCACCGCCGGGCACCGCCCGCCGGCACCCGGCGTGCGGAAAAGCGCACGATGCTTCCCTCCGAGCGTACCACCTGCCAAGATGCTGGGTATCCAGCCGTGTCGGGACACGAATCGCGGACCGTCCGTGCACGAGTGGAGGATGAGGCAGGGAGGTTTCCGATGCAGTCGAGAGCACTGGTGAACCGCGATGCGGTCAGCGCCGATTGGGCCCGGCGAGGCTACAGCTGCGAGCTCTGGGTCGATCCCCCCGAGAAGGTCTGGAGCGACTTCGTGCACGAGAAGGACCTGCTGCTGCTGCTGATCGAAGGCTCGATCCAGGTCGAGCTCGCCGACCGCACGGTGCAGCTCCAGGTCGGCGACGAGCTCGACATCCCGGCCCACACCCGGTTCACGATCCGCCACGCCGGCGGCCAGCCGGCGAGCTGGCTGCACGGCTACCGGCCGGGCGCCTGAAGTCGGGGTGACCGCGGTCGGGGTGCCCGAGACCGATCGACGGCTTCACTCCTCGAGCATCCACGTGCCGCGCTGACCCGGCGTCTCCTCGACCCCGACCGCCAGCCGCCCCACCTGCAGCTCCGGCCAGACCGCCCGCATGCGCTCGCGCAACGTGCGGCCGATCCAGGTCGCGAGGTTCTCGGCGCTGCTGTTGCTGATCGGCAGGACGATGACCTCGTCGGCCGGAATGCGATACCAGCGCTCGCGGTAGCGGATCTCGAGCGAGCCATCGTCGTGCCGTTCGGTCGTCAACACGGGGTGCTGGCCCGGGATCAACAGGTGCTCGTCGAGCTCGTCGCAGATCGCGCGCACCAGCGGCTTGATCTCCTTGAAGTTGACGACCAGGCCGTGGCGGTCGAGCCCGGTCTGCAGCTCGACGTAGACCTTGTAGTTGTGGCCGTGCAGCCGCTCCGCCGAGCCGTCGGGGAAGATCAGGAAATGGGCGGCGCTGAACTTGAGGTAGTCCTTGTGGACCTGGATCGACCAGCTCTCGCGTGCTTCCGAAGACATGTTGTGTGCGGCAGGATAGTCCAGGCAGTGACGGTGGCCGAGGCCCGATTCGACGCATGCTCGCCCGGGACGGCGACGAGTAGACTGCAACCATGGACCTCGCGGCGATCCCCTGGCGCGCGACGCGCTACGACGGACTGTCGGTGCACTTCTACACCTCGAACCGCGACACCCACCGGGTCGTCGCGCTGATCCGGATGCAGCCCGGCTGCGGCTACCCGCGGCACCGTCACCGCGGCCGCGAGGACGTGCTCGTGCTGCGCGGCGGCTATCGCGACGAACTCGGCACCCACGGTCGGGGCGAGTTCGCGGTCTACGCCGACGGCACGACCCACACGCCGGTGGCGGTGGACGAGTCGGAGGACGACTGCGTCCTCCTGGTGGTAGCGCACGAAGGGATCAAACTGGTGTAGGAACGCGGGCGGGGCGACGGTCTTTCGGGAGAACCGGCCGGGTCGGTCGCGGTGGCGTTCGACCGCCCGGCGGGGCGTTCCCCCGGACCCGAAGGGCCGCCGGAGCGGTCCGTCGGGGTCTGCGCTACCTAGTTCGTTCGCGCGCCCGGTTTCTACTTTCCGCCGAGGTCTTCGAGGATCTTGGCGGCGATGTTCGGCGGCACCGCCTCGTAGCTCGCCGGCTCCATCGAGTAGGTGCCGCGGCCCTGGGTCAAAGAGCGCAGCGAGGTCGAGTACTGGAACATCTCCGCGAGCGGAACCTTGCCCGTCACCGCCGAGATGCCGCCCGGCTTGCTGACCATCTCCTCGATCACGCCGCGGCGCGAGCTCAGATCGCCGATCACGTCGCCGGTCTTCTCCTCCGGGCACTCGATCTCGATCTTCATCAGCGGCTCGAGCAGCGTCGAGTTGCCCTCGGAGGCCATGCGGAACGCGAGCACGCCGGCGGCCTCGAACGCCATCACGCTCGAGTCGACGTCGTGGCTCTGACCGTCCCAGAGCTCGGCCTTGACCTTGCAGTACGGGAAGCCGGTGCGGCCACCGCCCTTGATCGCGGCCTCGATGCCGTTCTCGATCGCCGGGATGTACTCGCGCGGCACCGAACCGCCCTTGATCGAGTCGATGAACACGAGGTCCTCGGTCACGCCCTCGTCGAGGTTCGGCGAGAACTTGACCTTCGCGACCGCGAACTGGCCCGAGCCGCCCGACTGCTTGATGTGACGGGCTTCGACGTTCTTCTCGGCGGTCAGCGTCATCCGGTACGCGACCTTCGGGCGGCCGACCGTAACCGGGATCTTGTGCTCGTTCTGGATCGTGTTGGTCTTGACCTCGAGGTGCAGCTCACCCATGCCGGAGATGACCATCTGGCCGGTCTGCTCGTCGGTGACCGCCTTGAACGTCGGATCCTCGCGCACCAGCTTGCCGATGATCGTCGACAGCTTGTCGCGGTCGCCGCTGCTCTTCGGCTCGATCGACATGCTGATCACGGTGTCCGGGAAGTCCATCGCTTCGTAGACGACCGGGTTCTCACGCGTCGACAAGGTGTCACCCGTGAAGGCCTCCTTGATGCCGACGACCGCGACGATGTCGCCGGCGCGGGCCGCCTCGAGCGGCTCGCGCTGGGCGGCGTGCATGCGCATCAGGCGGCCGACGCGCTCGAAGCGCCGCGTGCGGCCGTTGTAGTACTTCTCGCCCTGGTTCATCACGCCGGTGTAGATGCGGATGAACGTGAGGTCGCCGTTGGGGTCGTTGATCGTCTTGAAGACGAGGCCCGCGAACGGCTGGCTCGGCAGCAGCTCGTAGACGACCTTGTCGCCGCTCTCGGGGTTGGTGCCCTCGATCGGCGGGACGTCGAGCGGGCTCGGCAGGTAGTCGACGATCGCGTCGAGCACGTTCTGCACGCCCTTGTCCTTGAACGCGGAGCCGCAGAACGCCGGCGTGATCTTCAGCGCCAGCGTGCCGTTGCGGATCGCGATCATGATCTCCTCGTTGGTGACCTCCTCGCCCTCGACCCACTTCTCGAGCAGCGGATCGTGGAACTCGGCGACCGCCTCGATCATCTGCGCACGGCGCTGCTCGGCGTCGGCCTGCAGCTCCGCCGGGATCGCGCCCTCGGTCACGCTGCGGGCGTTGTCGTCGGCCCAGGTGAAGGCCTTCATCTTGATGAGATCGACGACGCCGGCGAACTCCTTCTCCCGGCCGATCGGCATCACCAGCGGCACCGGGTTGGCGTGGAGCCGCGTCTTCATCGACTCGACCGCCTTGTAGAAGTCGGCGCCGGTGCGGTCCATCTTGTTGACGAACGCGATGCGCGGCACCTTGTAGCGGTTGGCCTGACGCCAGACCGTCTCCGACTGCGGCTGCACGCCGGCGACCGCGCAGAACACACCGACCGCGCCGTCCAACACGCGCAGCGAGCGCTCGACCTCGACCGTGAAGTCGACGTGGCCGGGCGTGTCGATCAGGCTCATCGTGTAGTCGCGCCACTGGCACGACGTCGCCGCCGACGTGATCGTGATGCCGCGCTCGCGCTCCTCGGCGAGGTAGTCCATCGTCGCCTGCCCCTCGTGCACCTCGCCGATCTTGTGGCTCTTGCCGGTGATGAAGAGGATGCGCTCGCTGAACGTGGTCTTGCCGGCGTCGATGTGTGCGATGACGCCGAAGTTGCGCAGCATGCGGATCTGCTCGATGTCCTTGGCGGCCTTCTTGTCGTTCTTGTCGGCCACGGGCTTGTTGGTAGTCGGGGTTGACATTGGTGGAGGGGGCGCCGCTCCATGCGGGCGCTGAGGGACAGTAGGACTCGTTGGGACAGTAGGACTCGGTCCGGGAGCCGATCGTGGCCCCGGCGGCGGAGTTCCAGTTCAGAACAGCCAGTTCGGAAGAGCCGGTTCGGAAGAAACCGGATCGGGAGTTGAGCCGGTGGCGCCGGAATGCTCCGCCGCCCGCCATTGCCCGACCCATCGAACGACGGAAGTCGGCCGGTTTTCAGCCGGAAGATAGTAGCCCCCGCGGCGCAACGGTCAACTGGGGCAGGGCTCGGGCGTGTGAAGAAACCCGGCAGCCGAGCCGGCCATGCGGTGGCGGCGACGGCCTCCCCGTCCAGTTCCCCGACAGAACGGCCGATGCCCTGGCGCAGAACTCGACGACCAGGGGGAGACGTTCAGGATGAGTGCCAAGTGGAATCGGATGCGGACCGCGGCGGTCACGCTGCTTTCGGCCGCCGGGCTCGCGGCCCAGAAGACGCCGGAGGAGGCGCTGCGGGCGCTCACCGACGGTAACCGCAGGTTCGTCGCCGAACGGACCGTGCCGCAGCCGGTCGGCGAGGGGGTGCGGCGGACGCTGGCGCGCGGCCAGAGCCCGTTCGCGGTCGTCCTGTGCTGTTCCGACAGCCGGGTGCCGCCCGAGCACGTGTTCAACGGCGGTCTCGGCGAGCTCTACGTCATTCGGGTCGCCGGCAACACCGTCGACCGCGAGACCGTCGCCAGCATCGAATACGCGGTCGAGCAGCTCAACGCGCCGCTCTGCGTGGTGCTCGGCCACGAGGCCTGCGAGGCGATCTCGGTCGCGATCGAGCAGGTCCGCTCGATCGACAACGACCGTGTCGAACCGTGTGCGAGCCTGGCGCTGCAGGGGCTCGTCGAGCAGCTCGAGCCGGCGGTGCGCAAGGCGCGCAGCCGCGACCTCGGCGGCAAGGCGCTGCACGACGCCTGCGAGGAGGAGAACGTGCACCTCGCGGTCCACGAGGTGCTGCGCCGGAGCCCACTGCTGCAGCGCTTCGTCCAGGTCGGGCAGCTGCAGATGGTCGGCGCGCGCTACCACCTCGAGAGCGGTGAGGTCGAGTTCCTGCCGACCCGCCCGCTGCCGCCCGAGCCGATGTCGGCGTTCGACCCGGCGATGCACTCGGTGCCGGTCGGCGTGCCGCCGCACGTGGCGCTGCGCATGCTGCAGGCCGGCCACCGCCGCTTC
>JAGQRB010000269.1 GCA_020425925.1 Planctomycetota bacterium
CACGGGTCGACCGCGCGCTGGCCGCGCGGTTGCTCGCCGAGCTGGTTGCCGACCTGCGCGCTGGCGACTTCCGCCGCGGCCCCGAGTTCGGTGCGCCCTACGAATGCGCGCATCCCGAGGGCGACTACCACCAGAACCCGGTCTACATGACGAGCGTCGCGACGCCGTTGGCGGCGATCCTGCGGCTCGACCTCGGGCGCTGACGTCACCCTGCCGGCGACCCGCGGCTATCCTGGGACGCAATGGCCCGTTTTGTCGCCGCGGTCACGTTCCTGCTCGCCGCCGTGCCGGCACAGCAGCGCAGTCCGTGTTTCCTGACGGTGGTCGACCTCGACGGTCGCCCGGTGCAGGGGGCCGCGGTCACCTGCTCGTTCATGCCCAGCCTCGTCGCGATCGGCGAAGCCGACGTCGCGCACACGGTCACCGACGAGCGCGGGCGGGCGCGCTGCGAGCTCGTGCCCGGGGCGCTGTATTGCGCCTGGGCGGTCGGGCCGGTCGACGAAGGGGGGAGTCGCTGCGTCAGCGAGGTCCTGCCGCTGGTCGCCGTCGGGCGCGTCGCCGAACTGTCGCTCGTCGAACGCGTCGGGCCGCGTCGCATCGCGGTCACTGGACTCGATGCCTGGCGCGACGCCGGTGTCGCCGGGTTGCGTTGGTTCCCCGACCGCACGCAGGATGCTCATGTCGACCTGCCGTTACCAGCGAGCGACGCGAACGGCGCCGGTGGCTGCGCTGCCGTCGAGCTGCCGCCGTCGCCGTCGGCGTTCGGACTGCTCGGCCTCCGGGCCGCGAGCGGCGAGCTGGTCGCGGTCGAAGTCGTCGGACCCGCGGGGGAGCAGCCCGACGAGACGATCGTGTTTCCCGAGCCGCTGGCGCTGCGCGCCGTCGTGCGCAATCAGCGCGGCGAAGCGATCCCCGAGGTCCGGATCGAGCACTGGCAACCGACGGGGAGAGGCTGGGGATTCCTCGGGCAATCGCTGATGCCGCGGTGCTGCGTCGTCGGGGTCACGGGCGCCGACGGAGTCGCGCGGTGCTGGCTCGCCAGCCCCGAGCCGGAAGTCCCCGCCATGCTGCTGGCGCAGAAGCGCGGCTACCGATGGCAGGTGCAAACCGTCGCCGCCGCGGGTGACGTCGCATTCGGGCTCGATGTTCTGGCACCGCTCGAAGTCGATGTCGGCGATCTCGCCGACGAGCTCGGCGACGGTGACCGCAGGGCGACGATTGCCCTCGCGGCGCGCGCGTTGGTCGAGGCCCGGGTCGGCGGAGGACACGTCATCCAGCCGTTCCCGGTCGAGACGACCGCGGAGCGCCCGCACCGCTGGCTGGTGCATCGCACCTCGCCCGAGTTCGTGCCGACGCTGTGCATCGTGGGGCCGGTGCCGGGGGCGGTCGTCCTGGGCCGGGTGACGGACGCTTCGGCGCACCAGGTCGACCTCGACGCGCTCACGGCGCTCGACGTCGAGGTCGTCGACGCGGGCGGCGGACCGGTCGCCGCCGCGCTCGGCGTGATGAGCGGTCACGGCAACGGCGTGCCGTTGCCGTGGACACAGATCCTCGCGACCAACGTCGCCGGCCGCGCCCGGCTCTGGTTGCCGCGCGGCGAGCACCTGGTCTACGCGACGACGGGCGATTGCCACGCCTTCCGTGTCCTGAGCGATGCGAGCGCGGGCGTGCTCCGCCTCGCACTCGAACCGCTGACCCGCATGCGCATCCGGGTTCGCGACGTCGATGGGCCGGTGCGCGGCGCCAAGGCAGTAGTCGTCCGGTCGGGCGGCGGCCCGGCCGGGCCGGGGCTGCTCGCCATGCTCGCGTCGTACGACTACGTCCGCTGGACGCGCAGCGCTGCGGATGGCCTGCTGACGGTGCGGCTGTTCGCGCTCCCGGGCACGCACGCGGAGATCTGCGTCGAGCACGGCGGCCGGCGGTCACTGCCGTTCCCGTTCGTTGCCGACGGCGAGACCGAGATCACGCTCGGCCGGTAGTCCCTTGCACCGGTAGACCCTTGCACCCGGCGCCCGCAGCGCTAGGCTCCTGCCCCCGAAAACCCTGACGTCGCGAAACGGCGGCAGGGGCGCTACCCCATGGTGTAACGGTAGCACAACAGATTCTGGTTCTGTTTGTCGAGGTTCAAATCCTCGTGGGGTAACCACTCGAACGGGCTCGCCTTGCGGCGGGCCCGTTCTCTTTCCGGCCTCACTCCGCGGTCTCTCGATCAGGCGGTCGCGCGGTGCAGGTAGCGATCGGTCATGCCGGCGATGTAGTCGCAGATCGTGCGCTCGAGGCCATCGCCCGCGATGCGCGCGCGGAACGGCTCGGGCAGCTCGCCCGGGGCGTCGAGCAGGCGCGTGAACAGTTGCCGGATGCGCGCGGCGCCGTCGTTCATGACTGCGAGCACGCGTTCGCTCTTGTAGAACCGCGCCCGCAGGAACTCGAGCACCTCGGCGCTCTGCACCGTCATTGCGTCGCCGTGCGACAGCCGCGGCGGCTGCGCGCTGGCGACCGCCGCGGCGAGCGCGACGTCGGCGTGTTCGACGAGGTCGTGGATCAGCAGCGAGGTCAGCTCGCTGACGACGCGCTGGCGGTTGCCCGTTCCCGCCGCCGCGTGCGCGGTGCGCCAGAGTCGCAGCTCGGCCGCTTCGTCGGCGGTGAACATGCCGGCGCGCAGGCCGTCGTCGAGGTCATGGGCGAGGTAGGCGATCTTGTCGCAGAGATCGACCAGGTGGGCCTCGATCGGCACCGGCTCGCGACGCTCGCGCAGCGCGCGCAGGTCGGCGCTCAACGGGAAGCCGTCGGGGATGCGACCCTTCAGCAGGCTGCGGCGCAGCGCCAGCGTCAGGTTGAGCCCGCAGTCGTGGCCGTAACGCGCCTCGAGCGTGTCGACCACCCGCGCCCCCTGCGCGTTGTGGCGGAAGCCGCCGTGAGCCTGCATCGCCTCGTCGAGTGCCTCTTCGCCGACGTGCCCGAACGGCGGGTGGCCGAGGTCGTGCGCCAGTGCGATCGCCTCGGCGAGATCGTCGTTGAGGCGCAGCGCGCGCGCCGCACCGCGCGCCATCTGCGACACCTCGAGCGTGTGCGTCATGCGGCTGCGGAAGTGGTCGCCCTCGAACGCAGCGACGACCTGGGTCTTGTGCTGCAGGCGGCGGAACGCCGAGCAGTGCAGGATGCGATCGCGGTCGCGCTGGAAGACCGTGCGCAGCGCGTCCTCGGCTTCCGGCAGCCGCCGGCCGCCGGCGTTGCGGCTCGCGGTGCCGAACGGGCTCAGCCAGCGCAGTTCGCGGTCCTCTTGATCGTCGCGGCGCAGCCAGACCATTGCTTGGACGTCGGGTCCGTGGACGCCGGGGGGGGATCCAGGCGCGGCGTCCCACCCGGGAGGATGTCCCGCCCGGCAGGTCGACGAACGGCCTGCCGGGCGAATGGTACCCCCTAGGGGACTCGAACCCCTGTCGCGTGGATGAGAACCACGAATCCTAGGCCGCTAGACGAAGGGGGCCCGCAGCAGGACGGCCAGACACTTAGGGAACGGCGGGCTCCGGGTCAAGTCGCCTTCCGCCGATTGGCGATTCCGGAATGTTCCCCGAGACTCTCCGTTGCGGGACACTCGGACGTATCCGTTCCCACCCGAGGTGTCCGGCGCCCGTACGGCCGGCTCCCGCCACCCGACGACTCCAGGATTTCGCATGCACGCCATCTCCGCTCCCATTCTCGCCCTGGTCATGCTGCTGCTGTCGATCGACGGCGGCTGGCTCGGCGTCTATCTCGATGCCGACCGCGAGGAGGCGGTCGTGACCGAGGTCGTGCCCGATTCGCCCGCGGCCGCCGCCGGCTTCCAGGCCGGTGACGTGTTCGTCGCCGTCGGCGACGTCGCGACGCCGACGCGCGAGAAGCTGGTCGCCACGATCGGAGCCAAGAGCCCCGGCGACCGCGTCGCCGTCAAGATCAAGCGCGACGGCAAGACGCGCGTGCTCGACGTCAAGCTCGGCTCGCGCCCCGAGGAGGGTGCGGTCGCCGAGACCGTGCGACCGGCAGCGCCGCGTCGCGGTGCCGCACCTGCCCGGCCGGCACGCCCGGTCCAGGAGTCCGCGCCCGCCGCCGGCGTGTTCCTCGGCGTCAGCATCACCGAGAGCGAGGGCAAGCTCACGATCGAGCGCGTGCTCGACGGCAGCCCGGCGGCGAAGGCAGGCCTGAAGGCCGGTGAGCAGCTCGCTGGCATCGGCGACCACCGTCTGAAGAACCTCGGCGATCTCGATACGGCGATCGCCGAACTCCGCGCCGGCAAGCCGGTCGCCGTGACCCTCTCCGGCAAGGACAGTCGCCGCTCGGTGATGCTGACCCCGGCGGCCCGCCGCGGCGAGGCTGAGGAGACCGAGGAGCACGAGGAGCACGAGGAGCACGAGGAGCACGAGGAGGTCGCCGAGGAGGAGCACGAAGAGCACGAAGAGCACGAGCACGAGCAGCAGGAGAAGGTCGAACAGGTCGAGGTCGTCGCCGAGCCGGTGCGTCAGCCGCGCCGCGTCCGCACCGGTGTCCGGGCCCGCGCGGTGCCGGAGCGGGGCGCCAGGCAGCAGGGCGGCAAGGACGTCGACGGCGAGCTCGAGGCGCTCCGCAAGGAGCTCGCCGAGCTCAAGCGCGAGCTGCAGGAGCTCCGCCGCCAGGTTCGCCGCGAGCGCGCCGGCCAGAACGGCGGCCGGTAGGTCGCCGGGATCGGGGAATAGCCGCGGCGGTTCGGCCGTCCCAGGCCCGGCCACGAAAGCGCGCTCCGCGGTGGACGCGCGGCGTGGCCGTGTCCACGATCGCTGCCGCGATGACCCGACCTACCGACCGCCTGCTCGCCCCCTGGTCCGCCGGCGCTGCGCCGCCGCGGGTCCTCGTCACGGGGGGCGCCGGCTTCGTCGGCTCGCATCTGACCGACGAGCTGCTGCGGCGCGGCTGCCGTGTCGAGGTCGTCGACGACCTCTCGACCGGTTCGCTGGCCAATCTCGCGCCGCACGCGAACTCGCCCCGGTTCGGGCTCACGGTCGCCTCGATCACCGATCCGGCGGTCGCGCGACGCGCCGTCGCGGCAGCGGACATGGTGTTCCATCTCGCCGGCGTCGTCGGCGTGCGCCGGCTCGCCGACGCGCCGCTCGCGGTCATGCAGCACAACCTCGACTGCACGCGCGCATTGCTCGACGCCGCGGCCGAGCACACGGTCCCGGTGCTGTTCACGTCGAGCTCGGAGGTCTACGGCGACGGCCCGGTGCCGTTCCGCGAACACGCCAGCGTGCGGCCCGGCGCGACCGAGGGGCATCGCGGTGGCTATGCCTGCGCCAAGGCGATGGGCGAGTGGCTCGCCTTCGGGCACGCCCGGCAGTCGGGTCTGCCGGTGATCGTCGCGCGCCTGTTCAACACCGTCGGGCCGAGGCAGTCGGGCGAGCACGGCATGGTACTGCCGCGTTTCGTGCACCAGGCGGTCGCGGGTGAGCCGATCACGGTCTACGGCAACGGCGACCAGACCCGCTGTTTCGCGTCGGTGCGCGACGTCGTGCGCGCGCTCGCGGACCTGGCCGTTGCCCCCGGCGCCGCCGGTCGCGTGTTCAACGTCGGCTCCGCGGTCGAGACCACCGTGCTGGAGCTCGCCGAGCTGGTTCGCCGGATCGCGGGCAGCAGCTCGCCGATCGCGCGCGTGCCGTTCGCCGAGGTGTTCCCGCTCGGCTTCGTCGATCCGCCGCGCCGCCTGCCGAGTCTCGAACGGCTCGAGGCGACGATCGGCTGGTCGCCGTCGGCGAGCCTGGAGAACGTGATCGCCGAGATGGTCGAGGTCGCCCGCGCCGGCGCGTTGACGGGCGCCTGAGGCCCAGGCCGCTGGCGAGGGTCTACGCGCCGGCGCTGGCGGCGGCCTGCAGGCTGCGGAAGTGCTCGAGGTTGCGGTTCGCGACCGCGCTCGCAGGCTCGAGTTCGGCGGCACGCTCGAAATGACGCGCCGCGGCGGCGAGGTCGCCGCGGCGGAACTCGCAGATCGCGAGGTTGGTGTGCGCCAGCGGCTGATCGCGCGCGATCGCGCGTTCGAACGCCGCGGCCGCGGCATCGAGCTCGCCGAGCTCGAGTCGGCACGAACCGAGCAGGTTCGCGAAGTGTCCGTTCTCGGGTTCGATCGCGAGGGCATCGGCGAACGCGTCGGCCGCCGCCTGCCACTCGGACCGGCCGTGCCAGAACTCGCCGACCTGTCGCAGCGTGCTGGCGAGCGCGGCGGGCGCGAGGTGGCAGTTCGACG
>JAGQRB010000270.1 GCA_020425925.1 Planctomycetota bacterium
CCTCAGCGTCGCCACCGCCGGCGGCGACGTGCCCTTCAAGTCGTTCGGCGACCATGCGGTCGTGACCTGGCGGCGCGTGTCGCTCGGCGGCAGCGAGCGCTGCACGGCGCAGTGCACGCTCTATCCCAACGGCCGCGTCGTGTTCGCGCACGCCGGTGCGCTGCCGACCGCGCCGGTGGTCATCGGTGTGGTCCACGGCGACGGCGTCGACGGACCCGAGATCGTCGACGTGTCGACCGATCCCGACTGGTCGACGACCGGCACCCACGGTTGGTACTGGGTGTCGTTCCCCGGCACGCTGACGCCGCGGGTGTTCACCTCGGCGCCGACCGCGACCGGCCAGGCCGGTGCGGTGCTGACGACGGCCTGCATGCCCGCGACCTCGGAGGTCTACGGCAGCGGTTGTCCGACCGCCGGCTCGTTCTGGCAGCAGGGCGATGTCAGCGACCTCGCGGACACGTCCTACCGGCTGACGCCGAACGCGGCCGGCGGCTACACGGTCACGGCGGCGGCGGCGAGCCTCGATCCGCAGATCGGCACCGCGACCGGCATCGGCGACGACGCGCTGTTCACGGTGAACCTGCCGTTCGCGTTCGTCCACCCGAGCAACCCGGCGGGCTCGACCGCGGTCGACGTCTGCTCGAACGGCTACCTCTGGCTCGATGCAGGCGCGACGACGAGCGCGGCCTACGCCCCGATCGCGAGCAACCTGTTCGCCGAGCCGGCGCGGCTGGCCCTGCTCTGGACCGACCTGAACCCGACCGACCCGTTGTCCGACGACGTCTACGTCGACGTGCGACCGGATCGCGCGGTGATCACCTGGAACGCGGTCGTCGAGTACGGTCGTCCGACCCCGCTGACGGCGCAGTGCGTGCTGTTCGCCGATGGCTCGATCACCTGGTGCTTCGGCAGCCAGCTCGACGCGTGGACCCCGGCGATCACCGGCTACTCGGCGGGCAATGGCGCCGCCAGCGTCGCTGCGCAGGCGCTCGCCGCGACCGTGCCGTTCGCGACCTCGGCCGAGGGCCAGGCGCCGCTGGCGCTGTCGACGGCGTGGACGCCGGTGCTCGGCGAGAGCATCGCGATGACGGTCGAGAACGTGCCGACGACGCCGGCGCTCGGCCTCACGCTGGCCGGCTTCCTGCCGCAATCGGTCGACCTCGGCAGCTACGGCGCGCCGGGCTGCACGATCCTGAACAGCCTCGAGGTCTCGGTCGCGACCGTGCATGGCGCGAGCTTCGGCACGGTCGAGTTCCCGATCCCGAGCAACCCGGTGATGCTCGGCGTGCCGCTCTACCTGCAGCACGCCGCGGTGAGCCCCGGCACCAACGCGCTCGGGCTGGTCGTGAGCAACGGCCTGCGGCTCGTCGTCGGCGAGTTCTAGGAGTCTGCGCCGCGGGAACGCGAACCGCCATGAGCGCGTCTTTCCCGCCACGACGGCCCGTGAGAGCCTCGCCGAATCCACCGATTCATCTGCGTTCTCACGAGCCAACGCGACGCGAAACTCGCGCACCTGGCCGATTCACTTCCCGTGGCGCAAACTCCTAGCGGTCGAACTCGGCGGTTGTCGCTACCCTTGGCAGCGATGTCCGCCGACGCTTCACAGTCCCAGCCCGTGCGCCTGACGCAGTTCGCCTCGGGCTCGGGTTGAGCCGCCAAGCTGCCACCGGGGAGCCTCGGGCAGGTTCTCCTCAAGCTCGGTTCGCTCGATCATCCGAACCTGCTCGCCGGCACGGCGGGGTTCGAGGACGCCGGTGTGTACCGACTCGACGGCGAGCGCGCGCTGGTGCAGACGCTCGACTTCTTCCCGCCGATCGTCGACGACCCGCGCTGGTTCGGTCGCATCGCCGCGGCCAACTCGCTGTCCGACGTCTACGCGATGGGGGGCGTGCCGCTCACCGCGATGAACATCGTCGGCTGGCCGAAGGAGCTCGACGTCGAGATCCTCGGTGAGGTACTCGCCGGTGGACTCGAGAAGGTGCGAGAGGCCGGCGCGGCGCTCTGTGGCGGTCACTCGGTCGTCGACAAGGAGGTCAAGTTCGGCCTGTCGGTGACGGGCGCGGTGCACCCGGAGCGCTTCTGGCGCAACACCGGCGCGCGGCAGGGTGACGTGCTGCTGCTCACGAAAGCTCTGGGCATGGGGCCGATCTCGACCGCGATCAAACGCGACAAGGCCGACCCGGCGATGGTCGAGGCGGCGATGCGGCAGATGGCGACGCTCAACAAGGGGGCTGCGGAAGCGCTCGCCGGACTCGAAGTGCACGCCGCGACCGACGTCACCGGATTCGGCCTCGTCGGGCACAGCCTCGAGATGGCCGAGGGCTCGGGTGTCGGGCTCACGATCGAGGCCGCGAACCTGCCGATTGCCGCCGGGGCGCTCGCGCTCGTCGCCGCCGGGGTCACCTCCGGTGGCTGCACCCGCGGCAAGCAGTTCTACGGCGAACGCGTCGCGATCGGCGCCGGTGTCGACCGCGCGCTGGCCGACCTGGTGTTCGACGCCGAGACCTCCGGTGGCCTGCTGGTGGCCGTGCCCGAGGGCGAGGTCGAGGCCGCGCGCCGGCGGCTGCGGGATGCCGGGGTCGAAGGAGCTGCGTCGATCGGCCATTTCGGTGCGCCGGTTGCGGGCGAGCCGACGCTGCGCCTGCAGTGAAGCTCGGCTACCGTCTCGCCCGGGCGTACGGCCCGAACTTCCTGCCCGATTTCCGAAACAGGGCACCCGACCGCGAGCATGTCGGAAGCGGCAACGATTCTCTCTTCCTCGGATTCTCGCCAATGGCCACATCTTCCTCCAGCGCCCGCCTGCTCGCGGGTCTTCTCCTGGCTTCGCTCCTGCCCGCGCAGGGGGTGCCCGAACTCGAGTTCGACCGCGTCCAGATCACCTGGCCGAACCAGCCGAACGGACCCTACAGCTTCAGCGGCCTCGACCGCACGATGGCCTGCGGCGCCTTCCTCGACGGCTTCGATGGCCGCTCGGTGGTCGTGATCCGCGGCACGAACCTCTACATGTCGTTCCAGCCGGTGCTGTTCGAGCATCTCGTCGGCGTGCCGACGCCGGTGGCGCCGAACGGCAACGAGCAGATCGCCACGCTCGAGGCGTTCGACGGCGGCGGGGACCGCCTCGCCGTGCTGCGGGACGGGTTGTTCCAGGTCTGGAGCTACGATCAGGACAATGGTGCGTTCGTCGACGCCGTGCCGGCGATCGCAGCACCGACCGGGGTGATCGGGCTGCGCCCTCATCCCCCGATCCTGTCGGGGCCCTATCCGCCGGCCAACCCGGTGCTGCTGCTCGGCGCGACCTGGGTTGCCTCGGTGAACGTCGAGGCGACGCAGACCACGACGAGCGCGGTGCTGCCGCTGCCGAACGGGGTCACGCTCTGTGACGCGGCCTACGTCGACTGGGTGCCGGGCGGCAGGCCCGAGATCGCGGCGCTGACGACGGCCGGTCTGTTCGTGCTCGACGAGACCGGTGCGGTGCTCGAGGGCGATGTCACGCCGGTCGTCGAAGGCAAGGTCTGCGTGCCGCGTTTCTCGGTCGAGCCGACCGTGATCGCGGCCGTGCCGGCCGGGGCCGATTGGCGATTCCGCACCTGGATCGCCGGCTCGTCGACGCCGGTCGATTCGGCGGTGTTCTCGCTGCCGTCGCGCCCTACGGGCCTGCGGGTAGTCGACCTCGACGGTGACAACTACGAGGAGGTGATCGTGTCGTCGTCCGACTCGCGTCGTCGCGTCTTCGTCGGCACGGCGAGCGGCCCGGACGCGGTCAACGACCGCTACGACATCCTCGACCTGCCGCTCAACGAGCTGCCGCAGATGCCCGCGGACAACATCCTGGCGCTGGCGATCGACGACATCGATCGCGACGGCCACGTCGATTTCATCATCGAGAGCGCGGCCTCGAACTCGATCCTGGTGCTGCGCGAAGCCCGGCCCCAGTTCTTCTCGGCGGCCAATCGCGGCCTGCCGCCGCCGCCGCCGGCGCCGGCGATCCAGAGCGTCGAGGCGGTCGTGCTGGTGACCGGCACCTCGGGAACCGGTTGGATGTTCTCGTCCGCATCGATCACCGGCGGCGCGCTCGGTCTGCGGTTCGGCCTGCCGGGTATCGACCTCACCGGCTACCACCTCGAGGTCATGCTCTTTCCGGGCGACGTCGCGACGGGTGGTGGCGGTTTCTCCGCCGAGGCGTCGGCGCGCTACTCGTGGCCGCTCGGGCTGTGGACGCCGACCAGCACGTCGCTCGACGTGCTCGTGCCGTTCACGGATCCGCTCTTCCAGGCCATGCAGCCCGACGACAAGTACAAGTTCGGTGTCGAGGCCTACCTGGTCGGACCGAACGGCAGCACGCTGCCGGTTCTCTCGGAGCAACACGTCTACTGCTACGTGGGCGACTATGTCGACCTCGAGCCGTTCAATCCCGACTGGGAGGTGGCGTGGGCGCTCGACGCCGACGACCTGGACTTCCCGACCTGGCGCGATCTCGCCCTCGGGACGTACGTGGAGGAGGTCTACAACGACCCTCAGAATCCGCCCGGCCAGCTGATGAACCGCTACATCGGCCTGCACATCGCGGTGCGCAAGCTGCCCAAGTCGCTCGCGACGCCGCCGTCGGCGCCGGACTCGCCGACCCAGCTGAACAACGGTCAGGTTCGCTGACGCGGCGCCGCGCAGCGCGCTAGTCGAAGCCGCGGCCGTGCACTTCGACGAGCAGGAGCTCGACGAGCGTGACCTCGTCGGCGACTGCGAGGCGCGCGGCCAGCAGCGCGATCGCCGGCGCCTCACCCGAGGCCAGCTGCTGATGCAGTGTGGCGGCCGCCTGCAGATGTCGCCCGTAGAGCACCTCGCTGGTCGGCACGACGACGCAGCGCGCTCCGGCCTGCAGCAGGGCTCCGGCGAGCGAGGGGGCGAGCGGATCGCCGCCGCGCCGCCACGGCGTGGTGCCGGCGTCGCAGGCGCCGAGGATCGCGACCAGACCGTCGAGCCGCAGGCCGGCGATGTCCTCGCCCCAGAGCGCGCCCTCTTCGGGGTGGTCGCCGAAGACGATGCCGTTCTCGATGCCGCGCCGCCAGTCGACCTCGCCGTGACCGATCAGATGCAGCACGGCGGCCGCCGGCAGGGCGGCACGCAAGCGTCGGCGCGTGACCTCGGCGTTGCGCCAGATCGTCGGGGCCGGGTCGGGGCGCTGCCAGGGTGCGGCGAGCGGTGCGAGGTCGCTGGCCAGCACGTCGTGCGGGACGCGACCGTTGCGGCTGGTCGCGATCGACGCGGCGATCAGCACGTCGCCTTCGGTGCGGCGCGGCGCCGCCGTGACCGCGCGCGCGAGGTTGGCGACGTAGTCGATCGCGGTCAGTGTGCCGAGCCACCGCCGCGTGCCGCCGACATCGATGCGCATCAGATCGAACGGCGCGTTCTCGACCATGCCGGCACCCGAGACGGTCAGGCGCCGCCCCGACTGCAGCCAGGAGGCGACCGCGGCCGGCAACAGCACGTCGGCGGCGGCCTCGGCGCTGGCATACAGCGCGGCGCGCGTCGCCGGCGAGCCGCTCCGGAAGTCGATCGCGCTGGCGTGCAGCGCCGACGCGGCGTCGCGCAGCACGCCGACGTCCCGGGCTTCGGTGTACAGCGTGCGGCCGCCCTGGAGCCAGAACATCGGCGTCACGTAGGTGCCGGGAACGAGCAGCAGCAAGCCGTGGTCGTCGGCGCGGATCAGCCCCGCCAGCTCTTCGGGCCGCGGCACCCGGCGGAGGCCCGCGGAGGCCGCATGGGCCGCGAGCACATGACGCAAGGCGCGCTCGTTCCCGTGCGCCGGGTCGAGGCGCTGCTCGAGCCGGACGAGGTCGGCGACCAGCGTCGCGCGGTTGTCGAGCTGCAGGAAGCCGACGCCGCCGGCGAGCGCCGGGGCGTGCCGCCAGGCCGCGAGCAGATCGTGGAACGCGCGCTCGCCGGCATCGCGCAGCCGGGTGTCGACCGGCAGCTGGCCGCGCAGCGCGAGCTCGATCGCGAGCGACGCGCGCTTGCCGGCATCGTCGAAGGTGGCGACCCCGGTGCCGAGGTCCTCGCGCCAGAGTGCGAAGCGTTCGGCGGCGAGGCCCGCCTCGCCGCGAGCGAGCGCGGCGTGGATCAGCTTCGGCAGTGCCGCCAGCGTGAGCCGGTCGGGGAACGCGCCGGCGCGGACCAGCTGCTCGAGCTCGTCCTCGGCGGTCCGTTCGCCCTGCGCGGTACCGATCAGCAGCCGGTAGAAGTGGAACCGTCCCGAATCGGGCAGCGCCTCGAGCTGCTCCAGGGCGCGGTCGTAGCGGCCGTCGAGCAGGCTGAGATCCGCGGCGGCGAGGCAGACGTTGTAGCGGCAGCTCGACAGGAACGGCCCGAACTGTTCCTGCGTCGCCGCGTCGGCCGCCGCGATGTCGCGGCCGAAGGCGTCGAGCGCAGCGAGGGCGTCGGCGAGATCGTCGCTGGCGGCCTCGAGCCGCCCGAGCCGGCAGTGCAGCCGCACGCCGTCGACGCCGAGCAGCGCGCGTTCGAACGCCTCGCCGTCGGCCAGCGCGGCGCGCCCGCGCGCCACCGCCGCGGCGACCGCGTCGAGCGTGTTGGCGAGCAGGCCGGTATCGGCCTCGTTGCGACAGCTCGCCGCCGGCCACACGAACCCGGGGTGGACGGCGGCGAACTCGCGGTAGAGCGCGACGAGGTGCGCCGCGACCGCCGAGACGTCGCGATACTCGCCGTGCAGGTTCAGGCCGTAGGCGAGCTCGTCGAGCAGGTCGAGG
>JAGQRB010000271.1 GCA_020425925.1 Planctomycetota bacterium
GGGTCACAGACCGGTGAGCGAACGATAGAGCGCGACGTACTCGAGGCCCTGCTTGTCCCACGAGAAGTCGCGCCGCATGCCGTTGTCGACGAGCTGCTTCCAGCCCTTCTGGTCGCGCCAGTTGCGCAGCGCCCAGTCGATCGTGCCGGCCAGCGCCTGGCTGCTGAACTCGTCGAACAGGAAGCCCGTGCCGGTGCGCTTCGCGGGGTCCCACGGCTCGACGGTGTCGGCGAGGCCACCGGTGCGGCGCACGATCGGCGGCGTGCCGTAGCGCAGGCTGTACATCTGGTTGAGCCCGCACGGTTCGAACCGGCTCGGCATCAGGAACAGGTCGCTGCCGGCCTCGATCCAGTGCGCCAGTTCGTCGTGGAAGCCGCGGTAGACCCCGACCTTGTTCGGCCAGGTGTCGCGCAGCCACTGGAAGTACTCCTCGTGGCGGCTCTCGCCCGACCCGAGCACGCACAGCCGCATGTCCTCGCGCTGCAGAAAGACCGGAATGCTGTCGGCGAACAGCTCGAAGCCCTTCTGCGAGGTCAGCCGCGAGACCACGCCGAACGTCGGCGCGCGCGGATCGTGCGGCAGGTCCATGCGCGCCAGCAGCGCCGCCTTCATCTTCGCCTTGCCGGCCGGTGCGTCGGCGGTGTAGTGGTGCGGGATCAGCGGATCGTTGGCAGGATCCCAGTCGCCGTAGTCGACGCCGTTGACGATGCCGACGAGGTCGTCCTTGCGGTTCTCGAGCAGCTCCTCCATGCCCATGCCGAACTCGGCGGTGCGGATCTCGCGGGCGTAGGTCACCGAGACCGTCGACAGCTTGTTGGCGTGCAGCACGCCGGTCTTCAGGAACGAGAATCGGCCGTCGCGCAGATCGCCGTGGTGCAGGAACGCGCGTTGCTCGCCGAGTCCGATGGTGTCGAGCTGGCTCTCCGGGAAGCCGCCCTGGTAGCCGATGTTGTGGATCGACAGCAGCGTCCGGGTCGATGCGAACAGTCGATCCCAGTGGTAGGTCGTCTTGAGGTAGAGCGGGATCAGCGCGGTGTGCCAGTCGTTGCAGTGCAGCACGTCGGGCGCCTGGCCGAGCCGCTGGCAGGACTCGAGCACGGCGCGGCAGAGCATCGCGAAGCGCAGCGACTCGTCGCCGTCGTCGGTGTAGAGCCCGTCGCGGCCGTAGAGCTCGGGGCAGTCGACGAAACAGATCTGCGGTCGCGGCGCGGTGCCGGCGTCGGCCTCGGCGAGGGTGCGGAGCGAGAACCGGATCGACCGCGTCGGGAAGCGCACGTCGACGTCCTCGCCGCCCGGCAGCGGTACGGTCGCGACGCCGCTGTCGGCGATGCGCTTGTAGAACGGCACGAACACCCGGACGTCGTGGCCGGCGCGCGCGAGGAACCGGCCGAGGCCGGCGACGACATCGGCGAGACCGCCGGTCTTCGCGAACGGCGCGAGCTCGGAGGCGGCGAGACAGATGCGCAGCGGACGCATGAGCCGGGATGCTCGCACGCCGCGACGCCGCGCGCGAGCGTGAGGCGCGAAAGAATCGGACGCAGGAATCCGTGTGGGATCGGCCGAGGTCGTTCGCGTATCCGGCATGCGCCGCCGCAGTTCGTCCCCGTTCGTGTTCGCCGTCTTCCCCATGGCGCTCGCCGTCCTCGGCGGGGCCCGCGGTGTCGCGGCCCAGCTGCAGGTCCCCGGCAACTACCCGACGATCCAGGCCGCGATCGCCGCCGCCAACCCCGGCGACACCGTCGTCGTGGCGCCGGGCACCTACGCCGAGACGCTCGACTTCCTCGGCAAGGACCTGACGGTGCGGTCGTCCGGTGGGCCGCTCGTGACCACGATCAGGAACCCGTCGACCGGTTTCGTCGCGGGTGTCACGTTCCACGGCGGCGAGACGCCGGCGGCGCGGCTCGAGGGCTTCACGCTGCGGGACTTCCGGCCCGCGGTCGAGGCGCTCGGCAGCGCGCCGACGATCCGCGGCAATCGTTTCGTCGACAACTGGTTCTGGGACGTCTACGTGCAGGGCGCCAGCGCCGCGGCGGTCATCGGCAACGCGTTCCTGCAGGGCCGCGGCGACACCTTGGCGGTCGAGTTCGCCGACAGCGACGGCGTGATCGCGCTGAACGGCGTGCGCGACCACGCCCGCGGCGGCGTGCTGCTGCTCGGCGACAGCCAGGTCGACGTGCACCACAACGTGATCAAGGACTCCGGCGGCTGGAACTTCTACGCGCCGGCGATCTTCCTCGACACGGCGGCGGCGGTGACACCGCTCGTCGCGGCCAACGTGCTGCTGCGGAACGGGGTCTCGGCGATCACGGCGTCGAGCGGCTCGCCGGTCGTCAACGCGACGATCCGAGACAACCGCTTCCTCGCCAACGTCGGACCGAACTGGTCGGTGCTCGCGGCCTCGACCAATCTCGGCACCCTGGTGTTCGAGCACAACCTCTGCCTCGGACCGCCGCCGCCGGTGGCGCAGGTCGGCGAGTTCGTGCGCTGTGACGCCGGGACGCTGGTGCTGCGCAACAACGTGTTCGCGCGCAACGTCGACACCAACGCCGCGCTCTGGACGCTCGCGATCGAGGCGCCCTACGGGCCGCTGACGTTCGAGAACAACCTGCTGCACGGCGTCGAGCAGGGCGTGTTCCACGGCAGTACGGCGCTCGCGACGGTCGCGTTGGCGTCGATCTGCTGGGACATCACGTATCCGTGGAACACGTTGGTCGGTGGCGGCATCGCGCCGGCCTGGTGCGACATCGGTCCGCAGCCGCAGGGCGGGCCGACCAACATCAGTCTCGATCCACGCTTCGTCGATCCGGCCGACGGTGATTACCACCTGCTCGCCGGCTCGCCGTGCATCGACGCACCATCGGTCGGCACCACCGTGACCCGCGACCTCGACGGCCGGCCGCGCGATGCAACGCCCGATCTCGGACCCTATGAGTACGTCGGCCGCGCGCACTGGTTCCGCGGTGCTGCCGAAGGCGGCACGGTCGCGAAGATCGTCGCGCAGGGCCAGCCCGGCGAAGCGGTCTTCCTCGGTTTCGCGACCGCGCTGCTGCCGGCGCCGGTGGCGACGCCGCTCGGGAACCTTCATCTCGCGGCGCCTGCCGTGCTGTTCCTCGGGTCGATCGGGGCCAACGGCATCCTGGTGTATCCGCTCGCGATTCCCGCGAGCGAGACACCGGTGCGGTTCCGGACCCAGGCGGTGGTCGGCGCGACCTTGACGACGCCGGTCGACTGGCTGGTCGGCGGCTGACGGGCCGGCTCAGCGTTCGGCCTGCCGCAGCGTGATCTGCCGATCGCTGCTCGCGATCACGGTGGTCGCGGCCCATTCGCCGGAATCGGTCAACACCTCGACCTGCAGTTCGCGCCACCAGGAATCGGGCACCGATACCTCGCCATTGGCATCGGTGCAGGCCAGCGACGAGTGCGTGCGCCACGACAATCGCACCGGCACGGTGCGGCGCGGCTGCGCGGCGTCGTCGGTGAGTCGGACACTGTGTTCGCCGCCGAGCACGAGGGTGGCGGTCAGTCTGCCGCCGGCGCTGCAGGCGAGCATCGCATCGGCCCGGCCCGCGCCCTTCCGAGAGGCGGTGACCTGTTGCTCGCCGAGCGGCCCGCCGCGCAGCGTGAAGCGGCCGTTCTCGTCGGTCAGGGTCTGCTGCCGCCGCCAGCTTCGCCGCGAGCCGATCGCGACGCGAGCCGTGGCGACCGGCTCGCCGGCGCGGTCGTACACGGTGCCGACGATCGAGCACGACCGTTCCAATTGGATGGTCTGCGAGGGGCCGCCCTGCCAGATGCCGGCCCACGCGGCGTAGTCCGCGGATCGGGGAGCGACGTGCAGCTCACGGGTGTAGCCGTGCAGGCCGCGGACCTCGACGTCGCCCGCCGGGCCGGTCTCGAACTCGCGACCTGCCGGCCAGCGTTCCATCGCCTGCCGCGCCGGATTCAGCAGCCGGATCGGATCGGGTCGACCGACGAGCACGATGCAAGCGACCGGCTCGCCGCCGACCCCGACGGTGCGGATCCGGCAGCTCGAGTCTGGCTCGCCGAGGTGCAGCTCGACGTCGTCCTGCGCCGGTTCGAGCGGACCGTCGACCCGGCCCTCGACGCGGGCGCCGAGCACGCAGCCGGACTTCGCGATCCGCACTTCGAAACGCCCCGCCGCGTCCGTCGTCGCCGCCGGCTGCATGCCATGGCCGGAGTCGTCGGCGCCGAGCAGCACGATCGCGGCCGCGACACCGACCGCGGCATCGCTCACCACGCGGCCGCGAATCGATCGGATCTCGGCGGCGTCGATCGCGGCCTCGTAGAGCCGGGGCTCCGCGATGCGGACCGAGGTGTCGCCCATCGGGGTGTAGACGCCGTGGGAGCCGCGGCGCAGGCCGTGGACGCGGAGTTCGCCGGCGGCGTCGGTGACACCGCCGCCAACGTCCTCGCCGCCCTCGCGCTCGATCCGGACTCCGACGCCGGCCAGCGGTCGGGCAGCCCGATCGCGGACCCGCACGACGAGCTCGGCGGTCGGCGTTGCCGGGTCCTCTCCGTCGGGGACGACGCGCGCGGCGGCGGGTTCCTCGGCAGCACTGCGGGTCGCGGCGGCGGACTCCAACGCGGGTACCTCGCCTGCCGGCGGAGTCGCCGGAGCTTTCTCGGGTGGCGCGGGCGATTCGGGGGCGCGGCCGCAGAATGCCCAGAGCGTCCCCACACCGAGCACGAGGAGGAGCGCGAAGACGGGGCCGAGGCTGCGACCGCGCGCGGACGAGGGGGTCATGGTCGTGCCAACGCGGGCTTGTCGGGACCGGTTCGCTACGTTCGCCGGAATGAACGGTCACCTGCCGGCTCTGGTCCTCGCCCTGGCCGCGCCGGGGTTCGCCCAGGGCGATCTCGGAGCGCGCGTCGACGCATACCTGGCGCCGCTGGCGGCGAGCGGGATCTTCAGCGGCACCGTGCTGCTGGCCAAGGACGGCGCCGTGCTCGAGCGCGCACTCGGTCTCGCCGATCGCGAACGCGAGCTCGCGAATACGCCCGACACGGCCTGCAAGCTGATGTCGACGAGCAAGACGTTCTGCGGCGTGCTGCTGCTGCAGCTCGTCGAGCGCGGCGAGCTCGCGCTCGACGATCCGGTGAGCGAGCACCTGCCGGAGTGGCCGGCGGCCTGGCGGGCGGTGACGGTGCACGATCTGCTCGACCACACCTCCGGGATCCCGAACCTCGAGGGCGAGTGGGGGCGCGAGAGCCGGCGCGGCGACGACCGCAATCTCGCCGTCTGGCGCCGTTTCGCGAAGAGTGCGGCGCGGCCGCTGGCGACCGCACCGGGCAGCGAGTTCCGCTACAGCAACTTCAACACCGTGCTCGCCGGCTGCGTCGCCGAGGCCGTGACCGGCGAACGCTACGCCGCGCTGGTGCGGACGCGCATCCTGGCGCCCGCCGGCCTCGACCACACCGGTTTCTGCGACGGCAGGAGGCACGACGGGCTCGCGATCGGCTACTTCCGCAACCTCGACGGCAGCCCTCGCATCTCCGAGCAGGACATGTCGCACATCCAGCCGGCCGGCGGGATGTGGTCGACGGTGCGCGACCTCTACCGCTACGACCGCGCGCTCTGCGACGACACGTTGTTGGCGGCGTCGGCGCGGGCCCGGCTCGTGCGGCCGAAGCACGGCACCTACGCCTGCTGCTGGTTCCACGACGAAGTCCACGGCCGCGACTGCGTGCACCACAGTGGCGGCGCCAACGGCTACGTCGCCGAACTGCTGCGGTTTCCGCAGGACGACGCCTGCGTCGTCGTGCTCAGCAACTTCGCCGCCGCGCCGATCACGCGCATCGGCGAGGACCTCGCCGGTCTGCTGTTCGGCGCCGACGTGCCGAAGCCACGCCAGCCGTCGATCGCCGAGCTCGACGCGATCGCCGGTGCGTGGGGGGGGCGCGGCTCCGACACGTATTGGCTGCTGCGTCGGTCGGGCGGTGCGCTCGAGTCCTGGTTCGTGCGGCCGGACCTCGGTCGCTGCAGCGGCCGGCTGCTGCTGCCGCTCGCCGACGGGCGCTACCGCGAAGCGTTCGGTCGGGTGTTCTTCGAGTTCGAACTCGAAGCACAGCCGGCACGCGCGCGTCGCCGCTGGGGCGACGGCGAACGCGAGTTCAACGCTCTCGAACGTGCGCCCGGGGCCGTCGCGCCGTGGCGCGCGGCGGTCGGGCGGTTCGCGGGCGGCGGTGCGGTCGCCGAGCTCGCCGCCGCTGCCGACGATCCGACCGCCGCGCTGACGCTGCGGTTTCAGCGCGGCGGCCCGGCCGATCTGCGCGTCGTGCCGGTCACGCCGACGCTCGCACTCGCGCTCGACGGCTTCGGCGGTACGCCGCTCCGACGCGCGAAGACCGCCGACACGCTGCTCTGGCAGGCCCGCGGCTCGGCCTCGACGATCGCGCTCCGCCGACAGCCGTAGCCGTGGCGTCGGGCCGCGGCGCCGGCTAGCTTGCGCGGCAATGCACGTCGTCTTCGTGATCCCGTTCGCGCTGGAGAGCTCGCTCCGGTTCGCGAAGGCCGCGGCTGCGTTGCCCGGCGTGAAGCTCAGCATCGTGTCGCAGGACAAGCAGGACGTGCTGCCCGGCGAGCTCAGCGCCCGGCTCGCGGCGTTCCGGCGGGTCGGTGACGCGCTCGATGCCGGCGAGCTGGTCAAGGCCGTACGCGCGCTCGGCGAGCAGCACGGCGACGTCGAACGTCTGCTCGGCATCCTCGAGCCGCTGCAGGAGCCGCTCGGCAAGGTGCGCGAGCAGCTGCGCATCCGCGGCATGGACAGCCAGGAGGCCAGGAACTTCCGCGACAAGGCGCGCATGAAGGAGGTGCTGGCGGCCCACGGCATCGGCACCGCACGTCACCGGCTCTGCAGCTCGGCGAAGATGGCCTCGGAGTTCGCGGTCGAGGTCGGCTACCCGCTGGTCGCCAAGCCGCCGGCCGGCGCCGGCAGCAAGTCGACCGCGCGCTGCGCCGACGCCGCCGAGCTCGAACGCTTCCTCGCCGCGACCCGACCCGTGCCCGGCCGCGAGGTGCTGGTCGAGGAGTTCGTGCAGGGCCGCGAGTTCTCGTTCGACTCGATCACGCTGAACGGGATGCACGTCTTCCACAGCATCTCGACGTACCATCCGA
>JAGQRB010000026.1 GCA_020425925.1 Planctomycetota bacterium
ACCAGATCCTGAAGTTCGCCGACGACGCGCGCACCTGGACCAGCCACCCGATCCGACCCGATCGCAGCTCGACGCGATCGCTGACCGAGCTGCTGAGTCGGCTGCGACCGAACGGCGGCACCAACCTGTTCGACGGGCTGGTGCGCGCGCTGCAACTCGACGAGATCGGCTACGGCGAGGCCGACAAGACCGAGATCGACGAGCTGTTCGTGCTCAGCGACGGGCGGCCGACGACCGGCGCGGTGCAGGACACCGAGCAGATGCTGCGGCTGGTGCGCGAGGCCAACAAGTACGCGCACGTGCGGATCCACTGCGTCTTCACCGGCGACGGCGGCGGTGCCGGTCTGCTGCGCAAGCTCGCCGAACAGAACGACGGCGTGTTCGTGCAGCGGTAGGGCCGCCGCTACTGCGGCTCACCGAGGTCGAACGCGTCGGTCGCGGTCAGGTGTACCCGGTAGCTGCCGATGTTGTTCTGCCAGTGCTCATTGTCGTTGATCACGAAGTAGAGCCGGCCGTCGCCGAGATCCTTCGCTTCGAGGTGGCTGCCGGCGAAGCGCCGCTCGCCGCCGACTCCGACGCCGTAGAGCACCGAGCCCCAGCGGAAGCCCTCCTGCAGCTTGCGCTTGCCCGGCAGCGGCTCGAGGATGCCGTCGGGGCCGGTCGCCCAGCCGTCCTCGGCGAACGACAGCCGGACGTAGCCGCGGGCATCGGCGACGAGCTTGCTCGACGGCGTGACCGCGAGGCCGGTGTCGAGCCAACTGACGTAGGTGCAGTGCCGCATCGCCTGCAGCTCGAACGAGCGCTCGCAGCGCGCCTGCCGGATCGCGAGCCGCCGGACCGCGTCGCCGGCGACGACGCGTTTGCCCGCGGCGGTCGTGATCTCGAGCGCGGCCGGCTGCCAGTGCGCGCGCAGCGTCTCGCCGTTTCGCAGTCGGACGAGATCGAGCGAGCGATCGCGCGCGTCGGCGAAACCGGGAATCAGCCGCTCGAACAGGCGGTAGCGGGTGTCCGGCTGGTGGCCGTCGAGGTCCGGGTAGCTGTCGAGCAGCGGCGTCAGTACCGGCAGCCCGATCTCGACGAGTTCCGCAGCTGCGGCGGCGCCGGCCGCCGGGTCGTCGAGGCGCGGCAGCGCCGCGGCGATCGCGGCCTGCTCGCGCTCGTTCGCCGGTGCCGCGCTGTGGAACGACAGCAGGTCGGCGGGTGCGACCACGCGCACCTCGTCGCCGACGGCGAAGTGCAGCGCCGTGGCCGCGAGCTGGCCTTGGACCTGTTCCCCGCCGCGAGTCGTGACCCAGGCGGTGACCGGTGCCACCGCGGAAGGCGCCGATTGCGCGTCGGCGGCGGCGGCGGCGGTGGCGATGGCGACGGCGGCGAGGACGAACGAGCGGGCGAGCGTGGTCTTCATCGTGGCATGATCGGGGCGGACGGGGGCGATGCCAGCCAGCCTATCCACCGGACGCACCATTCCGATGGCCTCGACCGGCGCATAGCGTTCTCGCCCTTGCGATCTTCCGCCTGCGGATGTCCACCTCGCTCGCACCGAACCCCCCTCGACCGCTGCCGCCCTCGCCGTGGCTGCGGCTGGCGGCGTACTACGTCGCCGCGTTCGCGGTGCTGGCGATCTACATGTCGTTCTTCCCGCTCTGGCTGCGGCGCGACCGCGCCATCGCGGCGCACGAGGTGGCGTGGGTCTGGTCGGCGCAGACCGTCGCGCGCGCGCTCGCCGGGCCGCTGTGGTCGCAGCGCGTCGACCGCACCGGCCGGCCGCGGCAGACGCTGATCTGGCTGTCGCTCGGCTCGCTCGCGGCGTTCGCCGGGTTCGCGTTCGCGACCTCGCTACCGGCGCTGCTCGCGGTTGCCTTCCTGTTCGGCTGCTTCTACCCACCGATCCACGCGATCCACGACGCGCTGGTGATGCAGTGCGGTCGCCGGCACGGTTTCCGGTTCCGGCGGCTTCGCGGCACCGGTTCGATGGCGTTCCTCGTCACCGTGCTGCTGGTCGGCTGGTGGCTCGACAGCGCGCCGGTGGCGTCGGTCTACTGGCTGATGCTCGCGACGCTGCTGGTCACGGCCGCGGTGAGCTTCGCGTTGCCGGCCGACGAGGTCGCCGGCGGCGAGTCCGCCGTGCGCCCGCGGGCGCCGCTCGGCGCGCTGCTCGGATCGGGCAGCTTCGTGCTGCTGCTGGCGGCATCGGGTCTGATCCAGGGCAGCCACGCGGTCTACTACAACTACTCCGCGATCCACTGGCAGAACCACGGCCTCAAGGAGAGCACCACCGGCATGCTCTGGGCCGAGGGCGTGCTGGCGGAGATCGTGCTGTTCGTGTGGGCGCGCGGCGGCGTCGATCGCCTGCGTCCGACGACGCTGATGATCGCGGGCGGCCTGCTCGGCGCGGTGCGCTGGCTGTTGGTCGGCTGGACCGTCAGCGTGCCGCTGCTGTTCGCCGCGAACTGGCTGCACGCGGGCTCGTTCGGGCTGACGTTCCTGGGCGCGCTGCGCGCGATCGACAACCGCGTGCTGCCGAACCAGCGCGCCACCGCCCAGGGGCTGCACGGCGCCGCGGCGATGGGGCTCGGCGTGGTGTTCGCCGCACTGCTCGGCGGCTACCTCTTCGAACGGTCGCCGGCGCGCGCCTTCTTCACGATGGCGGCGCTCGCCTTCGGCGGTGCCGGGTTGGCGTTCTGGTTGCGGCGCCGCGGCAACAGGCTGGCGGCGAGTGACCAGAGCAGCGCGCCGGCGATTCCGGAGTAGAGCCAGAGCGGGCGCGATGCGACCCACAGCCAGCCGCGCCGTTCGAACACCGAGTACGGATCGACCTCGGTCACCGGCATCGCCGGCAGATAGTCGATCGCAACGCGTTCGGTGACCGCGAGCACCTGCAGCGCCGGCGCCGCGAGTGCGAACACGGCGACGACCGCGAGCGCGTTCTTGAACTGCAGGATGCCCATGCGTCGCCAGACCGCGAGCAGCACGGCGATCGCGACGAAGGCCGTGACCAGCGGCCATTCGCGGTCCGGCACCGCGGCGGCGAACAGCAGGGCGGGGGCGCCGATCAGGGCGATCGCGAACAGCGCCCGGAGCGCGAGTCGGCGCCGCGTCGGCAGTTCGAGGAAGTCGTCGAGACCGGCGGCGCCGAGCACGGTGGTGGCGAGCAGCGTGGTCCACCAGCTGGCGGCGGCAATGCTGCCGATCACCGGCCAGGTGCTGCGCAGCTCGGCGAACGCCGGCCAGAATGCCAGCAGCAGCATCGGCACCGCTCCGACCAGGGCGATCAGCAGCCATCCGGTGTTGCTGGCGCGGCGCTGCCAGCGCAGCAGTCCGAGCACGGCGAACAGCAGCAGCACGGGGCCGGGCAACCGCACGAACGCGGCGACGTCGAGGCCGGTGCTCGGTGCCCGATGGGCGGCGAGCACCTCGACCGCGGTCGGTGCGAACGACAGGCCGAACCACGGCTGCGCGAGGTCGAGCCAGACCAGCGAGCCGGCGGCCGCGGTGCCGGTGACGAGTGCCGCGAACACCCCGAGAATGCGCGAGCCGCGGTCGTCCTCGCCGACCTCGACGGTGGCGCGCACCAGCTGTACGACGGCGAGCAGCGCGGCGAGGCACGCGACGGTCGTGATGCCGGCGGCGAACGGCAGCGCGATCATCAGTCCGGCCCACGGCAGCCAGCGGCGCGATTGATCCGGGCGGATCGATCGGCTCGAGGCCTCGAGCGCGAGCGGCGCCAGCGCGGCGGCGACCTGTTCGCGCGGCAGCAGCGCCATCGCGGTGAACCAGGGTGCGAGCGCGTAGGCCGTGCTGGCCAGGAACGAAGTGAAGCGGCTGCGGTCGAGGCTGCGCAGGAAGCGGTAGAACAGCGCGCCACCGACCGTGGCGAGCGCCGCCTCGGTCGCCGGCTGCTGCCAGGCGAACGCGGTGGTGCCGTGGGCGCGCAACTCGGCGATGGCGTGCACGATCGCGACGACCGTCGCCATCACGACGACGGCGGTGCAGCCTTCGCGGCGACCGGAGCCGTAGAGGCTCACCGGACCGCTGGCCGCTGGCGGCGGCCCTCGCATTTCGTCGCGCTCACCCTGCTGTTTCGTCTCGCGACGTGACCCCGCTTGAGGTCGGTCGGCGGCGACTCGCCAGCACGACCGCCAGCAGCAGTCCGAGGAGCCCGGACAGACCGAGCGCCACGCCCCACGGCACCAGCACCGAATGGAACTCGAAACGCACGCGGCAGGCGGTGTTCGGCAGCCGCACCAGCCGCATCGAGTGGTTGCAACGCTCGATGACGGCGGGGGCACCGTCGATCGTCGCGCGCCAGCCCGGGAACCAGGTGTCGGTCAGCACGAGGTGCTCGCGGGCGCCGGCGGCGATGTCGAGTTCTACGACAGTCGGGTCGTCCTGCAGGAAGCGGACCTCGCGCGGGGGAGAAGGGGACGGCGGCGGCTCGTCGCGCTCGGCCCAGGCGACGAGCGCCAGATCGTCGTAGCGCGTCGCCGGGTCGATCATCGCGGTGAGCACGCCTTCGTCGCCGCCGCATCGGCGCAATGCCGAGACGGTGTAGGCCCGCGGCAGCGCGGTAGCGCGCTCGTAGACATAGAACTCGCCGCCGCCGGGGCCGCGGATGCTCGGGCCGACCCGCACCCCGGCCTGCGCGAGCGGCTGGGTCGACAGCACGTAGCGCACGCCGAGCAGGTCGAACAGCGGATGCCCGAGCCGGTCGGGCGGCAGGATCTTGGTGAGGTAGCTGCGGCCGAGCTGGCTCCACGCGTTGCCGAGCAACGCGCGCAGCGGCTCGATCGAGCGGCCGTCGCCGTGGTTGTAGAAGTTCAGGTCGCGCAGCCCGCGCGCCATCAGCTGACCGGGGGGCAGCATCGTCGGCGCCGTCGCGGGCTGGCCGGCGCGTGCGATCGTGAAGCCGCCGTGTGGGTCGGCGGCGGCACGGCGGCGCAGGAACTCGTGCACCGGCGTCTCGGTGTCGCGGGCCAGGCGTTGGCCGGGCAGCAGGGCGTGACCGTGCAGGCCGAGCTGTACGACGCTCGCG
>JAGQRB010000272.1 GCA_020425925.1 Planctomycetota bacterium
ACCCGGCGAGCAAGCGCAGCAGCGTGCGGCGACGCTGCCAGTCGGCCGACAGGTCGAGGCGCTGCCGCTGCTGCCGGCCCCGGCGCCAGCGCGTCCAGGCGCGGTGCATGCGGTGGAACAGCGTCTCGTCGAACGACATCGTGCCTCGTCGGAGCGGTGACTCAGAACGCCAGGTCGACGGCGTCGCCGAGCGCGCCGATGACGTCCGAGTCGTCGGCCAGCGGCTCGACGATCGCGCAGCGGCAGGCGAGGCGCGGCGGCAGCCCGCCGGCGATCAGCTGCGCCGCGCTGACCAGCAGGCGCGTCGAGACGGTCTCCGGCAATGCGAGCTCCGGCAGCGCGCGCACCTTCGCCGCGAACCCGACCAGTCGCTTCGCGACCTTCGGCTCGACCCAGCCCTCGGCCGCGACGATCTCCGCCTCGACCGCCGCGTCGGGCCAGTCGAACGACACGGTCACGAACCGGTGACGCAGCGACGGCTTCAGCTCCTTGCCGGCCATCGAGTAGCCGGGATTGCACGACGCGACGAGCTGGAAGCCGGGCGCAGCGCGCACGACCTCGCGCAGGCGGTCGACGAACAGCTCGCGGCGGTGGTCGGCGAGCGGATGCACGACGGTCAGCACGTCGGCGCGCGCGTCGACCAGCTCGTCGAGGTACAGCATCGCGCCCGTACGCACGGCGCGGACCGCGGGACCGTCCTGCCAGACCGTGTCGCCGCCGACGACCAGGTGGCGCCCGAGCAGGTCGACCGCCGACGTCTCCTCGTTGCAGACGACCGTCACCAGCTCGCGGCCGAGCTCGTGCGCCATCGCCTCGACGAACCGGGTCTTGCCGCAGCCCGTCGGGCCCTTCAACAGCACCGGCAGGCGCGCCCCAGCCGCCGCCCGGAACACCTCGCGCTCGTGCGCGACGGAGCGGTACCAGGGGCCCGCCCCGTCCGTCGCGGAGACCTGGCCGGGCGCCGCGTCCATCGTCACGCTCCCGCCTCGGCGGCGGCCTCGTCGGGCGCCGGGCCCTCCGCGTCGCCGGTCACCGCGGCGCGCTCGACTTCACCGACGGGCAGCCCGTAGCGCCAGAACTGCAGCACGTAGGCGCCGATGCCGACCGCGAACAGGGCGGCGGCGAGCACCAGGCCGAGGAAGTGCACCTCGATCTCCTCCTGCACGGCGAGGAAGTCGAGCCCCATCCGGCGCTCGAGGTAGACCTGCGCGACGCCGGCGACGGCGAACGCGAGCGTCATGGCGACCATGCCGATGTTGCTGGTCCAGAACGCGAACGCGGCGAGCGGAGTGTCGTAGAGCTTGCGCCCGGTCAGCTGCGGCAGCGCGTAGGCGATGATCGCGAAGACCAGCATCGCGTAGGCGCCCCAGAACGCCATGTGGCCGTGCATCGCCGTGACCAGCGTGCCGTGGGTGTAGAGGTTGACCTGCGGCAACGTGTGCGCGAACCCGAGGAAGCCCGCGCCGACGAACGACATGATCGAACAACCGATCGTCCAGGCGAGCGCGTTGCGGTTCGGGTGCGAGCGGCCGCCGCGCCGCGCCATCGCGATCGCGTAGATCGCCATGCCGAGGAAGGCCAGCGGCTCGAGCGCGCTGAAGATGCCGCCGATCATCAGCCAGTATCGCGGCGCGCCGATGTAGTAGTAGTGGTGGCCCGTGCCGAGGATGCCCGACAGGAACGTCAGGCCGACGATCACGTAGAGCCACTTCTCGATGACCTCGCGGTCGACGCCGGTGAGCTTGATCAGCAGGTAGGCGAGGATGCCACCCATGATCAGCTCCCACACGCCTTCGACCCACAGGTGCACAACCCACCAGCGCCAGTAGCTGTCGACGGTCTGATTGTCGGTCGGGATCATGCCGGGCAGGTAGAGCAGCGCCGCCATCAGCAGCCCGAAGTAGAGCACGCAGCTGGTCGTGGTCATGCGCGGGCTCTTCCACATCGTCATCGTCAGGTTCCACAGGAACGCGAGCACGTTGACGACCACGAGCCAATCGAGCGGGCGCGGGATCTCGAGGAACTTCCGCCCCTCCCACCACTGGAAGTGGAACCCGACGAGCGCGACGACGCCGACGAAGACCAGCGTGCCGAGCTGCCACTTCGCGAGGCGCACGCTGTAGAGCTCGCGCCCGACCTCCTCCGGCACGATGTAGTAGGCCGAGCCCATGAACCCGCAGAGCAGCCACACGACTAGGAGGTTGGTGTGCGTCGCGCGCGCGACGTGGAACGGGATCACGTCGTGCAGCACGTCATAGCCCGTGTGGGCGAAGCCCATGATGAAGCCATAGACGATCTGCAGACATAGGAGCAGCATGCTCGTGGCGAAGAACCACCAGGCGATGCGTTGTGATTCGTATCTCATCGGTTCAGTCCTTCAGCTGGGAGAGGAAGGCGACCAGCTCGACGATCGTCGCGTCCGACAGCGGCAGCTTCGGCATCAGGCTGTTCGGCTTGATCGCGAACGGGTCGGTGAGCCATCGCTTGATGTAGTCGGCGTCGAGGCGCCCCCCGACGCCGTCCAGCGCGGGCCCGACGGCGCCGCCCTGGCCGCCGAGGGCATGACACGCGATGCACATCTGGTTGAAGACCTGCGGGCGGTCGCTCCGGCGCGCGACGGAGCTGTCGGTCGACGTCACGGGAACGCTCACCTCCCCGAGGTCGGGCTCGGCCGGGAAGCCGTTGAGGTCCATGCGTCCGACCCACTCGAGGAAGGCCACCAGGTCCTCGATCTGCCCCTCGTCGAAGTCGTAGTTCTGCATGCGACGCTGCCCCGGGTACATCGCCTCGGGGTCGCGCAGCATGGCGGCGATGAAGTCCGGTCCGCGCCGGCTGTAGGCCTTCGTCAGCTCCGGCGCGTAGTAGGCGCCCTCGCCGAGGAGCGTGTGGCAACCCATGCAGTTGCTCGTGTCCCAGAGGTGCTTCCCGCGCACGACGGCGTCGGTCATCGTCTCCTGGTTGGTCTGCGCGGGGATGCGCGCGAGCGTGTCCAGAGTGAGCAGGAAGAAGGCGCCGAAGCACAGCGCGGTGCCGACGACGAAGAACCGTTTCGCAGCAGTCTTGGATAGCACGTGAGGCCCCTGTGTTGGTCGACCCTAATGTGGATCTTCAGATCCACAATTGGACGACGCCCAGCAGGGACCTGCGCTTTCCGGGCCGAAGAACGTGGACGGAGCGGGGAAATGTGCGCACGCGGCGACCACGCCGGAGCGCGTCGTCGGGCCCGCGGCGGCCATCGGACTACGGAGCCGTGGTGTCCAGATCGGCGAGCGTGGTCCGCCGCGCCCAGTCGTCGACCCGCTCCTGCAGCTCGCTCCATGCCGCGTGCAGGATGCAGGGGTCGCTCGTCCGGCATGGCCCTGCGCGGAAGACACACTGGCCGATCTGCAGGTCCATGTTCACCGCGGCGAGCACGTCCGCGAAGCGGACCCGACGAGGCGGGCGCGCGAGCTGAAAACCGCCACCCTGGCCTCGCGTGGCGCTGACGATGCCGGCCGCGACGAGCTGCTGCATCACCTTGTTGACGTAGTGCCTCGGCACGCTGGCCCCGCTGCTCAATCGCGCCGCGGTCAGGTTCTCCGCGGGCGCCGCTCGCCCCAGCAGCGTCAGCACCCGCAGCGCGTAGATCGCCGTGCGCGAGAGGATCACGAGCGCATTCTGGCCAGCCCGAGATCGCCGTCAAGCGAACGCACCGATTCCACACGGGGTGGGGTCGCCCGCCGGACTACGCCACAGTTCCGGCGCCGAGCGGTCCCTAGAGCCCAGCAAGCGAGCCCGCCTCCCCTCGTTCGGACAGAGCCTCCTTTCTGGACATACACATCCCCAATGCGTTTCTCACTCGACGCCGGGGCCCGCTGGGCCGCTCTCGCTCTCCTTGGTCTCTCCTCCATCGCGTGCGGCGGCGCGCAGAAGAGCAAGCCCACTGGGGCCGCGCCAAAGGCCATCGCGCCGGTCGACGAGCCCATCGTCGGCGAGGAGGTCGCACAGCTGACCGCGCCGCCGTTCGTGCCCCCCGCGATCACGCGCAAGCACGCCACCAAGGTGAAGGTGCACCTTGAGGTGCGCGAGTTCACCGCCCCGATCGCGGACGGCGTCGACTACACCTTCTGGACGTTCGGCGGCACGGTCCCGGGCAGCTTCATCCGGGTCCGCGAAGGGGACCTGGTCGAGTTCACGCTCGCCAACCACCCGGACAACAAGCTGCCCCACAACATCGACCTGCACGCGGTCACCGGCCAGGGCGGCGGCGCCTCGGCGTCGTTCGTCGCGCCCGGGCACTCCGCGACGTTCTCGTTTCGTTGCCTCAACCGGGGCCTGTTCATCTACCACTGCGCAACCGCGCCGGTCGGCATGCACATCGCGAACGGCATGTACGGCCTGATCCTGGTCGAGCCGCGCGAGGGACTGCCCAAGGTCGACCAGGAGTACTATGTCTGCCAGGGCGACTTCTACACCGACGGCAAGCACGGCCAGGCTGGCTTCCAGCCGTTCTCGATGCAGAAGGCGCTCGACGAGAACCCCGACTACGTGCTGTTCAACGGCCGCGTGGGCGCCCTGACCGGCGACAACGCGATCGTCGCCCGCGTCGGCGAGACCGTCCGCCTGTACGTCGGCAACGGCGGCCCCAACCTGGTCTCGAGCTTCCACGTGATCGGGGAGATCTTCGACGTCGTGCGCGCCGAGGGCGGCGACCTCGTCAACAACAACGTCCAGACGACGCTCGTGCCGCCCGGTGGCGCCGCAGTCGTCGAGTTCGAGATCAACACGCCTGCCGACTACATCCTGGTCGATCACGCGATCTTCCGCACCTTCAACAAGGGCGCGCTCGGCATCCTCCGGGTCACCGGGAGGCCGGAGGTCGACGTCTACACGGGGACCCAGCGCGAGGGCATCTACCACCCCGAGGGCGGCGCGGTCCAGGCCGTGCCCGCCCCCGACGGCGTCGCGGCGACGGAGGTGCCGACCCAGCGCACCAAGGAGGAGCGCCTCGCGCTCGGACAGCGGCTCTACGAGTCCGTCTGCTTCGCCTGCCACCAGAAGAACGGCCAGGGCTTGCCCCCGGCCTTCCCGCCGCTCGCGAAGTCCGACTACCTGATGGCCGACAGCGACCGGGCGATCCGGACCGTGATCGCCGGGCTGCAGGGCGAGATCGTCGTCAACGGCAAGAAGTACGTCGGCGTCATGCCGGCTCAGGCGCTGTCCGACGACGACGTCGCGAACGTGCTGACCTACGTGCGCAACGCCTGGGGCAACTCGAGCGACGCCGTCACCCGCGACGACGTCGCGAGGGTCCGGGCAGCCCTCGGACACTGAGACCACCCGATGTGCACCCCACGCGGTTCCTGGCAACGGCGCGCGCGAGCCGGAGTTGCCCTGCTCGCTGCGTCGCTCGCCTGCTG
>JAGQRB010000273.1 GCA_020425925.1 Planctomycetota bacterium
CGGTCGCGGCGCGGATCGAGAACGCTGCCGCGCGCCGTCTCGAACGCGCCGAACTGCGCCTCACCGCCGCGGCCGAACGCCATCGCCTGCTCGATCCCGAGCGCGTCCTCGAACGCGGCTACGCGCTCGCGCGCGGCGCCGACGGCCGCGTCGTCACCGCGGCCCGCGGCCTCGCGCCGGGCTCTGCGCTCGTCGTGCAGTTCCGCGACGGCCGCGTCGGCACGCGCATCGAAGAGATCCAGAGCAGCACGCCGGAGCAATCACCATGAGCGACAAGAAGGCCAAGAAGTCCGCCGAGCCGAGCTACGCCGAGGCGACCACCGAGCTCGACGAGATCCTGCGGGACATCGAATCCGGCGAGATCGATCTCGACGAGCTGTCCGAGAAGGTCGAGCGCGCCGCCACGCTGCTGGCGCTCTGCCGCAAGAAGCTGCTGGCGACCGAGGTCAAGGTCAAGAAGGCGGTCGACGAGGTCGCCGCGGCGATGGATGCGGACGACGGCGAATCCGCGACGGCCGCGGAGGACGAGCGGTGAACTGGGAGCTCGCCATCCTCTGGTTCGTGACGTTCGTCATCAGCGTCACGGTGCACGAGGCCGCACACGCCTGGTTCGCGATGCTCGGCGGCGACCGCACGGCCTACAACGCCGGCCAGGTCACGCTCAACCCGATCCCCCACATGCAGCGCGAGCCGTTCGGCATGCTGGTGCTGCCGCTGCTGATGCTCTACCTCAGCAACGGCACCTACTGCTTCGGCTTCGCGCACGCGCCGATCGACCCGATCTGGGCCTACCACCATCCGAAGAAGGCCGCGCTGATGTCGGCCGCCGGCCCGCTCGCGAACCTGCTGCTGGCGGCGATCGCGTTCACGATGCTCTGGTTCATCGCGCGGCCCGACGGCGAGACGATGGTCGCACTGCGCAAGATCGCGGGCGTGTTCCTGTTCCTGAACATCGTGCTGTTCGTGTTCAACCTGATCCCGCTGCCACCGCTCGACGGCGCCAGCGTGCTGACCGGGCTGTCGCGACCGGCGCGGCAGTTCTACGACGGGCTGATGCGGATCCCGTACATGCAGCTCGTCATCCTGATCCTGCTGTTCTCCTACGCCGGCAGGTTCATCCTGCCGGTGCTCTGGACCGTCGACGACTGGCTGCCGTACAGCCTCGGCGCGCCGCCGAACGCGTTCCGCTAGCGTGCGCCCGCGCGCTGCTGGCCGGTGAGCTCGGCGCACACGATCTCGCCGGCGAGCAGGCACGGGCTCATCGAACGTTCGTAGGCGAACTCGGGATCGCGCGCCTCCTGCGCTCGCAGCAGGTAGCCGACCTCGTCGTCGCACAGCCCGAACATCACGAGCTCGGGCATGCCGAGCTCGGCGCGCACACGCTCGGCGAGCGCGGGCTCCATCTCGCCCGGCACCAGCGCGGCACGGAAGCCGCCGATACGCAGGAATCCGACGGTCGAGCGCGCCTTGTCGTCGAACACCTCGCGCGGCAGCGCGCCGGTCATCCGACCGAGCCGGAACCCGATCGCGTCCATCGGCAGGAACACGTCGCGCCGCCGCACCTCGACCGCGTCGACCGCGAGCGGCTCGGCGACCGCGAGCGCCCGTTCGGCGACGTCGCAGGCGCCGCGGCCGAACTCGACCACGCCCTGCAGGTCGCCGCGCTCGATCGCGGGCGAGATCATCGCGCCGAGCGCGCCGTTCACGAACACTGCCTGGCCGTGGCCGCGCGCGCGCCACTCGTCGCAGAGCTCGCCGACGAAATCGGCACAGATCTCGGTGTTGCGCCGGCGCATGACCTCGGGGTGGCAGGCCATGTGCAGCAGCGTGCCGACGGGTCGGCCGTCGTCGCGCGCGCGCGCCTGCAGCACGACGAGACGGCGATCGAAGACGCCGCCGCGGTTGCTGTTGCGCACCAGACCCTCGGGCGGCAGCAGCGCGCGACCGACCGCGAACTCGGCCGGCACGGCGTTCTGCCGCGCCTCGGCGATCGCCGCCGCGGTCGCCGCGCGCACGGCCGCGAGGTAGTCCGGATCGCGGCCGGAGGTCCAGAGATAGAAGCCCCAGAGCCCGATCAGATCCGGGCCGGCGTGGGTGTGGCTGGCGCAGACGCAGATGTCACCGTTGCGGAAGCCCGCTACGCCACGCTTCACCCAGTCGACGTCCTCGCGCAGCATGCCGAGGTTGTCGATGCCGACGATCGCGAACGGGCGATCGCCGAGCTCGAGCACGAGCGCGCGAACCTTGAGCGGCGAGGCGACGCCGGTGCTGCGGCGGCCGAGGTTGAACCCGGCGAGGTAGCCGCCGACCGCGGGCGTGACATCGCGCTCGGCGCTGCCGACCCGCAGCGCGCCGGCCGCCGAGGCGGCGACCTCGATGGCGTAGCTCGGCACCGTCGCCGGCATCGGGCGCTGGAAGATGCCGACGCAGCCGCTCGCCAACGCCGATGCGAGCAGCGCGACGAGACCCGCGGGACCGCGCGCCACTTCAGGCCGGCTCGAGCAGGGTCAGCGCGCGACCGAGAGCCCGCCGGGCCTCGGGCACGGCGCGATAGCTCGCGGCACGCTGCAGCGCGCGCAGGTAGTGCACCAGCACCTCGCGATCGTCGAGATCGCGCAGGTGGTGCCGGACCTGCTCGTGGCCGCTGGCGCGCAGGTAGCGCGAGCAGTCGGCCTTGGTGATCGTGCGCCCGGCGTGGAACGGATCGACCAGCACCGGCCGCACGCCGTGCAGCCGCACGAGGAAGTGATCCGGCAACGCGACGCCGGAGACCGACAGCCCGGCCCAGCGCGCGACCAGCAGATAGATCAGTGACAGCGACACCGGGATGCCGGTGCCGCGCGCGATCACGCCGTGCAGCAGCACGTGGTCGAGCTCGAGCACGCTGGCCTCGCCCTCGCCATCGCCCGACCCGACGCCGGCGAGACCGAGCTCGTCGTGCAGCCGTTCGGCGAGCAAGCGCGCGCAGGTCGGCAGGCTGCGGCCGCTGAACTCGCGCTTCAGCGCCAGCGCATGCCGCCGCAGCTTGCGACCGAGCTCGTCGCTACCGGGCACGAAGGTGCGCACCAGCCGCGACAGCAGCACCGCGCCCTCGAGCAAAACCGGCGCCGAGCCGCGACCGTGGCGCTCGAACTGCAGCCGACCGAAGCGCCGCAGGTCCTTCCGCATCTCGATCGCGCGCAGCACGGCGCGCGATCGCAGCCGCACCAGCATGCTGTCGGACTCGGTCGCGGTCTCGAGCTGGGCGACCGCGGCGTCGCCCCACAGCACGAGGCGCTCGCGCGCCGAGGCCTGCACCACGCCCGCGTCGTCGGCGAGCAGCGCGATCGTGGTAGCGATCTGCTGCGGCGAAGGACGGCCAGAGTCCGGTATTCTTCGCGGTTCGGTCATGGACAGCGGCGAAGCATAGCAATCGAGGTCGCTGCAATCTCGCTCGTCGCGCGCTACGACACCACCATGGCGTCGATCGCGCACCGGCGCGCTCGCGAACCGCCCTTCGCATGGCACCGCCTTTCCAGTCCGACATGAACGAATCGTCGATGAGCCCCGAAGAATTCCGCCGATTCGGCCACCGCGTCGTCGACTGGATCGCGGACTACCGCGCCCGCGTCGCGGCCGAACCGGTGCTCTGTCGCGCCGAGCCCGGCGAGCTGCTCGCGCGCCTGCCGGCCGCGCCACCGGTCGAGCCCGCCGGCTTCGACGCGGTGTTGCGCGATCTCGACGATCTGCTGCTGCCGGCGCTGTCGCACTGGCAACACCCGCGTTTCTTCGGCTACTTCCCGTCGAACGGCGACCTCGCCTCGGTGCTCGGCGACTTCCTGAGCACCGGGCTCGGCGTGCTCGGGCTCGCGTGGCAGTCGGCGCCGGCGCTGACCGAGCTCGAACAGCGCACCACCGAGTGGCTGCGGCAGATGCTCGGGCTGTCGGACGCCTGGCACGGCGTGATCCAGGACACCGCCTCGACCGGCTCGCTGATCGCGATGCTCTGCGCCCGCGAACGCGACACGACACCGCTCGCCGACAAGACGGTCTACACCAGCGGCCAGGCCCACAGCTCGATCGACAAGGCGGTGCTGCTCGCCGGCTTCGCGCGCGATCGCTTCCGCAAGGTCGCGACCGACGCGGCGTTCGCACTCGCCCCGACGGCGCTGCGCGCGGCGGTCGACGCCGATCTCGCGAACGGCCTGCAGCCGACCGCGGTGATCGCGACGACCGGCACGACGACGACGACCGCGATCGATCCGGTCGACGCCTGCGCCGAGGTCGCGGCCGCGCACGGCGCCTGGCTGCACGTCGATGCCGCGATGGCGGGGTCGGCGATGATCCTGCCGGAGTGCCGCACGCTCTGGCACGGCGTCGAACGAGCCGACTCGATCGTCGTCAATCCGCACAAGTGGCTCGGCGCCGCGTTCGACTGCTCGGTGCTGTTCGTCCGCGATCCCGACCATCTCGTGCGCGTGATGAGCACGAGCCCGAGCTACCTGCGCACGACCGTCGACGATCGCGTCGTCAACTACCGCGACTGGGGCATCGCGCTCGGCCGCCGCTTCCGCGCGCTCAAGCTCTGGAGCCTGATCGTCACCCACGGCACCGCGCGGCTGCAGGCGCGGCTGCGGCGCGACCTCGACAACGCGCGCTGGCTCGCGGCCGAGATCGCGGCGGCGTCGGGCTGGCGGCTCTGCGCACCGGTGCCGCTGCAGACGCTCTGCGTTCGTCACGAGCCCGCTGGCCTGCAGGGCGAGGCGCTCGACGCCCACACGCTCGCGTGGCACGACCGGCTGACCCGCAGCGGGCGCGCCTGGCTCACGCCGGCTCAGCTCGACGGCCGTTGGCTGGTGCGGGTCTCGATCGGCGCGCTCGCGACCGAGCGCAGCCACGTCGAGGAACTCTGGCGCGACATGCAGAGCTCGGTCGCGCCGGCAACCTGAGAAGTGGCGACCTGAAAAAGTGGCGGCGAACGGGTGGGACCCGTTCGCCGCGCCTCCCGACGATCTTCAGGGAGTGGTGCCCAGGACAAGATTTGAACTTGCAAGCCCTAAAACGGGCGCCAGCACCTCAAGCTGGTGCGTCTGCCAATTCCGCCACCTGGGCGTAGGAGGGCGGAGAGGCTAGCGACTCGCCCCGGTTTTTCAATGCCGGCGGGCCACCGGACGGCGGGCGGACCGCCGCCCGTTCCGGCCCCTAGTCCAGGTTCAGCAGCAGTTTGGTCTGGTAGCGGATGTAGTTCGGCATCAGCTCGAGCTGGATGTAGCCGTCGCGCAGCAGCTGGGCCATGCCGCGCAGCTGCTGGACCTGGGCGCGGTCGTCGGCCGAGAAGTTGGTCTTCTCGCGGCGCCAGCGCTCGGCCATCGCCTCCTGCACCGCCTGCTCGAACTCGCCGCGCAGCACGTTCTGCGGGATGCTGGCCTTGCTCGGGTAGGCCGGGAACTTGGTCCGGCGGACCTCCTGCTCGATCTCCGGCCGCACGATGCTGAGCCAGTCGGCATCGGGCCGCTCGGAGTCGGCGGCGGCGAACTTCTGGTAGTCGTCGAGCACGTCGACGAGGTTCTTGCCGCGCAGCCAGACGAACGCGTTGAGCGCGGTCGGCAGCTCGCGCTCGAACAGATCGAAGTCCGGGCTCTGCACGATCGAGCGGTTGTTGTCGACGCCGTAGCGCGTGCGCAGGATGTCCTGGATCAGCGGCCCGGAGTTCGACATCACGAAGAACTCGCGGAACACGATCATCGCGACCTCGCCGGTGGCCGGGATCTGCGCGTTGCAGAACTCCCACACCGGCTCGGGCAGCGTGCCGCCCGAGAACGGCACCCGCAGGTTCCACACCTTGCGGATGTGGAAGTTGCCGGGGCTGTTGCGCAGCATCTGGATCAGGTCCTCGAGCATGCCCTCGCTGCCGGGGCGCAGCCAGAACACCCAGGCGATCTGCGGGATCGGCGAGCGCCGCGCGACCGGCACCTTGAGCTGGCCGTCGTCGTCGCGCGACATGTCCGGGACGTTGCGCCGGAATACGAAGCCGGCGCGCGGCAGGAACGCGATCTCGAGCCGCGAGATCAGGTCGTTCATGTCGGTCAGCTGCTCGTTGCGGAATGTCGAGCGCCGCGCCATCTCGTTGGCGAGATCGCGCTCGGCGGGCTCGAGCGCCGCGAACATCGCGTGCAGGAACTCGCCGACCGGCATGCGCATCCCGACCGCGGCGCACGCGTCCTGCGGCACCATCGTCAGGAACGGGTTGAGCCAGTCCTCGCGCGGCTTGCTCTCGGCGGCGTAGAACGTGCTCTGGAACGCGGTGTGCTGCTTGCTGTTGAGCACGATCTGGCCGGTTGCCGCCAGGATGTTGTGATCGAACAGCACGCCGCCGGCCAGCATCAGCCAGCCGCGCAGGTTGACGAAGCTCGCGAGCACGCGCTCGTTCATGCTGTCCTTGTGCGCCGGATTCGGCCAGCCGGCGGCGAAACGCTGGAAGCCGTCGAACGCGTTCGGTTCGACCACGAACTCGAGCACGTTCGGATCGTCGATCGCGTTGTCCTCGCCCCACTCGGCGATGCGGGCGACGGCGCCGTCGGTGTAGTTCGCCATCTGACCGAGCGGCTCCTCGTCGCGGTTGCCGTCGATCAGGCGCTGCGACGCGTCGAGGATGCTCTTGTCGTTGGCCACCATCAGCACGTCGAGGTGGCGCTTGACGTAGAGCGGGCCCGGCGCGCCGCGCGGCGTCACCGCCAGCAGGTCACCGTCGGCGACGATCGTGATGCCGTTCTGCTCGATCGTGCTCTGCACGAAGCCGAACCCCGCGAGCCCGAGTGCGGCCTTGATGCGCCAGGTGACGCGCATGTAGGCACACCAGTGCGGCTCGGCCAGCGGCCGGGCCGGCGTCGTCGAGCGGTCCTGCATGTAGCCCGCGACGACGATCTCGCGCCCGAGCAGGTCGCGCATCAGATCGACCCAACCGTGGCTGTCGCGCTCGACCTGCGCGAACGTCTCGCGGAGCTGCTCGATCGAGCTCTCGATCCCGGCGCGGCGCAGATCCTGGGCCAGCGCGCCCTCGCGCAGCTCGGCGAAGCCCACCGTCTCGGTCAGCGACCGCCAGAACTTCGGCTCGGGGAACACCGCGAAGTCGTCGGCGAGGTCGAGCTTGCGCGCGAAGAACTCGACGCCGCGCGGCACCAGGTCGCGCACGTCGCGCACCGAGCCCTCGAACGGATTGAAGACGAACGCGGCGACGAACAGCAGCAGGAACGCCACGAGCGCGACGAGGCCGAGGGCCAGGTTGCGCACCAGGCGCTTCTTGCTCCGGGGGGACTTCGCTTTCTGGGCCATGGAATCGGTCGGCAGCGTAGCGGCTCGGGGACGCGAGGCACGCCGGGTCTCGGCCGCGACCGGGCTCCGACGGACGAGCGGCGCGACTATTCCGCCGCGACCCGCCGCTGCCGCGCCTGCGGCGGGGACCGGCGCGGCGATTTGCCTTCGCCAGAGCGGGGCGTTCTACTGGCCCGATGACCACCGGCCCGTCGAGCGCTACCGGCCCGTCGAGCGGCCTCGCCCCCAACGCGCGTTCCCGCCGCATCGAGGCGTCGGCGACGCTCTCGATCTCGGCGCGGGCAGCCGAGCTCGCCGCCCAGGGCCACGACGTCGTCTCGCTCGGCGCCGGCGAGCCCGACGCCCCGACGCCGGCGCCGATCGCTCGGGCCGGGATCCATGCGATCGAGCGCGGCGACTACCGCTACACCGCGGCGGCCGGCACCGCGGCACTGCGCCGCGCCGGCGCGCGCTGGTTCGGCACCGCGTTCGGTCTCGACTACGACCACGACGAGGTGATGGTCTGTGCCGGCGCGAAAGGTGCGCTGCACATGGCCCTCGCAGCAATCGTCGAGCCCGGCGACCCGGTGCTGCTGCTGGCGCCGTACTGGGTGTCGTACCCGGCTCTGGTGAGCATTGCCGGCGGCGAACCGATCGTGCTGCCGCCGGTGCCCGAGCAGGGCTTCGTGCACGACGCCGCCGCGATCGAACGCGCCGCACGCGAGCACGGCTGCAAGGGCATCGTTCTCAACTTCCCGAACAACCCATCCGGTGCCGTCGCCACCCGCGCCCAGATGCAGGCGATCGTCGAGGCCGCGATCGCGACCGACATGTGGATCCTCTCCGACGAGATCTACGCGACGCTGCTCTACGACGGTGCGGAGCACATCAGTCCCGCGAGCCTGCCCGGCGCCCGCGAGCGCACGATCGTGGTCAACGGTTTCACCAAGAGCCACACGCTGACCGGCTGGCGCGTGAGCTTCATGGCGGCGCCGAAGCCGATCATCGAGGTCTGCGCCCGGATCCAGAGCCAGGTGCTCGGCAACCCGTGCACGATCAGTCAGGCGGCGATGCTGGCGGCCTGCGAGCAGCCGCTGCCCGAGGAACACGCGATGCGGATGCGCCAGTTCGAGGAACGCCGCGCCTTCCTGCTGCACGAGATCAACCGCATCCCGGGCCTGCGGCTGCAGGCGCCGATGGGCTCGTTCTACGCCCTGGTCGACATCCGGCAGCTCTGCGACGAACGCGGCATCGACGACGTCGCAGCCTGCGAACAATTGCTCGAACAGCACCTGCTCGCCGGTGTGCCGGGCAGCGCGTTCGCGATCCCGGGGTTCGTGCGGCTGAGCTACGCCGCCGCGATGGAGCAGCTCGAGAAGGGCGTCGACCGGCTGCGCGCCTGGGCGGAGCAGGCGTGAACGCCGACGAACAGAAGGAACACGCGCCGCTCGCCGACGGCCTCGCCGCGCTCGAGGTCACCGAGCACAAGTGGATCGTCTTCGCACAGCTGCGCTCGGCGAAGAAGCTCGAGACGCGCGACGGCCGGCCGTTCGTCGTGCTCGAGCTCGCCGACAAGGACCTCGTGATCGCGGGCAAGATCTGGAACGAGCACGAAGCGGCGATCGACGCCGCCGTCGACGCGCCGCCGCTGTCGATCGTCAAAGTGCTCGGCCGGATGGACAGCTACAAGGGCAACAAGCAGCTCATCGTCGAGCGACTCAAGGTCGTCGATCCGGGCGACGCGCCCGAGGGCTTCGATCCCGGCCAGATCGAGGATCCGGCGCTCGAGATGGTCGAGGACCTGTGCTGTCGCACGCTGGTCTTCGACATCGAGACCGTGCCCGCGTTCGATCGCAAGGACCTGCCCGAGAGCGTCGACGACGCGCTGAAGGGCTTCGCCGCGCGCCAGCACAGCGAGCCCGACCTGATCGAGGCCGAGGCGCGCAAGTTCATGGGCATGAGCCCGTTCTTCGGCAAGGTGGTCTCGCTCGCGATCGGCGACGGCGACAGCGAGCAGGACTCGCTCGACGACGTCACGGTGCTCGCCGTGCCGCCCGACGGTTTCGAGATCGCCGACGCCGACCGTCCGCCGTGGCTGCGGCTGATGAGCGAGGCCGACCTGCTGCGCGCGTTCTGGGCGCTGTGCAGCCGCTCCGAGTGCGTCGTGTCGTTCAACGGCCGCGGCTTCGACGTGCCGTTCCTGGTCTCGCGCAGCCTGATCCACGGCATCCCGGCGCGCGTCGACCTGGTGTCACAGCGCTTCGCGCTCCGCCCGCACCTCGACCTGTTCGAGATCCTGACCCAGCGCGGCCGCGGCCCGAGCAAGCTCGACGTGATCTGCTGGGCGCTCGGCATCGAGAGCCCGAAGGAGCAGATGGACGGCTCGATGGTCGCACCGGCGTATGCGCGCGGGGAGATCGTGAAGATCGCGGAGTACAACCGTCACGACGTCCGGGCGACGACGGCGGTGTATCGCAAGGTGCGCGATCTGGTGCTGCGGTATCGCGGCGACTGGAACGGCTAGCGCTCGCTTCCGATACAGGTCGAGTCGGCACGCACCGACCGGTCCGTGTTTCAGGACAAGGCTCTCGCAATCCTCGTCGATTGCCTTTCCCCCCATTCGCAGAGCGGCTTCAAGGCGTCGGCCAGCCCTCTTCCGAACTCGGTGAGCGCGTAGTCGACCCGCGGCGGAATCTCCTGGTGGTCGGTGCGGGACACGACACCGTGAGCCTCCAGATCCTTCAGCTGCTGGATCAAGACCTTGTCGGTGACGCCAGCCACGCAACGCTTCAGCTCTCCATATCGCTTTGGTCCCGAGTAGAGGAAGTGGAGGATCAGTGGCTTCCATTTCGCTCCGATCAAGCGAAGTGCGGCGTCGAGGCCGCAGAGGAAGGACCGAGGCGACGGCTCAGGCATGGCAACTACTTACCAAAAGGTGAATACTTGTTCGAAAGTATGCTCCGGGTCTATTGCGCGCCGATGAGCAAACTCCAGAACAAGACTGCCGCGATCACCGGCGGCTCCACAGGCATCGGCCTCGCTACTGCCAAGCGATTCGTGGCAGAAGGAGCGACCGTCTTCCTCTTCGGCAGGACGCGCGAGGCCCTCGATTCGGCCGTGGCCGAGATCGGGCATGGCGCAGTGGGCGTTCAAGGCGACGTGACCAACGCGCAGGACCTGGATCGGCTGTTCGAGACCGTTCGCCGAGAGCGGGGGCAACTCGACATCCTCTTCGCGAACGCGGGCGTCGGCGCCAACGCCCACTTGTCCGAAGTCTCCGCCGCGCACTTCGATCGGATCTTCGACACGAACGTCAAAGGAACCGTGTTCACGGTGCAGAAGGCTCTTCCACTCATGCGCAGCGGCGCGTCGATCATCCTGACTGGCTCGACGACGGGTAGCATGGCAACCCCATCCTTCAGCGTCTACAGCGCCGCGAAAGCAGCGATCCGCAACTTCGCTCGCAACTGGGCCCTCGACCTCACGGGCACCGGGATTCGGGTGAACGTGCTCTCTCCGGGTGCGACCGAAACGCCGGGCCTGCAGGAACTCCTCGAGGATTCTGGGCAGGCGACAGCAGCCAGGCAGGCACTGGTCAGTGCGACGCCGCTTGGACGCCTCGCCGATCCCTCGGAAATCGCCAGCGTGGCGACATTCCTCGCCTCGGACGACAGTAGCTTCATGACCGGAAGCGAGGTGTTCGCGGACGGCGGCCTGGCCCAGGTGTGATCCGATCACCGCGGAAGACGCAATCTCGTTTCAGGCGGGGGCACGAGTTCGGAAGGGTCGCAGAACCCGCCGTCGCCGATCACAAGGCCAGTGCGTTCTTGCACCCCGCCGGCAGCGCCGCCAGACACATCTCCTGCAGCTTGCGCCGCTGGCCCTTGTCGGCGAGCGATGAGAACACGTAGAGCTTCCACAACCGTGGATAGCTGTCCGCGAGATCCCGCAATCGCGGCAGGTCGTCGGAGAACGTGTCCAGCGGCAGCGTGCGCTCGCCCGATCCCGGGAAGCGCACCAGCGTCTTCACTTCCTTGAGCTGCATGCGGCGCTTCGGGCAGTAGAGCATCACGTCGGCGCCCTCGCCGAGCTCGCGTTCGGCCTGCGCCTCCATCGCAGCTTCCCATTCGAACCGCGGCTCGGGTTTGCCCGGCGTGAAGAACGTGTCGAGCAGCTCCTGCTGCACGCCCTGGTTGACGTAGTAGGGCAACACCAAGACGCGCTTCGGCAGCGCGCGCCGGCGGAACCGCAGCACATCGCGCCGCAGCCGCGCATTCGCGCGTTCGTCGCCGAGATCGAGCTCGCCGAGGCGAACGATCAGCGACTCGTCGGTCGCCGCCATCAGCTCCGTGGCGGTCAGTGCGCCGGCGCGCAGCGCGAGCTCGACCATGCGCGACAGCAGCGCGCCGGCGGCGATCTTGGCGTGGTGGTAGTAGACCCGCTCGCTGAAGTGGTAGCGGCACTCGAGCACGCGCAGCAGCTCGCTGACGATGTCCTCGCGCAGCATGCCGTTCTTCTCGCAGTCGACGAACAGTTCGCCGCGTTGGCGATCGATGCGGAAGTAGTCGAGCACACGGCGGTCGTAGCGCAGCTCGAGGCCGGTGTAGTGCGCGTCGCGGCGGAGGTAGTCGAGCAGGTCGGCGTCGATCGTGTCGCTGAGCACCTGCTTCCAGAACGGTGGCACGGTGCGGCCTTCGCCGGTCAGGATCGCGAGCACGTCGCTGCGCAGGCCCTGGCGGTCGAGTTCCCGACCCAGCTCGGTGTCACCGAGCACCGCGCGATAGCGTTCGGGCTCGTCGTGGCGCGGCAGCAGCCCGGTCTGGTCCTCGATGTTGTGCCCGTACGGTACGTGCGTGACATCGTGCAGCAGCGCCGCGGCGCGCACGATGCGGCGCTCCTCGGCGGTGACCCGGTGGCAGCCGGCGGGGTCCTTGGCGGCGTTCTTGTTGCACGCGTCGAGCAGCAGGTCGGCGACGTGCACGGTGCCGATCGAGTGCTCGAAGCGGGTGTGCACCGCGCCGGGGAACACCAGGCTCGCGCTGCCGAGCTGTTTGATGCCGCGCAGGCGCTGGAACTCGGCCGTGTCGACCAGCCGGAGCTCGTCGCGCGAGAGCTCGATGTCGCCGTGGACGGGATCGCGCAGGATGCTCAAGCGCGCGACCGTAGAGGGCTCCGGTGAGCAAAAAAAGCGGGGACCGGACCTGGCTGCAGGTCCGGCCCCCCACCACACAACGAAGCCACACGAGGCGCGTGCCACGGGAAGCGACACGCACCGAAGAATACCTCGCTCACGCGCTCGCGGTCGGCGGTGGTGTCGAGCCTCGCGACAGCCGGCGCCGAGACGCCGATGCGATCGCGGTTCGGCGCGGTCTCGAAGCGCGACTACGCGTCGGCGGGCAACTGCGCGCGGCGACGTCGCGCTACTCGAGCGGCGGCGGCTGCAGATCGATCGGCCCGGTCGCAACGACACGTTCGTAGCGCCGCTCGCCGCGTTGCTCGTCGCCGGCGAACGTCGTCACCGTGACGTCGAACGCGCCGAAGTACGGCAGCGCCGCGACCGCGATCGCACCGGGTTCACACTCGATCACCGTGCCGCCGCCGAGATCGAACTCCGCACGCCAGCCGGCTCCTGGCGTCGGCGGCGCGAGTCGCAGCACGGGTTCGCCGCCGTGCCAGACCGGCAGCCAGAGCTCTTCGGCGCTCGGCGGCTCGCTGCCGATCTTCAGATCGCGCCCGCCATGGCCGCGGGCGCGCAGCGCCAGCACGTCACCAGCTCGCGGCAACGCGCAGGTGAAGCCGCCGCCGGCGGCGGTCGCCGCGAAGTAGCAGCCGGTCGCGGCGAGCGGCGGCGGCAGCAGCAGGAGGCCGCCGCCGGTGTGCACCGCGCGCCCCTCGGGTCGCAGCAACACCTCGGCGCCGGCGATCGGTACGCCGCTGTCGTCGTGCAGCACGCCCGACCACGCCGGCGCGAAGCGCAACGGCACCGTGCACGGATCGCGCTTGCCGAGTCGGGCCTCGCGGTGCGCTCCGATCGCGACCAGCGGGTGCAGCACGGTCAGCGCGAGCTCGCCCTCGGCCGGCAGGAACGTGAGCTCGGCGTGGCCCCGTTCGTCGAGCGCGGCGCCGCCGACCAGCCCTTGCAGGAAGAACGGATAGCGCAGCACCGCGGCGGTGCGGTTCGCGGTCGGCGCGACCAGCACTTCACCGATCTCGGGTTCGGTCGCGCTGCCGGCGATCTGCACCGCGAGCGTCGCGCCCGGCTCGAGCGTGATCTCGAACTCGCGGCGGTCGTCGACCTCGACCTGCACGGTGCGGCCGGTCGCGGCGTAGCCCGGCGCCCACGCCAGCAGCGGCACCCCACCGCCCGAACGCACGCCGGCCTCGAACGCGCCGTCGGCGTCGGTTTCGAGGTGCACGTTGCGACCGTCGGTGTCGAGTGCGCCGAGCCAGACCCGCGCGCCCGCGATCGGCGAGCCCGCGACGTCGCGCACGCGGCCGGTGACCGCGAGCAGACCGCGCAGCTCGAGCTCGGTCGTCTCACCCGCCTCGACCGCGACCTGGCGCACGAGCTCACCGCCGTCGGTCGCGACCGCGACCAGCGCGGTGCCGGCGCGCGCATCTTCGTCCCACGGACTGCTGCCGGTGCCCGCCAGCAAACGCGTCGGCAGCGGCTCGCGGTTCGGCAGCTGCACGGCCTGCACGCGCGGCGTCGGCGGCGCGACGAAACGCTCGCGCGGCTGCACCGCGACCACGACGCGCGGGCCCGCGAACGGTGGCGGCGACGGCGGCGGGGTCTCGCTGCCGATGTGGTTGGTGTCGATGCCTTCTACCGGTTCCGGCCCCGGCAGCGGCGGCGGGAACTCCTCGGCGGTGAGCCGCCACACGGTCATCACGGCGATGCCCGCGGCGACCGCGGCGAGGAGGAAGAGGTTGCTGCGTTGCATGCCGATCGGACCGCGGCCGAAGATAGCCGCGGACACGGCCGACGACTGCCCCGTTCGCAGGTTCCCGCCCGGCGCGACCGACTCGCCGGGTCAGAGCCCGACGACCGCCGTCGCCGCGTTCGTCACCCGGATCATCATCGGCGTGCAGGTCGGCTGGCAGCGGCTGTAGAGCTCGACCCACTGCTGATGGAACGCGACCCCGAGCAGGTTCTGGTCGTTCGGGATCTGCACCGTGTACTGGCTCGGATAGCTCGTGCCGTTCCACGGCATGATGACCGCGATCTCGCTGCTGGTGAGGAAGTTGCAGTTCGCCGGCTGCAGCGACGACAGCACCGGCACCGGCGTCGACGCCTGCTGCAGCCCCATCACCAGCGCCGGCAGGTCGATGCTGACCGGCGTCTGGCCGGCCGGCAACGCGACGTAGCGCACCGTGAACGCGCTGCCGAGCTGCGGCAGCGTGACGGCCTGGATCAGCGGCGGTGGCCCGCTGAGACCACAGCCGGCACCGTACGGGGTGAAGCTCGCCGACTGGGCGAGACCGGTGGATGCGAGCGCTGCGAGGGCGGCCGGAGGCGCGAGGCGGATCATGGTATCCCTCCGGGCGACGGAACGACCGCCGCCGGCCGGCGAAAAACCGCGGAAGGGCGGTAGCCTCGGCAGCGTCTCTGTTCGCAGCCGTCCGCCGTGCGTCTTCCGATCGCTCTCGACTATCGCCCCGCGCTGCTCTCGCGCGCCGGCATCGGCCGCGTCACGCGCGAGCTGGCTCGCGCACTCGCGGCACGCGACGACCTCGACGTGCACCTGTTCGGCCACAGCCTGGCGCCGGCGCGCGTCGCCGCCGAGGTTCCGCAGGCGGCGCGACTGCATCGGCTGCCGATCCCGGGACGCAGCCTCGGCACGCTGGCGCGGTTCGGCCTGCCAGCCGAACGGCTGGCCGGCGGCGCGCGCGTGTTCCACTGGACCGACTACGTGCAGCCGCCGGTCGGAGGCGCCGGGGTGGTGCTGACCGTGCACGACCTCGCGTTCGTGCGCGAGCCGGCGTGGCACGGTGCTGCGGCGGCGACGCTGCGCGAACGCACGCGCGCCGCGATCGGCCGGGCCGACGCGGTGATTGTGGCGTCGGCGACCACCGCGAGCGATGTTCGCGAGTTTGCACCCGACGCCGCCGCACGGCTCTTCGTGGTGCCGTTCGGCGCCGATCACGTGCCGGCCGACGCGACCGGCGCACCGGCGCCGGCGCGCGCCGAGCCCTACGCGCTCTGCGTCGGCACGATCGAACCGCGCAAGAACCACCGCACGCTGCTGGCAGCGTGGCGCCAGCTGCCGGCGCCATGCCCGAAACTGGTCGTCGTCGGCGCGATCGGCTGGCAGTGCGACGAGATCGTCGCCGAGCTCGCGGCTGCCGAACGCGACGGCCTGATCGAATGGCGCCGCGACTGCGACGACGCGACGCTTTGGCAGCTGCTCCGCGACGCCGCGCTGTCGGTCTATCCGTCGCTCTGGGAAGGCTTCGGCCTGCCGCCGATCGAAGCCATGGCGTGCGGCGTGCCGGTCGTCGCCAACGACACGCCGGCGCTGCGCGAGCTCGTCGGCGACGCCGCGGTGCTCGCGAATGCGACTGACGCCGATTCGCTCGCGGCCGCGATCGCAGCCACCCTCGCCAACCGCGACCGGCTGGCGCGGTCGGCGCGCGCACGCGCCGCGCAGTTTCGCTGGGCGGAGTGCGCCGCGCGGCACGCCGAGATCTACCGCGACGTCGCCGGGGAGACCGCGCGATGAGGGTCGCGTTCGACGCGATCTGCCTCGCCGACGGCCCGATCACCGGCGTCGCGCGCGCGTTCCTGACCGGGCTCTGCGACTACGGCGCGCGCTGGCCAGACGACGTGATCGTGCTCGCGCCGCCGGGCGGCGACCGCGGCGCGCTGCCGGCCGTGCGCATCGTCGACGCGCCACGCGGCGCACTGCGGCGCCAGCTCCAGCTGCCGCGTTTGCTGCGCGAGCTCGCCGTCGACGTGGTGCACAGCAGCGTCGCCGCGGTGCCGCTGCGGGCGCCGTGCCCGACGATCGCGACCGTGCACGACCTGCCGTGGCTGCATCCCGAGTCGGGCGAACGCTCGACCTGGTGGCGGCGGTTCGCGACCCGGCGCGCGCTGCGCGCGGCCACCGCCGTGATCGCGCCGTCACGTTTCACGCTCGACGCCGCGGTCCGGATCCTCGGCGAACGCCACCGCGACAAGCTCCACCTCGTGCCGCACGCGACTCCCGAGCCCACGGCGCCGGCCGGCGCACCGGCCGCGCGCACCGGTCCGTTCCTCGTGCTCGGCGACGACCGACCGCGCAAGAACCGGCAACGCGTGCGCGCGGCCCACGCGCTCGCCGCCGCGCGGAACCCCGGGCTGCCACCGCTGCGCTTCGTCGGCCCACCCGACGACTACGTCAGCGAGCGCGAGAAGGCGGAGCTACTGAGCATCTGCCGTGCCGTCGTCGCATGTTCGTTGTACGAAGGCTTCGGCCTGCCCGTGCTCGAGGCGCTCGCGCACGGCGCGCCGCTGATCTGCTCCGACATCCCACCGCATCGCGAGATTGCCGGCGTCGACGCGGCGCTCGTCGATCCGCGCGCGGTCGAGTCGATCGCGGCGGCGCTGGCAGCGCCACCGCCGCCGCATGCACCGCGCGCGATCGAGCCCGTCGCGCCGCGCTGGCGCGACGTCCACACGTCCGTGTCGATCACAGCCCGGTGGTGACGCTCTCGATCGACGACGGCCGCAGCCTGGTGCCACCCGGCACCGGGATCGCCTCGACGAGCTGCAGATGCACCGTCGCGCCGATCAGCGTCGGGCTGGCAACGAACGGCAGCAGCAGACGACCGGTCGATCCGACGGTCGGATTCACCTGGAGCCCGGGTCCGGTGTTGGCGCCGAAGACTCCGGCGATCGGCAGCGCCAACGTCGTCGACTTCAGGAGGCTCGTGCAGGTGCCGTTGAGCGCCGGCTCGATCAGCTGGATGTCCGTCGTCTGGTTCACGACCGTGTCGATCAGCAGGTAGGCGTCCCCGGTCCGCGTCGCGGTCGCCTGCTCGCCGCCGCTGACGATGATCTCGATCGCGCCGCTCGTGACCGAAGCCGGCTCGACCGTGGTCAGCGTCGGCGTACCAGTGGAGAACATCGGACTCCCGGCGCCGTAGACCTTGAGGTCGTGACCGAAGAAGTAGGTCGGCGCCGACCAGGTGGTGCCGGCGTCGTCGGTCGCCCACGCGAACGCGCAGTTGACCCACGGCTCGAACGGCAAGGTCGAGCAGAAGACCGGGGGTACCACCCGGCCACACTTCACGTCCGGAGGCAGCTTGACGCAGAACCAGCGCGGCGGACTGAACGCCGGATCGCTCGACGGCGACGACTCGGCGTAGAACTCGGCCGTCGCCGTGCCGAGGCCCGCCGGAATCCGCATCCAGCCGCGCCACTCGTTGCGCGGATACGACGCGGTATTGAATGGGCTGCCACCGGTGTTGCCCGAGCCGAGCATGCACGGAACGACCATCTCGCGTGGCGAGTTCGTGCGCAGCTCGACCCGGGTCACGAGCGGGATCGACAGGTGCGTGCCAGGAGCCCAGCCGAAGCCGCAGACGCCGAACGCGGTCAATGCCATGCCGTCGAACTTGAACGCGACCCAGCGGTCGTCGCGCGTCAGCGACGCTCCCAGGAAGTCGCGCAGGTCGTTCAGGGGAACCGGCGGAGGCGAGCCCACGCTCTGGTAGGACGGCTGCGTCGCCGGCTGGATCTGCTGCACCTGGCACGTCGAAGGCGTCGTCGATGCGACCGACGAGACGTTGGCAGGCGGACCGCCCGCGGCATCGACGCGCGCGGTCGCGACCGCGACGGGGATCGTCGCCGCCGACGCGCCGCGCAGCACGGTCGTGGACACCGTGGCCGTGCCGCCGGCTGCAGCGATGAACTCGAGTCGCTCCCAGGTCCGATTGCCGAACGCGGAGTTCGCGTTCGCGGTGCCGCCGGGCCAGGTGACCGTCAGGTCGAGGTCGGCCCAGTTCGGCGTCGTGATGCCGAGCGCCGAAGTCATCGCGAGCCAGGAGATCGCCGCGGAGTAGGTCTGACCGGCGACCACGGGAAACGTCGCGAGCGTCGCGACCGTGCCCTGCGCCCCCGAGACCGAGGCGGTCGAGACGCTCAGACCGTGAGTCGAGGCCGCGCTCGTGACGCGGTCGGTGCGCAGGAAGCCGGCGCCGGTGAGGTTGTCACCGTTGCCTCCCGCGATCGCGTTCTCCGTCGTCGCGAGCAGGGCGGCGCGGGTCTCGAGGCTCGTCCACGGCGTGGCCGGCGCAGCACCGTCCGGGCCCGCCATCGCGAGGATCGCGGCACCGGTGACGTGCGGCGCCGCGAGCGACGTGCCGTCGGTCACGTAGGCCAGCGTCTCGTCGTCCTGCACGGCCGTCACCTGGGAGCTGGCGACCGCCCCGATGTCGGGGAACTGGCGGTCGAAATTGTTGGGCAACGGCCACGACGGGTCGGCATCGCCGCCGGCCGAGCAGTAGCTGAGCGTGCGGCTGCGCGTCAGCGGTCCGGGTGTACTCTGCGATGCGCCCGGCGGGTTCCAGAGCACCCGACCCCACGTACCGCTCGCCTGCTCGAACCACGAGTCGTAGCCGCCGACCGTCAGACCGTTCACGTTGTAGAGGCTCTCGTACGGCAACGACGTGTTGCCCGCCGATGTCACGACGAGGATGTCGTAGTCGGCCATCAAGCTGCGCAGCGCCTCGTTCGTCGGGTGCGTCGGGTTCGGGGGCCCGCCGTACGACAGGTTCGCAACGCGGATCGGGCGCGTTGCGTCGAAGACACCGGTATAGGTGAACTTCAGTGCCGCGATCTTGTTTAGCGCGAGCAACACCTGCGACTGATAGGCCCAGTGGCCGGCCGGCTGCGAGCCGCAGTTCGGGTTGTTGTAGATGGGAAGGTCGTCGATGATGTTCATGCCGACGATCCCGGCGTTGGGGGCGTGACCGACCGAGAACATCGCAATGCCCGGGCCCGGGACCGCGGAGCCGGCCGCGATACCGGCTACGCCGAGGCCGTGGTAGACGTTGGTCCACGGCGGGTCCCAGGGCTGCTTGCCGGTGGTGTTCAACGGCCTCACGGGCAGCGGCGTCGGCGGACTGTTCCAGTCGAGATCGGCCAGCACCCGGCTAGCGCCGCCGCTGGTACCGCCAGCATTCAACACCGCGTGATGCCGCGTCGTGCCGGACGTCGAGATGAAGCCGGGGAGCGGTCCGTCGAGAATCGCCATCACTGGCGCCCAGCTCGTCGAGCCCTGACCGGTGTAGCCCGCGGCGTGGGCGAGCAGCGCGCGGTGATGCTCGACCGACAACGGTACCGGATCGCTGAGCGGTCGGGCCGGCCGGCCGTGCGATGGCGCGTAGGAGTCACGCCAGACGCCGCGCACGTTGGCGAGCTTCGCAATCGCGTCGAGGCGCGACGCCCGGACGCGGACGATGCACATCTGGAAGGCCGGCACGCGATGCAGCACCTCGCCACCGAGAGGCCGCAGACCCCAAGCCAGCTGCTCGGCCGCGAGCAGGCAACGGCGTTCGCGTTCGAGAACGTCGGCCTCGTGCGCGGCGACGATCGCGGCGGTCGACCGGCCGCGCGCGCGCAGCACGAACGGCTCGCGGTCCGGTATGCCGCCATCGAGTGCGACGATTGCACGCACGGCGGGATCGCGGCCGGGCTCTGGCGCCTGCGCCGGAGAGCTGCCGGCGGCGAGCAGGAAAGCGGCCGAGGAGAGAACGACTCGGGCGAATCGTCCGAGAGGAAAGTGAAGTCGCTGGCGCATGAGTCCCTCGCTGTCGATGGGGTTGCGGGCCGCCCTGCACGCGAGAGCGCCGGCAGCCCGGCAGTGGGGTGCCGGCACGGCGACGAGCTAACGATCGAGCCCCGATTTTCCCGGCGAGGGCAGCGCGGCGCGGATCCTCGAGCTCACTCGGCCGGCAGCGTCGGACTCCCGGTGTCCCGGATCCGGTCGGTCGCGGCGACGAGCGCCTTCGTGATGCCGGGCTCGTGCGAGCTGTGGCCGGCGTCCTCGATGATGACGAGGCTCGACTCCGGCCAGCGCTCGTGCAGA
>JAGQRB010000274.1 GCA_020425925.1 Planctomycetota bacterium
CTGCGCCGCGCCGGGGCTCCGGAGACACTGCAACCGGAGACCTCGCGCGCGCTCGCGACCGGCGCGGACGGCACGTTCGAGCTGGCCGGTGCGCTCGCGGGCGGCGAATGGCACGCGTTCGTCCACGGCTTCGAGACCGCCGAGTCCGGGCGCGGTCGCGCGACCTTCCGGGTCGAGGCCGGCGCGGTCACGACCGGGGTCGAGCTCGTGACCACCGCGCTCCTGGCCAGGCTGCGCGGCATCGTCGTCGACGCTCGCGGCGCACCGATCGCGGGCGCCTCGGTCCAACACGCCGACGCCGCGTTCGGAACGGTGGCCACATGCGGCGACGACGGTGCGTTCGCGCTGGCGCGATTCGCGCCCGACGCGCACGAGTCCGTGACGCTGCGGGCGAGCGCACCCGGTTTCGAGCCACGACGCGTCGGACCCGTGGCCTGGGGCGGCGATGCGCTGCGCATCGAGCTCGCGCCGAACGCGGCGACGTGGCTCGAGGTCGTGCGCGACGACGATGGCAGCCCGGTCGAGCGCTACGCGCTGCACGTCACCCAGGCCCCGGGTTCGAGTGACGGCATGGTCGCGCAGATCGCCTCGCCGACACTGCCGCGCGCGGCCGGGCGCGCGGCACTCGCGGGTCTGCCGCGCGGACCCTACCTGGCCTGGATCGAGCCCGAGATCGCAGCCGACGTCGACCCGGAGCGGGCGCCGCTCGCGGCGTTCCTGGCCGAGTTCGCGGTCGACGGCGATCCGACCCACGCCGTGCTGCGGGCGCCGGCCGCCGGCACGCGCCGCGTCCGCGTCGTCGACGCCGCCGCAGCACCGGTGGCCGGAACGCGGCTCGAGCTCGTGCTGCCGGTCGGCGAGGACGCCGTGACCGTGCGCACCCGTACCGAGCTGCCGCTCGCGCTCGCCGGAGCGGGCGCGCTGCGCGTCGCCGAGGTGACCAGCGATGCCGCGGGCGAGGCGGAGCTCGCCGGTGCGACCGGCGCGGTCTACGCGCTGCGCGTGCTCGGCCCCGGCCACCGCCCGGTCGTGGTGCCGGCGGTGACGCTCGGCGACGAGCTCGAGCCGCTGATCGTGCAGGTCGCTGCCGGCGCCGCCGTCGTCGGCAACGTCACACCGGTCGCGGCGCTCGACGAGCTCGGGCCCTCGGCCTCGGATCGGCAGATGGCAGCGCAGCTCGGCGCGCGCGGCGAATCGATCCTCGCCGATTCGCGGCCGCAGATCGTGCTGCGACCGCTCGGCGGCGGCGCGCTGCTGCCCGAGCGGGCCAGCGACGGCGCCGTCGCGGTCGACGGCAGCTACCGCATCGACGGCGTGCCACCCGGCACCTGGCAGGTCTGTCTCGGCACCCGCATCCGCGGCCCGGGCGGTGCTTCGATGAGCCGATTGATCGTCCCGCTCGCGACCGTGCGCGATCTCGGCCCGGGTGAGGAACGCCGCGCCGATCTCGACGCATCCAAGCTGCGCCCCGGCGAGCTGCGCGCACTCGTGCTGGTCGACGGCGAGCCGCTGCGTTCCGGGGCGGTCGCACTGCTCTACCGGCGCGAAGGGCAGCACTTCGGCAGCCAGCCGATCGGCGAGACCGCGTTGCCGCTGCGCACCGACGGCGACGGCCATCTGGTCGCAAGCCTCCCGCCGGGCGACTGGGCGATCGAGGCGACGGTGCCGGGACGCAACGGTGGCACCGCCAAGCTGCGCAACGAGCAGGTCGCGGCGGTGGCGCCGGCCGCGACAACCGAGTGCACGTTCGTATTGCAGCGCCGCACGCTGCAGGTCCGCATCCTCTGCGCCGACGGCTCGCCCGCGAAGGAGCGCCGGTTCTCGATCATGCAGGAGCACTACTGGGCCGCGGCCGGCACCACCGACGCAGACGGCCGTCTCGCGCTCGAGTCACCGCCGACGGGCGCATTCGAGCTCGTCACCTGGCCGCCCGAGCTCGCCGAGCAGAGCGCCCAGACCGCCTACATCAAACAGCACCCGTACCCGCAATGGCTCGACGTGCTCGTTCGCATCGGGCCGGTGCAGATCCCGAGCGGCCACAGCGAAGCGACGGTCGAGCTGCGGCTGCCGCACTGACGATCGCGGATGCGCTCACGGGCGCCGGCAGAAGCACGAGGCGCGGATCGCGATCGTCGCGTCGCGCCATGCCGCGGCGAAGCGCTGCTGCACGTCCGCTGCCTCGGCGGTTCGACCGGCGCGCGAGAGACACTCTTGCAGGCCGGCCAGCGCCCAACCGTTCTCGGGATGGCGGCCGAGGTCGGCGCGATACACCGCTTCGGCCTCGTCGATCCGGCCGGCCTCGAGCAGCAGCGCACCGAGCGCGTGACGCGGCGGCGTCATCCAGCCCCACGGCTCGTCGTAGCGCAGCGCCTCGTCGAGCTCGACGGCCCGGCGCAGCGCCGCGAAGGCGGCCGTGACCTCGCCGCGCCGGAACTCGACCTCACCGGCGAGCATCGCTTCGCCGATCGCGAGCACGGTGCGCGTCGGGTTGTTGCCGAACGTCCAATCCGCGGGCACCGCGGCGAGCGCGTTCCCGAACGCGGCACGCTCCGCCTCGGCGTCTTCGACGCGGTCGAGCGCCGCGAACGCGATGCCGCGGGCGTGGTGCCAGGTCGCGAGCGTGCTCTTCTGCCAGACCGGCGGCTCCGGCTCGGCGAGCACGTCGTCCCAGCGCCCGAAGCGCACCAGGACGTGGTAGGGCACGCCGAGGAACGCGTCGAGGAACTGCGGCAGCTCGCGCACGACCGCCTCGGGCAGCTCGCGCACGAGCTCGCGCGCGGCAGCGATCGCTTCCTGCTCGCGGCCCGCGAACATCGCCGCCCAGGCCAGGAAGTGGTAGTTGTGCGCGCGGTAGATCTCGTAGAAGCCCGCGCGCCCGGTGCGCGCGACGATCGCGAGGTCGGCGGAGATGCCCTTGCGGTTGGCCTCGGCGGCGTCCTCGTAGCGGCCGACGCGCATGTAGGCGTGCGCCGGCATGTGGACCAGATGACCGATCGCCGGCGCGAGTCCGCGCAGCCGTTCGGCCGCCGGCACCGCGAGTTGCGGATCCGACGAGGCCTCGGTCGCATGGATCCACAGGTGGTTGGCCTGCGGATGGCGCGGGTGCGCGGCGAGCACCTTCGCGAGCACCGCGGTGATCTCCGGCGTCCACGGCTTCGCGCTGCCGTCTTGCTCGTAGAGGTCCCACGGATGCAGGTCCATCAGCGCCTCCGCGAACAACGCGCCGGTGTCGGGATCGTCGCCGAAGCGCGCGTAGGCGGCGCGCATGCCCTCGGCGTAGGCGGCGTCGAGCGCGGCGCGGTCCGCGGGCGCGGGCCACTCGTAGCGCCGTGCGATCGCGTCGATCCAGGCCCGCTCGCGCGGCGACACGCCCGCCGCCAGCGCGACGGCCTGCCGCGCGTTCGCGCTCGCCTCGCGCGCCGCATCGGGCGACATCTCCATGTTGTTGATGTGCGGCCCGGCGGCGTAGGCCAGCCCCCAGTAGGCCATCGCGCACTCCGGATCGGCGGCGGCAGCAGCGGCGAAGCAGCGCGCGGCCTCGGCATGGTGGAAGCCGTAGCACCACGAGAGCCCCTGGTCGAAGAACTCCTGCGCGGCCGGACTCGAGGTCGTGATCGCGCTGTGGTTGCCGCCGAGCTCGCGGACACCGGGGACGGCGCTACACGCGGCGGCGAGGAGAGCGGGAAGGAACGACGGCAGGCTGCGGGCAGGCATCGGAGTTGCGAGCCTAGCGCGACGCGCGCGGCAGCGGAACGAGCGGTCGGGGATGCCGGCGCCGCGATCCGCCAAGCTGAGCGCGCCGCCGCCGCAGTCGCGAGCCGATCTGGTGCCGCGGCCGGCTATCGTCACACGCCGGAGACCCCCGATGCCCCGCACGCAACCACTCGTTGTCCTGCTCCTGCTCGTCGTGCTCACAGTCGTCTGCTGGCTGGTGTGGTCGCACCCCACGAGCGCGCCGACTCCGGGCACGACGACACCCACCGCGGACGCCGGCGCCGAAGTCGACGCCGGCGGCGCCGCCGACCGCGGAACCGCAGTCGAGGACGGTGTGCCGGTCGAGCAACTGCGCACGGCCGTCGGCGACACCGCCTCGGACGCTCCCACGCCGGCGGCCGACGCCAAGGCGCTCGTGCGCATCACCACGCGCACCAAGGCCGGCGAGATCGTGCCGCACGTCGTGATCAAGGTCAGCCGGATCGAGCAGCGGCGGGTGACGCCGGAGTTCGCCCGCGGTGTCACCGACGACATGGGCCGCTTCGAGTTGCGTGACATCGAGCCCGGCACGCTCTACCTGCGGAGCGACACCATGTGGGACAACAAGCGCGCCAAGGTCGTGGCCGGCCCGAACGAGGTGACGTTCGAGGTCGAACCGCGCCTCGAGGTCGCCGGCCGCGTGCTCGCACCCGGCGGCGCCACGGTCGCCGGCGCGACCGTCTGGCTGCAGACCGCCAGCACCCGGGTCGACGGCGGCCGCGTGCTCGCCACCACGGACGGCGACGGCACCTTCCGGGTCGCCGACGTGCCGCCCGACTGTTCGCTCGGTGCGTGGGCCGACGGTTACGCGCCGTCGGCGCTCGTCGACCTCGACATCGTCGACCGCACGGCGAGCCCGGTCCGCATCGAGCTCCGGCTGCAGCAAGGCGGCGCGGCGCTCGCCGGCCGCATCACCGACCCGGACGGCGCACCGATCGCGGGCGCCGAGGTCGCGGCCGGTCGCCGGCCCGAGAACCTGCGACACCAGGGCAAACGCTACATCGAGCAGTGGTCGGTACGCGTCGGTGTGAGCGATGAAGACGGCCGCTACAGCCTGCCCGGCCTCGTCGCCGGCGCGACGCCGGTCAGTGCGCGCGCCGGCGGCTTCGGCATCTTCCGCGGCGAGGTCGAACTCGAGGCCGGTGCGACCGCGACCCTCGACATCGGGCTGCTGCCGGCCGTGACGCTGTTCGGCACCGTCACCGATCCGAGCGGCGCGCCCGAGACGCACACCCTCGTCAGCGTCTACGACCGGGAACCTCGCACCACCTTCCTCGGCGGCGGGCAGATCGACTTCGACGAGGTGTTCGGCCACCGCTACGGGTTCACCGACGCGCGTGGCGCCTACCGCCTGACCGACGTCACGCCGGGCACCGCCTGGGCGTTCGCTCAGCGCGTCGGCGGTGCGTTCGGGGGCTCGACCCAGGCGTTCGTGCGCACCACGCTCGAGCTCGAACCAGGCAGCGAGCAACGCTGGGACCCGGTCATCGACGAGGGCCGCTCGATCGTCGGTGTCGTGCGCTACCGCGACGGCTTCCCGATCCCCCACCTGTTCCTGACGCTGCGCGACGAGCAGAGCGGCGACGAGCAGATCATCAACGGCGACGCGGAGGGCGGCTTCCGCTTCCTCTGTCTCGCCGACTCGACCTTCGAGCTGCGCGTGCAGCCGCCGTTCGACGCGCCGAGCGACGCCGGACCGGCCCCGCGCCGCGCCGGCATCGTTCCGAACCGCGGACCGGTCGAGCTCACGGTCGACTACGACAAGCCGGTGAAACTGCGGCCCGGCACCGTCCGCGGCCGGATCGACGACGCGGCGCATCGGATCCAGAACGCGAACGCGGCGACGGTGACGCTGTCGTCGGACGCGAGCTGGTTCCGAAGCGGCATCAAGATCGAGGACGGCGCGTTCCGGATCGACGACGTCACGCCGTGCCGTTTCCGCATCAGCCTGGTCGAGAACGAGACGACGCTCGCCTACACCGACTGGTTCGATCTGCCCGAGAGTGGCGACGTCGACGTCGGCATGGTGACGACCGAGCCGGCGGGCGGTCTGCGCGTGCGCATCCGGCGCACCGCCGGCACCGAGGAGTTCGATCCGAAGATGTACCTGCAACGCGACGGCGCACCGACGAGCACGACGGTGCAGCTCGGTCGCGGCAACGAACTCCTGGTGGAGAACCTCAGCCCGGGCAGCTATTCCATCAGGGCCTACTTCAAGGGCATGGTCTCCGTGAAGCAGAAGGCGACGGTCGCCGTCGCCACGACCAGCGACCTCGAAATCGAGCTGCGGCCCGCCGCCAGCGGCAAGATCGACGTCTGGTGGCCCGAGGACCACAAGACATCGGAGCGTCGTGGCTATCGCATCACCGACCCGGACGGCAACATAGGGGTCGAATTCGAGGGTCCGCTCCACACCGCATCGACACAGCCGTACGAGCTGCTCTACGGCCTCGCCGCCGGGCGCTACCGGCTCGAATTCTGGACCGATGACGGCCTGCGCGGCGAGCTCGACTTCACGATCCCGCCGAGCCTCGAACCGCCGACGCTGCGCCTCGACCTGAAATAGTCACCGACTCCCGACCCAGTGCCAGGGCCTCTCAGTGTTCTGGCGCATCCTCGATCCGCACCGCGGGCCCGGCGTCCTCGGGCTCGCGGATCGCCGCGACCATCGCGCGCACCGCTGCCGACGGCGGCCGGCAGAACGGCGTCAGTGCCAGCGCGACCGCGAAGTTCAACAGCATGCCGACGATGCCGATGCCCTGCGGCCCGATGCCGAAGCACCAGCGCGGCCAGTCGAGATAGACGGTGCCGAGGATGTAGGTAAAGAGTGTA
>JAGQRB010000275.1 GCA_020425925.1 Planctomycetota bacterium
CTGGTCGCCCGACGGCAGCACGATGCTGTTCACCAGCGGAGGCGCCGGCGGCAAGGCGCTGTAGCTCTGCGATCCCGACGGCCGCAACGTCCGCCAGTTCCTGACCCCGCCGACCGGCGACAGCGACGGCGAGGCCGACTGGTCGCGCGCGACCGACCGCATCGTGTTCTCGCGCCGCGACGCCAGCGGCCGCCACCGACTGCTGCTGGTCAACGGCGACGGCACCGGCCTGACCGCGTTCACCGACGGTGGCACCGCCGTCGGCCCCGACAGCGGCGACCACGAACCCGCGTTCGCGCCCGACGGCAACACCGTGGCGTTCGCGCGCCGGCTCGCCGACCGCGCGATCCTCTGCTTCGCCGAAGTCGGCACCGGTGCCGTGACCGAACGCTACACCGCCAGCGGCGGCGACGTCGCGCTGCCGCGCTTCGCGCCGGCGATGGACCGCATCTTCTTCGGCCTCGACGATCCGCTCGCCGGCCGCGCCGGCCGCCGACTCGCGTTCGTGCCGATCGCGGCCGGCGACCCCGTGCTGGTCTGGCCCGACGAACGCTGGGCGCTCGAAGGGCTCGAGCTGTTGCCGACACTGCCGGCGCTCGAGGCCGGCGAGGCGCCGGTGGTGCTCGACGTCGACGCCGGCGAGATCGAGATCGCCTGGGGCTCGTGGGGTTTCGGCAGCCTGCAGCAGCTGCGCGCCGAGGACGGTGACGCCTACGTGCTGCGCACCCGCGCCACCGTCGATCACGACATCGCCGGCATCACCTGCCGCTTCGAGCTGCCGCTGCCGGACGGCCTCGACGTGCTCGAGCTCCGCATCCGCGCCGTCGCCGCGGTATCGCGCGTCGGTGGCGACACGCTGCTGCGGCTGTCGCTCGAGAACTACGTCGACGGCCGTTCCGACACCGCGGTCGAGCTCGCGCCGGCGACCACCGGCTTCCAGACGCTCGAGCTGCGAACCTCGAGCCTGCGCCACCTCTCGCGCGAGCGCATCGTGCGCTTCCACATCGTCGCCGAAGTCGAGCGCGGCGATCCGGCCGAGCTGAAGCTCGATTTCGTCGAACTCGCGTTCGTTCGCCGACCGGAACCGCAGTAGCGCGGCGCAACCGGCACCACTCAACGGAGCGGCGCGATCCAGGCCTCCTGGTGCAGCGAGTGCCAGGGAACGAGGCGCGTGTGCGTCCGTTGCACGACGTCGTCGCCGCCGTAGACCACGATCGTGTCGACCGGGCGGCCCTCCTCCGACAGGTGGGCGCGCACCCGCTCGGCACCGCCGACCAGACTGCCCGACGGCGTCGCCGCCGCCTTGGCCTCGACGACGACGAGCCGATCCGCGAGCTCGAGCACGAGATCGGCTTCGACACCGTCGCGGTCGCGGTAGAACGACCCGGACCCGGTCTCGCCCAGGTTCGTGCGGTGCTTGACGACCTCCGAGACGACCCAGCTCTCGAAGATCGCCCCGCGCAGCGGATGCGACCGCAGCTGATCCGCCGAACGGATGCCGAGCAGCCAGCACGCGAGCCCGGTGTCGTAGAAGTGCAGCTTCGGCATCTTCGCTAGACGCCGGCGTCGATTCGAATGGAACGCGGGCAGACGGAACACCACGAAGCTCGCCTCGAGCACGCTGAGCCAGGCCTTGGCGGTCGGCTGCGTCACCCCGATGTCGGCCGCGAGCGAGGAGTAGTTCAGCAGCTGCCCTGTTCGTCCGGCACAGAACTCGATGAACCGCTGGAACGCCACGAGGTCACCGACGTTGCTGATCGCTCGGACGTCGCGCTCGAGGTAGGTGGCGACGTACGACTGCAGCCAATCGGCCGGCGCGAGGTGGCGATCGAAGATGCGTGGGTAGCCACCGGCGGCGAGACTCTCGTCGAGCGTGGCGGGATACTGGTCGAAGCGCACGATCTCGCTGCGGGCGAGCGGCAACAGATGCAGGACCGCCGACCGCCCCGCCAGCGACTGGCTGACGGATTCGAGCAGCGCCAGGTTCTGGGAGCCGGTGAGGATCCAACGACCGTGGTCCGGCTCGGCATCCACGAGCCCCTGCAGGTACGACGGCAGCTCCGGCACGCGCTGGACCTCGTCGAGAATCGCCCCCGCGGGAAACTGCCGGAGGAACGCGCGCGGATCGTCGGCCGCGAAGGCGCGCACGTCGGGCGCCTCGAGGTTGGCGTAGGGCTTGTCCGGGAACGAGGCCCGACAAAGGGTCGACTTGCCGCTCTGCCTCGGCCCGGTCAGCGTGACGACGGGGAACTGCCCGGCGGCCTCGAGCAACGTCGTTCCGATATCGCGTGCGATCATCTCGGTCTCGACGGAGTATGCTGCGATATCGGCTGATTCAAAATGTCATTTTGAATCAGCCGACCTTGGAGGCGGCCGCCCCTTGGCGTCCGGGTTTCGCCGACCGCCGAACCGGGGTATCCTGCTCGGCCCACTTTTCCGGAGACCCAGAGTCCCGCTGCGGCCCGCGCGTCTCCTCCTGCCGACCCACCGGGTCCGCGCCCGTGGCGCTCGCCGCCACCTTTCGGAGCACCGAATGGTCAAGACGATCTCTGTCCCGCATCGCAAGTTCAAGGTCTTCACCCGCCGCGACCTCGACAGCATCCCGCACCTGCACCGCTTCAGCGGCGACGAGCTGCTGGCGATGAAGGCGGTCGCGCGCGTGCTGCCGTTCCGGGTCAACGACTACGTCGTCGAGGAGCTGATCGATTGGGACCACGTGCCCGAGGATCCGATCTTCCAGCTGACGTTCCCGCAGCCCGAGATGCTGCCCGAAGCGGACCTGTCGCGCATGGTCGACCTGATCCGCCGCGAGGCCCCCGAGGACGAGATCGACGCCACCGCCAGGGCGATCCAGCTGGCGATGAACCCGCACCCCGCCGGCCAGGTCGAGCTCAACGTGCCGAGCGTCGAGGGCGTGCCGATCCCGGGCCTGCAGCACAAGTATCGCGAGACCGTGCTGTTCTTCCCGAGCAGCGGTCAGACCTGCCATTCGTACTGCACCTACTGCTTCCGCTGGCCGCAGTTCGTCGGGCTCGACGAGCTCAAGTTCGCCGCGCGCGAAGCCGAGTCGCTGGTCGCCTACCTCAAGGACCACCCCGAGGTGAACAGCGTGCTGTTCACCGGCGGCGATCCGATGGTGATGAAGACCAAGGTGCTGCGGCGCTACATCGAACCGCTGCTGGTGCCCGAGCTCGACCACATCGTCAGCATCCGGATCGGCACCAAGGCACCGGCGTACTGGCCGCACCGCTTCACCACCGACGACGACGCCGACGACCTGCTCGAGCTGTTCGAGGAGATCGAGGCCGCCGGCCGTCACATCGCGCTGATGGCGCACTACAGCCATCCGCGCGAGCTCGCGACGCCGGTGGCGCAGGCGGCGCTGCGCGCGATCCGCAACACCGGTGCGGTGGTCCGCTGTCAGGCGCCGCTGATCAAGCACGTCAACGACGATCCGCAGGTGTGGTCCGACCTCTGGAAGCAGCAGGTGTTCCTGGGGGCGATCCCGTACTACATGTTCGTCGAACGCGACACCGGGCCGAAGCAGTACTTCGAGGTGCCGCTCGCGCGCGCGCTCGACATCTTCTCGACCGCCTACCGGCGCGTGTCGGGTCTCGGCCGGACGGTGCGCGGCCCGTCGATGTCGGCGACGCCGGGCAAGGTGCTCGTCGACGGCACGACGACGGTGCACGGCGAACGCGTGTTCGCGCTCAAGTTCCTGCAGGCGCGCGACCCGTCCTGGGTCAATCGCATCTTCTTCGCCAAGTACGACCCCGAGGCCTGCTGGCTCGACGACCTCGAGCCGGCGTTCGGCGAGTCCGAGTGGTGGTTCCAGGCCCCGATCCGCGAGATGAAGGCCTCCGGGATGCAGCCGTCGTGGGGCACCCGCTCGCAGGTCAGGAAGCGCATCACCGAGTTCGGCCACGTCGAGTGGGAATAGCCCCGCAGGCGGATTCGGCTGGCGGCCGGCGCCGCCGCCCGACTACGCTCCCCGGGCGCCACGGGCGCCGATGCCGCACGTGCACGATACGGTCCTCCTCATACCCGCATTCAACGAAGCCGGCCGCGTGGGAGACGTCATCGCGGCCGTGCAGCAGCTCGGGCTCGGTCTCGACGTGGTCGTGATCGACGACGGCAGCCCCGACGACGGTGCGACCGCAGCCGAAGCGGCGCGGGCCGGCGCGCACGTGCTGGCGCACCCGTTCAACCTCGGCTACGGCAACGCGCTGCACACCGGCTACTGCTTCGCGCGCCGACGCGGCTACCGCCGCGTGCTGCAGATGGACGCCGACGGTCAGCACGAGGCCGCGATGCTGCCGCGCCTGCTCGCCGGCCTCGAGCGCGGCGCCGACGTCGTGATCGGCTCGCGCTACCGCGACGGTGCCCCGCCGCGCACCAGCCCGCTGCGGCGGATCGGCACCCGGCTGTTCGCCTGGCTCGCATCGCGCTGGACCGGCACGCGCATCACCGATCCGACCAGCGGCTTCCAGGGCCTGTCGGCGCGAGCGCTCGAGGTCGTCGTCAACGACGGCTTCCCCGAGGACTATCCCGACACCGATGTGCTGGTGCAGCACGCGCGCGCCGGACTCGGCATCGTCGAGGTGCCGGTCACGATGAGCGAGCGCAAGGGCGGCGTCTCGATGCACCGCGGCGCACGCGTCGCATACTACGGCTACAAGATGCTGCTCACGCTGCTGCTGCTGCCGGTCCGACGACCGACGCCGCTGCGCGAGCGCGACACCGTCGCGAGGCTGCCGTGATCTTCGAACCGATGTTCGCCCTGCTGCAGGATCCCGACGCGGTCGCGCTCGAGCCGCTGCCCGGGCGCCAGAAGCTCACCGCGATCGTCGTCGCGGTCGGCGTGCTGCTGCTCGTGCTCGAGCTGGTGCGGCGACGCAAGCTGCGCGAGGAGTACTCGTGGTTCTGGGCCGCCACCGCGATGGCGCTGATCGTGCTCGCGGTCTACGACGGCTGCCTGGTCGAGCTCAGCCGCTGGATCGGCGCCGCGAGCCCGGTATCGACGTTGTTCTTCGGCGCGTTCCTGTTCCTGCTCGCGCTGGCGCTGCAGTTCTCGATCCGGCTGAGCCGGCTGACGCACCGGAACCGAACGCTGGCACAGCGGCTGGCGTTGCTCGAGGAGCAGATCGAGCGCATGCGGCAGCAGGACGGCAACCGCAACCCCGCGGCCCGATCGCGCCCGGACGCCGACCGCGACGAGGTCGCGTGAGCGCACCGTCGGAAGCGACCGCGGCAACCGTGGTCGCCGCGATCGCGGTCGAGTTCCGTCGCCGTCTGCAGCGCGAGTACGTGCCGCGCATCCGACAGTGCGTCGCGCTGCTCGCGAGTGAAGGTGGCGGCATCTGGCGCCGGCCGGCACCGAACTGCAACTCGGTCGGGAACCTCCTGCTCCACCTCGCCGGCAATACACGGCAGTGGATCCACGCCAGCTTCGGTGACCTCGAGGACCGCCGCGACCGGCCGGCCGAGTTCGCCGCCGACGGCGGCGCGGACGGCAAGGCGCTGGTCGAAGAGCTCGAGCGCGTCGTCGATCGCGCCTGCGATCTGGTCTCTGCGCTGCCGGCCGGCGAGTGGCTGCAGCCGCGCGTCGTGCAGGGCTACGACGAGACCGGGCTGTCGATCGTGTTGCACGTGCTCGAGCACTTCTCGGGGCACGCCGGGCAGATCTATGCGTGGACCAAGCAGGTCACCGGGCAGGACCTGCGGTTCTACGACCTCTGAGTGCGCCAGTCGTTACGCGGCCGTAACGACTGGCGGCCGGCGCCGCCACGCGGGCGCCGCTCCCCAGTCGGAACGACGTTTGCGACGTCCCCGGTGACCCCCTTCCTCGCGACGGAAACCTCGGAGTCTGCCTGCCGTGACCCGCTACTCCCCATTCTCCCGGCTGATCCCGCTCACCACCCTGCTGCTGCCGAACGTGAGTACCGCCCAGGCGCCGATCCTCGCGACCGAGGCCTTCACCGCGCCGCGCCTCGCCTGGGACCTGGCCCGCGACCGCCTCATCGCCGCCCTGCCGAACCGAGGCATCTGGGAGTGGGACGGCGTCGACTGGAGCCGCGCGCTGGCCGCGACCCCGCCGTTGACCGGGATGGTCTACGATCCGATCCGGGCGCGCGCCGTGTTCGTCGCCGGCGACCGCGTCCGCGAATACGACGGCTTCAGCGTGACCGACATCGGTCCGTCGTTCACCCCCGCGCCGATCCGCCTCGCGATCGACCCGGCGAACGGTCGCCTGACTGGGGTTTCGCTCACGACGACGCAGCCGAACTGGATCAACCTCGTCGAGTACGATCCCGTCACCGGTTGGCAGGCGAGGACCCAGCTGCCCGGCCAGCGCGTCTCGCTCGGAATGGCGTTCGACCCGATCCGCGGCGTCGCGGTGATCGACGTTCTGTCCCTGTCACCGACGGCTTTCGAGACCTGGGAGTGGAACGGCACTGCGCTGAACGGTCCGATCCCCCACCCGTCGGGTTTCTACGGCCCGATGTTCTGGGACCCGGCCTCGCAGCGCCTGCTGGCGGCCGGCGCCGGCGGGACGCGCGCGTGGGACGGTGTCAGCTGGAGTCTGCTGCCGACCACGAGGAACCCCGGCAACGTGGTCTCGCTGGCCACCGATCCCGTCCGCGGCCTGACGTTCGCCTGTCCCGACGGCACCCCGGCGGTGCTGGTGTGGGACGGCAGCGACTGGAGCGAGGGCCCCGACGTTCCGCAACCGCTCGTGTCGTCGGCCCAGGCGACCTACGACAGTGCGCGCGATCGCGTCGTGCTGCTCGGCGAGCCCAACGGCGGTCGACCGGGTCACGTCGAATGGGACGGCCGGCGCTGGCTGACTCCGACCGCCGGTGGCGGCTCCATGATGTTCCGCAACCATGGCCAGGCGTTCGACGCCACGCGCGGCGAGACGATCGCGTTCGGCGGACGCGACGCCACCTTCCAGCTGCTCGGCGACACCTGGGCCTACGACGGCACGTCGTGGCGGCTCGCGGCCACGACCGGACCGTCGCCGCGCGCCGGTGCGGCGCTGGCGTTCGACTCGACGCGCGGCGTCGTCGCACTCGTCGGCGGTGAGATCGCCGGCGGCGGCATCGGCGATCACTGGCAGTGGAACGGGGTGAACTGGAACCTGGTGGCGGCGACGACGCCGATCGGGCCCGATGCCGGCGTCATGGGCTACGACCCGCTGCGCGATCGGCTGGTCTACGTCCCGATGCTGCCGGGCCCGAATCTGGGCACGACCTGGGAGTACGACGGCAGCAGCTGGACGCAGCAGGCGACGTCGACACCGCGCGGCAGCGGCTATCCGCTCGTCTTCGACCCCGTCCGGCAGAAGCTGCAGGGTGTGCTGCGCGTCAGCGGTTCGTTCGCGGCGCGCTACGAGTGGGACGGAGCCACCTGGCAGCCGTTGAACGGCGAGGTCGGCGCGCTCGCGATCGACACCCAGGACAACAACACCGTGGTCTACTCCACGACCGGCACGTTCGTCGAGAGCACGACGTCGGCGACCGCGAACGCCTACGGCTCCCCTTGCGGCGGCAGCGTCACCGCGACCTCGCTGTCACCGTTCGGGCGACCGCTGCTCGGCGGCAACCACTTCCACCTCGACGTGCGCGCCGACGCGACGCTGCGACCTGTGATCCTCGGCCTCGGCATCGCCGCGGCGAGCATCCCGCTCGGCAACGGCTGCACGCTGCTGCACGACAGCGTGCTCGGCACGCGGGTGTGGTTCACCGATGCGAACGGCTTCCTGCACCAGCCGCTGCCGATCCCGGCGGTCGCCGCGCTGCGCGGCGTCATCTTCCGCGCCCAGGCCGGCGTGCTCGATCCGAGCTCGCCGGGTGGTCTCGCGCTGACGCAAGGGCTCTGGATCGCGATCGGCGACTGATCGCAGCGCTCGTCGGACTCCCCTGCCGGCGGCCGGTCAATAGGTGCCGACCGACACGTCGAGCGCGTTGGTGAGCAGGAACAGCCCCTGCGCGACATCGCCCGAGCCGGCCTGCAGACAGAACGCGAGCCCGACCAGGTCGAGAGTGTTCGGGATCGGGAACACGAATGGCTGACCGGCGACGACCCCGAAGCCGCGCAGATTGGTGCTGCTGCAGAGCAGCAGCCCGTAGGGCGTCGAGATGCTGGCCGGACTCAGCGACAACGCGACGAAGTCGAGCGTCGCCGCCGGCACGAACGCCGAGTGGTCGACGCTCGCCGTGAACATCGTGCCGATCGCACCGGTGGTGCCGGGCGCCGCCCGGAACACGTCGGGGTTCGCCGGCGTTCCGGTGCGCGAATCGATGGCGCCCGGCGCACCGTTGATCTCGACGCGGAAGTTGTCGAAGTCGATCGTGTGCGTGATCGGTCCGACACTGTTCGACGAGGTCTCGAGCCCGAACGTGATCGGCGCCCCGGCGCTCGTGAAGTCGGGGTGGCTGTTCGGGTTCGAGCCGGTCCCCAATCGCTCGACGAAGTCGTCCCGGCGCAGCACGAACGGCCCCCAGGTCTGCCACGACGTGCTGGCGAACGCGATGAACGTGGCAGGACCGACCGCGATGTAGCGCGCGCCGTTCTGTTCGGCCACGAGGTGGACGCGATGGTTGTGCTGAGCGCGGTAGTCGAAGTCGAAGCTCAGCAATCCGATCGCGCCCGATGCTGCCGGATCGTAGGTCGACGCATTGCCCAGACTGGTCAGGTAGTGTTGCGTGTTGCCGCTCGCGACGAAGGTGGACGAGAGTCGGTAGGCCGGCGCGGGATTGCCGTCCTGGAGTTGCGTTCCGGTCGCCGTGACGGTGCCGGGTCCGACGACGAACGAGGTGTTGCCCCACGTTCCGTTGGCGAACGTCTCGTCGAGAAACGTGGTCGAGGGGCCTTGCGGCGCCGGCGCGCCGGCGGTCAGCAGGGTCAGGAGAGTCGCGAGCATTGCAGAGTCCTCGGGGTCGAGAATCGTGGTCCGACCCGGCCACCGCAGCGCGGCACGACGACCCGCCAAGAAAAGTCGTCGATCCCGTTCGGCGGCGGACGGCGTTCGTCGTGCTTGCCCGCGGCGTGCTGCTCCGCCATCCTGCTCCGGCAGCATGCCGCCTCCCGCGCCCGGAACCTCCCCCGCCCCGCTCGTCGGCGTCGTCATGGGCTCACGTTCCGACTGGGCGACGATGCAGCACGGACCGGCAGTGCTCGAAGAGCTCGCGATCCCGCACGAATGCGTCGTCGTATCGGCCCACCGCACGCCCGACTGGCTGATGGAGTACGCCGGCAGCGCCGCCGACCGCGGCCTGCGCGTGATCATCGCGGGTGCCGGCGGCGCCGCACATCTGCCGGGCATGGTCGCGGCCAAGACCTGGTTGCCGGTGCTCGGCGTTCCGATCGAGGCCGGCGCGCTGCGCGGCATGGACGCACTGCTGTCGATCGCGCAGATGCCGGGCGGCGTGCCGGTCGGCACGCTCGCGATCGGCAAGGCCGGCGCGATCAACGCGGCGCTGCTCGCCGCCGCCGTGCTCGCGACCGGGGACGAGCGCATCCGCGCCGCATTGGTCGCCCGGCGCGAACGCATCACCGCCGACGTGCTCGCGGCACGGGATCCGCGCGTGGACCCGAGCTGATGGTCGTCGCCATCCTCGGCGGCGGCCAGCTCGCCCGCATGCTCGCGCTCGCCGGTCTGCCGCTCGGCTTGCGTTTCCGCTGCCTCGATCCCGCGGCCGACGCGGTCGCAGGCCACGTCGCCGAGCTGGTCATCGGCGCCTACGACGACCCGGCCGCCCTCGCCCGGCTCGCGGATGGCGCGCGGCTCGTCACCTTCGAGTTCGAGAACGTGCCGATCGCCGCGACCGACTGGCTCGGCGACCACATCGCGGTCGCGCCGACGCCGCGCGCGCTCGCGATCGGCCAGGACCGGCTGCTCGAGAAGCAGCTGTTCGGCACGCTCGGCATCGGCGTGCCGGACTACCGCACCGCCGATTCGTGCGCCGAGCTGCACGCTGCGGTCGTCGCCGTCGGGCTGCCGTGCGTGGTGAAGACCCGGCGGCTCGGCTACGACGGTCGCGGTCAGGTCCGGCTGGCGGCGGGCGCCGACGCGGCCGCGATCGACGCGGCCTGGGCGGAGCTGGACCACCCGCAGCACGGCGGGCTGATCATCGAGCAGTTCGTCGCGTTCGACCGCGAGGTCAGCGTGATCGCCGCGCGCGGCCGGAACGGCGAGGTCGCGGTCTACCCGCTCGCCGAGAACGAGCACGCCGGCGGCATCCTGCGGCGGAGCCGCGCGCCCGCCCCGGCGTTGCCCGATGCCGTCGAACGCGCGGCGCACGAGCTCGTGCGCGCCGCGCTCGCACACCTCGACTACGTCGGCGTGCTGACGATCGAGCTGTTCGTTCGGGGGGAGACGCTGCTCGCCAACGAGCTCGCGCCGCGCGTGCACAACTCCGGGCACTGGACGATCGAGGGCAGCGTCTGCTCGCAGTTCGAGAACCACCTGCGCGCAGTGCTCGGCTTCCCGCTCGGCAGCACCGCGATGGCCGGCGGCGGCGTCGCGACGATGATCAACCTGATCGGCGAGCTGCCGGCGCGCGGCACGCTGCTCGGCGTGCCGGAGCTGCACGTGCACGCCTACGGCAAGGCGCCGCGGCCCGGCAGGAAACTCGGCCACGCCACCGCGGTCGGCAGCGACCGCGCCGCGGTCGACGCGATCGCGGCACGGATCGCCGGGATGCCGGCGGCAGCGCCGACCGACTGGGGCTTCGCCGGCTGAGCCGCGGGAGCCCCGGTCGCCGCGGTCACTGTGTCAGCATGACGGTCGCCGGCTGCGACAGCGTCAGCAGGTTGGTGCCGAGGTCGATCCCGAAGTTCTGGAAGTGCAGCGGCAGGCCGATCAGGTTCGGGTCGTTCGGGATGCCGTAGGGCGCCACCTCGAGGCCCGGCGGCTGGTTCGGCGGGATCACCCGCAGGCCGAGCACGACGGCGCCGCTGACGAACAGGTCGCCTTCGCCGCCGGGCACCAGCGCCCCGGCCGGGATCGGCGGGTTGTTGAGCCCGATCGACACCGCCAGCGCCGACAGCCCGCCGAACGGCCAGGGGAACCAGCGGTACCAGACGATCCGGATCACCGGCACCTGGATGCTCGCGAGCCAGACCCGGCGCCAGGTGATGCGCGGCGGGAACAGCTGGATGTGCGGCACCATGATCGAGACCACGCAGCGCGACACCCAGACCACGACCGCGCGCGGGCATCGCAGCCACAACGTCGCGAAGCCACCGATGAACTGCGAGGCATACATCCGGCCGGTGTGCAGCCCGCGGGCGCCGTTGCTGTCCCAGTCGGGCGTGCTGAGGTCGGCGATCGGGATCGGCGCCGAGTAGACGCCGGCGGGATCGCGGTAGACCATCCAGAAGTCGGACGAGCCGGCGGCGCCGCCGGCGCGCGTGCTCGAGAACCAGACCACGTCGCCCTCACCCTCGGGAATCGGCGAGTGGTCGAACGAACCGCTGTTGGCCGGTGCGAACAGCTGCGGCGGGCTCCACGGCGCGCCGAGCGCCGGCCGCGTCGAGGTCGCGATGTTGCCGCCGGTGGTGAAGAACATCGTCAGACCGTTCTGCGTCAGCGCCGGGTCGTCGTTGGTGATGCCGGGGCCGTTGATCGGTGCACCGACGTTCTGCGGCGGGCCCCAGGGTGCGGCCACCGAAGGACGCTGGCTGACGTAGATGTCGGAGGTACCGAGCCCGCCGGCGCGCGTGCTGATGAAATGCAGTTCGGTGCCGTCGAAGCTGAGGTTCGGCTCGTAGTCGTCGCCCGCCGAGTTGAGCTGGACGAGGTTCTGCGGCGGGCTCCAGAGCGAGTCGACGGTCGGGCGCTGGGTCTCGTAGAGATCGTAGCCGCCGAGACCGCCGGGCCGGTCCGAGGCGAACACCATGTAGAGCTCGTCCTCGCTCACCGTCGGTGAGAAGTTGTTCGACCCGGCGAGGTTGAGCTCGGCGATCGGCGTGGGCGCGACGAAGTACTCGCTCTGCGCCTGGCTGCCGGCGGCGATCGCCAACGTGGCGATCGCACCAAGGGACACGTGTGCGTGTGACATGACCAACTCCTTCAAGGTTGGCGCCGGCCGCGAGCGGGGCGAGCCGCGGTGTGGTGAACGCGACGACTCACGGTCCGGCGAACGGATACGGGACGCGCGCGATGTCGCGCAGGTTCCATCGCCGATCCGAAAACGCCCGCGACGAGGAGCGTGGGACAACCGGAACCCGGCGTGGTTCGATTGACCCGCACGGAGAAGACCCGTGCCCGCACATCCATGTCGAAGACAACCAGCAGAGCCGCGATCCTGTTCTACCCGTTGGCTGCGACCCTGACGGCGCAGGCCGTGCCGGTCTGGGATTCCGCGGGTGCGCCGCACGCCCGCTATCGACCGGAGACGGTCTACGACGCGCGGCGCGGCGTCGTACTGTTGTTCGGTGGCCTGGAGGACGGAACGACCTACGACGACACCTGGCATTGGGACGGGGTGCGGTGGCTCAGGGTCGGCACCGCGGGGCCGGCGCCGCGCTACGGTCACGCCATGGCCTACGACAGCCAGCGCGACAAGGTCGTGCTCTTCGGTGGCGGGTCGCTCGGCGACACCTGGGAATGGGATGGCAGCTCATGGGCCATGGTGAGCACGTCGGGACCGTCCGCACGTTCGGAACACGCGATGGCATACGACGATGTTCGTGGCCACACGATCCTGTTCGGTGGCCTGACGACCACCTCGACGAGCAACGAAACCTGGGAGTGGGACGGGACCGCCTGGAGCCAGTCGACCGGTGTCGCCCCCCCGCCACGGCGATCGCACGCCATGACGTTCGACAGGGCGCGCGGCCGCGCGCTGCTGTTCGGCGGCACGGACAGCAACGTCTGGCTCGGCGATGCCTGGGAGTGGGACGGATCCACCTGGAGCCAGAATCTCGCTTCGGGCCCGGGTGCGCGATCCGGCCCGGGGATGACCTACGACGACAACCGCGGCGTCGTGCTGCTCTTCGGCGGCTACTTCTGGTCGCTGCCGACCGCGCTCGTCTACCTCACGGACACCTGGGAATGGGACGGCACGACCTGGACCCAGCTCGCTACCAGCGGCCCGTACCCGCAGGGCTACCAGCGGATGGCGTACGACAGCCGACGGCAGCGCACGGTGCTCAACGGCACCGTGTACTCGACGCAGACCGGCCAGCAGGGCGTGACCTGGGAATGGGATGGCTCGCAGTGGTCGATCGCCGTCACGGGCACGCCCTCCGTACGCCGACAGCACGCGATGACGTTCGACAGCCAGCGCGGTCGAACCCTGCTGTTCGGCGGCCACGCGGTCTTTCCCGGTGCCCAGGCCGACACCTGGGAATGGGACGGCCACGACTGGATCGAACGGCTCGTCGCCGGCCCGCCAGCGCGCACGAACCATGCGCTGGCCTACGACGACGGACGCGGCCGGGCCGTGCTGTTCGGCGGCGAGCACGGCGCGCCGTTCGGCGACACCTGGGAATGGGACGGCAGCAGCTGGTCACAGACCGCCTCGACCGGGCCGGCGGCGCGCGAGAACCATGCGATGGCGTACCACGCCAGCCGCAACTCGGTCGTGCTGTTCGGCGGCACGGCGGGCTCCCTGACCCAATTCGCCGACACCTGGGAGTGGAACGGCTTGGCCTGGCTGCAGTCGGGTAGCAGCGGACCGTCCGGCCGCTACGCCCACGGCATGGCCTACGACGGCCGACGTGGTCGCACGGTGCTCCACGGTGGCTCCGGCCCTGGGTTGCTCGGTGACACCTGGGAGTGGGACGGCAGCAACTGGATGCAGGCGAACGCGCCGGGGCCCGCGCCGCGCACCGAGCATGTCATGGTCTACGATTCCGACCGGGGCCGCACGATCATGTTCGGTGGCCAGCAGAGCGCCGGCCCTTCGCGGGAGACCTGGGAATGGGATGGTGCTGCCTGGACCCAGCTGATCGGAACGGCGCCCTCGGCACGGCGACGCGCGGCCGCAGCATACGATCGCCAACGCCGGCAGGTCGTGACGTTCGGCGGCGAGGACCTCGGCGATACGTGGCACCTGCGTCTGCCGTTCCCGTCCGCCGCCGCGACGTTCGGCGCCGGCTGCGGTCAGCCGGCCCTGACGCTGGTCCCGATACCGATCGCGCCACCGGCGATCGGCGGCATCGCGCAGGCGAGCCTCGTCGGAATCCCAGCGGGACTGGCGTTCGCGCTACTCGGCTGGAGCGACACGAACCTCGGTTCCACGACGCTGCCGCTGTCGCTCGCCGGCTACGGGATGCCGGGCTGCGAGCTGTTGCAATCGGCCGACAGCGGGCTGGTCCCGGTCACGCCGACCGCGCCGACCGCCGCCAGGATCGACCTGCCGATCCCCTATCTCGGTTCCCTGCTCGGGCTCGAGCTGTTCGCGCAGGGCACGGCCTTCGCACCGGGCACGAATGCCGCCGACCTCGTCACCAGCAACGGGCTGCACTGGGTGATCGGCAACACGTAGCCGCGGCGCGACTTCAGCGCACCGTGAACACCACCGTGTCGCTGAACGCCAGCGCGCCGAGGCAGCTCGCGGCGCCGACCGCGAACCCCTGGACCGCGAACGTCGCGCCGACCAGGGTCGGCTCGGGCGGCAGCGCGACGGCGAGGTGGGTCGCGTCGAACACGGTCACGGTCGGCAGGTCGCTGCGCAGACCGAGCAGACAAGCCGGACAGATCGCTTGCGGCACGGAGCGCGGCGCGCCGAACGCGAAGACCGGCAGGCCCGCGCCGTAGTTCGCGAGCGTGAAGTCCATCACCGCGCCGATCGCGGTCGCGCCCGAATGGGCGATCTGCAGCGCGTTGCACGCGGTCGGCAGCACGGTCGCGGTCGCGCCGCTGGTCTGACCGGCGTAGCGTACCAGCGCGGGCACCGATTGGCCGTTGATCGAGCGCAGGATCGAGATCCCGTACTCGCCGGCGAGCCCGCCGCTGCTGCGCTGCGACGCGACCTCGGGCAGCGTCGTGCTGCTGGCGCCGAGCAGCAGCGGGCCGTCCTGCAACAGCAATGCGTTGCCGCTCGGTGCCAGCGTGCAGACGCTGATCGCCTGGGCCGTGCCGGCGGTCACCACGAAGCGCGCACCGTCGCTCTCGGCGCGGACCCAGAGCGGCGGCAGGCCGAACTCGGTCGCGAGGTTCTTGGGCGCAACCGACGTGTTGTTGCCCGTGAACGTCGCGAGGATCGCGCGGGCTTCCTGCGGCGACTGGCGCTCGTAGGTCACGAGGTACTGCGTCGCGCCGTTCTGGCCGACCACCGGTGACGACACCCGCGGGTAGAGGTCGTCCGAGGTCGACAGATCGAGCGGGAAGGTCGCACCGAGGAGGCCGGTCGGGCCGATCAGGCGCCCGTACACATTCCAGCCGGATTGCGGCTCGTAGCGGCTGAAGACCGTGAACCAGTTCGGCAGCGACACGACGCCGTTGCCGTTGGAACGCGACACCTGCACGTTCGTGTTCAGCTGGTTCGCGCCATCGGCGATGACGATCACGTGGCCCTGCACCGGCTGGCCATTGCCGTCGACCAGTCGAGCGTGCGCGTTGTAGTCGCTGCCGCCACCGTTGGTCCAGACCACGAGCGCGTCGTGGCGCCCGGGGCTGCTACCCTGATCGGCGCCGACGGCCGGACTGAAGTTGTCGCCCGGGTAGGTCGGATCGCTGAGCAGCGTGATCGTCGAGATCGAGGTCGTGCCGCCGGCGTGGCGGGTGCGGGCGTAGATCATGTGACGCCCGCCGAACGTCGCGGCCGCGACCTCCGCCGCGACGACGAAGCGGTCGGCGACATCGATGTTGGCGACGCGCGGTCGGGTCCAGTCGGCGTTGCTCATGTCGATCGCCGCCGCGGAGCTCGGGATCAGATTGCCGTCCGCGTCGAACATCTCGGTCCAGATGTCGTGGTCGGTCGCGCTCCAGGCGTGCTCGTAGACGATCAGGTAGCGCTGGTTGGTCTCGTCCCAGGCGACATCGGGCGCGTAGGCCGCGCCACCGATGGCCGCGCTCCGGGTCGTCAGGATCGGATCGATCACCACTGGCCCGCTGCCGCGCAGCGCCGCCGGTACCCGCAACAAGATCGAGCTGCCGGTCCACGACGTCGCGATCCCGCGACGCACCGTGCCATCGACGACGAAGGCCTCGCCGTACTCGACCGTGCCGTCGACGCCGAACCGTAGGCCCGGCAGTCGGGGGTTCCGCGGCAGGTCCGAGTCGACCGTGAGCTCGACCTCGATGTCGCCGGCCCGAGTCGTCGCGACGACGAACGTCTGCTCGACCTCGTCGCTCCGCAGATCGTAGATCTCGCTCACCGCACCGCGGTCGAACACCACGCGGTCGCCGTCGCGGCTCGGAACGGCGGCCGGCACGAGGTCGACCGCGACGCCGCCGACACGCACGGCCGCGAGCCGGAACTGCAGCGTCAGCGTGCGCTCGGCGCCCGCGACGAACGGGTAGTAGACGAAGCCCTCGGCGCCGAAGGACGCCTTCCAGTTCGAGCCGCGCGCCCACAGATGACCATCGCCGGGTTCGTCGTGCACGACGCGGTCGATCCGCGGGGCACTGGCCGGTGCAGGGGTGAGGGAGGAGGGGATCTGCGCGAGGCCCGTGCAGGCGAGCGCGGCGCAGCTGATCAGCGAGTATTGCATTCGTTTGCTCTCGGTTCGGTCCGCCGCGGGATTGCGGCAGCCGAGGAATGCCGCCGCCCGCGCGATGGGACGCGGCCAGCGCGGATTCGGGCGCCGCCTCGCTCAGCGAATCGTGAACGCGACGGTGTCGCTGAACGTGAGCGCGCCGAGGCACGTCCCCGGCCCGATGCAGAGCCCCTGGGTCGCAAGGGTCGCACCGACCAGACTCGGGTCGGACGGGATCGCGACCGCGTAGGTCGGCAGACCGAGCTGGATCGAGATCGGCAGGTCCGTGCGCAGACCGAGCGCGCAGCCCGGGCAGATCGGAAACGGATTCGGGTTCGCCCAGCCGAAGCCGAAGCCGGGTGTCCCACCGCCGACATTCGACAGCGAGAACTGCATCGCACCTCCGAGCGCGTTCGAACCGCCGAAGTCGAGCTGCAGTCCGCCGCAGCCGGTCGGGTGGACCGCGGTCGAGGCACCGGCTGTCTGGCCAACGTAGCGCGACAACGGCAGCTGCGGCGTGCCGCTGGTCTGCACGCAGACGATGCCGTACTCGCCGGCCGCGCCGCCGCTGCTGCGACGCGACGCGACCTCGGGGAGGATCGCGCTCAGGTTGCCGAGCAGCGCGTGCGGCCCGTCGTGGAGCAACAGGGTGTCGCCGACCGTCGCGAACGTGCGCACCCGGACGATCGTCGAGTCGCCGGCGACCACCGCGTAGCGCGTACCGTCGCTGTCGACCCGCAGCCAGAAGGGACCGACGCCGAACTCGGCGGTGAGGTTCTTCCGCACGTAGGTGTTCAACCCGGGGGCCAGCGTCGCGACGACCGCGCGGGCCTCGGGCGGCGACTGGTGCTCGTAGGTGATCAGATACTGCGTCTTGCCGTCCGGTGTCCCGATCGGCGAAGAGGGCCGAGGATAGAGGTCGTCGCCGGCGGTGGTGTCGAGCGGCACCTCGAGGCCGAGGCCGCCGCTGCTGTCGACGCGCCGACCGTAGACGTTCCAGCCGGCGGCGTCCTGCCGGCTGTAGACCGCGAACCAACCCGGATCGGGCACGATGCCGGCGCCGTTGGACCGCGACACCTGCACGTTGGTGTTGAGCTGATGCACGCCGTCAGCGATGAACAGCAGCCCGCCGCTCGGCGCGTCGTTCTGGTCGACCAGCCGTCCGAGGGCGTTGTAGTCGTTGGCGGCGTCGTTCGTCCAGACCACGAGGCACCGCCGTGGGATCGCGCCGCCGCTCGGATCCCCGCCGACCGACGGCGTGAAGTTGTTGCCCGGGAACGTCGGATCGCTGATGCGCACGGCAGCGTGCATCGCCGTGGCGCCACCGGCGTCGCGGCTCCGCACGTAGATCATGTGCTGACCCGCGAGCCCAGGGTCCGCGACCTCGGCGGCCACCACGAAGCGCCGGGTATCCCGCATGTCGGCCACCCGGGGTCGGATCCAATCGGCGCTGCTCATGTCGATCGCAGCCGCCGACTGCGGGATGCGGTCGCCGTTGCGATCGAACAGCTCGCACCAGATGTCGCGATCGGTGCCGGTGAAACGCGACTCGAACACCAGCAGGTAACGCTGGTAGGTCTCGTCCCACGCGACGTCGGGATTGTAGACCGCGCCGGCACCGCCGGAGTACTTCGTCGTGATGATCGGATCGATGACGACGACTCCCTCGCCGCGGAGCGCCGCCGGCACGTGCAACAGGATCGCGCTGCCGGTCCAGACGGTCTCGATCGCGTGGCGCCGCGCGCCGCGGCGGACGAACGCGGTGCCGTAGTGCACCGCGCCGTCGGCTCCGAGCTGCAGCCCCGGGACGGTCGGGTCGGACCGGACTTCGGCGTCGACCGCGAGCTCGACCTCGACGTCACCACCGCCGGTCGCTGCGATTTCGAACGTCTGCTCGACCTCGTCGAGCCCGAGGTCGTAGAGCTCGCGCACCAGACCGCGATCGAACTCGACGCGATCTCCATGGCGCGCCGGCGCGGCGACCGCGGCGAACGGCAGCCGCGCACCGCCGACGCGAACCGCAGTGATCCGGAAGCGCAGCTCGCGGCCGTGCTCCGCCCCGGGAACGAACGGGTGGTAGACGAAGCCGTCGGCTCCGAACGACGCCTTCCAATTCGAGCCGCGGGCCCAGAGTCGACCGTCGAACGCGTCGTCGTAGAGCACGCATTCGGGGGTCCAGGGTCGGGCGGGAACCTGCGCCAGGCTCGCACCGGCGAGCAGCGCACAAGCGATCATCGGGTAGTGCATCGAACTCTCTCGTCGCCGCAACGCCGCGGCCACGGGGTAACGCCGGACACAGCGCGACGGGACGCGACCGCCGCGCTTTTCGCATCGCACCGCCGGAATCCGTGTCACCCGCGGCGGGCCGGGGCACTCCACCGACCATGAACCAACCCGCGTCCCCATCCCCCGCCGCCGTGCCCCTCGCGCTCGACGGCATCAAGTCACGTCAGCAGCAGACCTGGGCCGCCGGCGACTACAGCGTGGTCGGCACGACGCTGCAGCTCGTCGGCGAGCGCCTCTGCGAAGCCCTCGACCTGCGCGCCGGCGAACGGGTGCTCGACGTCGCCGCCGGCAACGGCAACGCATCGCTCGCCGCCGCCCGGTGCTGCTGCGACGTCGTCTCGACCGATTTCGTGCCGGCGCTGCTCGAGGCCGGGCGCGCCCGCGCGCAGGCCGACCGGCTGACCATCGACTTCGAGCCGGCCGACGCCGAGGCGCTGCCGTTCGGTGACCGGACGTTCGATGTCGCGGTATCGACGTTCGGGGTGATGTTCACGCCCGACCCGGCCCGCGCCGCGAACGAGCTGCTGCGGGTCTGCCGCCCCGGTGGCCGAATCGGCCTGACCACCTGGACGCCGGCTGGCTTCATCGGACAGCTGTTCGCCGTCGTCGGTCGCCACGTACCGCCGCCCCCGGGCCTGCCGTCGCCGGCCGCCTGGGGCACGCGCGCGCGCCTGGTCGAGCTGTTCGGCAGCCGCGGCGTGGTCACGATCACGCCGCGCGAGTTCGTGTTCCGCTACCGCTCGCCGCAGCACTGGCTCGAGGTGTTCCGTGAGTTCTACGGTCCGGTGCACCGCGCCTTCGCCGGACTCGAGACGCCGGCGCAGGAGGCGCTCGCCGCCGACCTGCTCGGCCTCGTCGAGCTCTGGCCGCGTCCCGGCGACGGCACGATGGCGGTGCCGGCGGAGTACCTCGAGGTCATCGTCACCTGCCGTGAAGGAAACGCGACGCCACGACGTCACGACGAGCGTCGGCGGACACTGTCCCCCGACCAGACCCGCCGATGCCCGATCCGATGACCACCTGCCCGCCGCCGCCTTCGTTGCCGGCACTGCTCGAGCGGCACCTGCCGATGCTGCAGGCCTACGTGCGCAACCGGCTCGGTCCCGACCCCAACGTCCGCGACGCCGCCGGCGACGTCGTGCAGTCGGTCTGCCGCCAGGTGCTCGCGACGCGGAGCGCGTTCGAGTTCCGCGGCGAGGAACGCTTCCGGGCCTGGCTCTGCACCGCGGCGCGCAACAAGGTGCGCGAGAAGCACCGAGCCGGCACGCGCCAGCGCCGCGATCGGGCGCGCGAGCGGCCGCTGTCCGACGACGGGCACCCGAGCGCCGCGGCGTTCTTCGTGACCCCGAGCGAGGAGGCGATCGGCCGCGAGACGGCCGTCGCCATCGAGACCGCACTCGCGCTGCTCAGCGAGGAGCATCGCGAGGTCGTGGCGCTCGCGCGCATCGCCCGGCTGCCGCACCGCGCCATCGCCGAGATCATGGGGCGCAGCGCGGCGGCGACGCGCAAGCTGCTCGGCCGCGCCATCCTCGCGCTCGCCGAGCACCTCGAGCGGCACGGCGTCGATCTCGAGTGCTGGCAGCGGCCGTGAACCCGACCGGAGCCCGGAAGTGCTACACCGACGCTTCGGTCAGGCCCTGTCCCCAGCGCTGGATCGCGCCACGCAGCACGTCGAGCTTCACCGGTTTGCCCAGGAAGTCGTTCATGCCGGCCTCGAGGCACGCGTCACGATCCGCTGGCATCACGTTCGCCGTGAGCGCGACGATCGGCAGGTCGGCGAAGTGGCCGCCGAGCGCGCGGATCGCACGCGACGCCTCGTAGCCGTCGAGCTCGGGCATCTGGCAGTCCATCAGCACGAGATCGAACTCGCGCTGCTGCACGATCTGAAGGGCCTCACGTCCGTCGACCGCGAACGTCACTTCGCAGCCGATCTTGCGCACCATGCCGGCGAGCACCCGGCGGTTGATCTCGTTGTCCTCGGCGACCAGCACGCGCACACCCGCGACCGAGGCGACGTTCGCGAGCGACTCCTCGATCGAACCCTTGATCGCGCGATCGGTCTCGACCTTGCCGCGCATGCTCGCCATGTCGTGCACGACCTGCAGCAGACGCCCGCCGGACAACGGCTTGTTGAGCCAGCGGAACACGTCGGCGGCGGCCATCTCGAGCAGGTCGGGGCGCTCGTTGAGCGCGCTGGTGAGCGCGATCGGCAGATGCGGGACGTTCCTGTCGTTGTGGATCGCGCGGGCGAGCTCGAGGCCGTCGATGCCGGGCATCGTCATGTCGAGGATCGCCATCGTGAACGGTCGGCCGCGGCCGGCGGCGGTGCGCAACCGCTCGATCGCCGCGATCGCGTTGCTGGCGACATCGATGCCGATCCGCGTCGGCATCAGCTGGTTGACCATCAGACGTCGATTCGTCGGGTTGTCCTCGACGATCAGCACCGCATGGCCCTCGAGATTGACGTCCTGCGCGCGCGCGCGCGCGAGGCTGAGGTCGCCGAGCGGCAGCCGCACCGTCATTGCGAACGTCGAACCCTCGCCCTCGACGCTCTCGGCCTCGATCCGCGCGCCCATGAGCTCCGCGAGCCGACTGCTGATCGTCAGCCCGAGCCCGGTGCCGCCGAAGCGCCGCGTCGTCGAGGCGTCGGCCTGCGCGAACGGCTGGAACAGCTTCGCCATCGCAGCCTCACCGATGCCGACGCCGGTGTCGCGTACCGAGATCCGCACGGTCTGCCCGGCGTCGTCCTCCTCGACCAGGTCGCACTGCAGCACGACCTCGCCCTCGAGCGTGAACTTGATCGCGTTGCTGAGGAAGTTGAGCAGGATCTGACGCAGTCGCGCCGGATCGCCGCGGTGGCTGCGGAAGATGCGCGGGTCGACGTAGGTCATCAACTCGACGCCCTTCTGGTTGGCGTTGGTGTGCAGCAGCACCGCACAGTCGTCGAGCGTCTGCCAGAGATCGAAGTCGACGCTCTCGAGCTCGAGCTTGCCGGCCTCGATCTTGCTGAAGTCGAGGATGTCGTTGACGATGTTCAGCAGCGCGTCTGCCGACGCCTGGATCGTCGTCGCCATCTGCTCCTGGTCGTCGTCGAGCTTCGTTCGCACCAGCAGCTCGGCCATGCCGAGCACACCGTTCATCGGCGTGCGGATCTCGTGGCTCATGTTGGCGAGGAACTGCGCCTTGTTCGCCGCCACCGCCAGCGCCTCGTCGCGGTCGTGCTCGAGCTCGTCGCAGAGATCGCAGACGGCGCGCTGCAGACCGCGGGAGCGCTCGCCGACGAGCATGCCGGCCAGCACGACGGCGGGCATCGCGAGCACCGCCGCCGCCGGCCAGAACGCGGTCGCCGCGATCGCCAGCAGCGCGAACGCGAGCAGCGCTCGCTGGCGGCGGGCGAGGCCTTCCTGCTGCCGCTGAACCTGCACTTCGGCGCGGCCGTTTTCGGACGAGGCGTCCATCCTGGGTACCTGCCTTTTCGGCTGCGGCGGCGACCCAGCGTGCGCCGGACGGCAACCGCCGATGCCAACGCCGCCCGCGCCGCACTCCGGCGATCAGGCGCGGTGGTACGGGTGGCCGGCGAGCAGCGTGCTGGCGCGGTAGAGCTGCTCGGCGACGACGATCCGCACCAGGCCGTGCGGCAGCGTCGCGGCCGACAGCGACCAGCGGTGATCGGCGGCCTGCAGCAGCGCCGGCTCGAGACCGTCGGCACCGCCGATGACGAGCGCGAGGTCGCGGCCGTCGTGCAACCAGGATCCGAGGTTGTCGGCCAGCCGCTGCGACGACCAGCCGACGCCGACCTCGTCGAGTGCGACGACCCGCGGGTTGCGGCCGAGCTTGCCGATGGCGCCACGGATGCGCTCGGCCTCCTCGGCGCGCAGCCGCTCGGCGACCGCGTTCCGGCCGCGCCCGGCCGGCTTGAGCTCGACGACCTCGAAGCTCCACTCGCGCGGCAGCCGGCGCGCGTACTCGCGTTCGCCGGCCGCGATCCACTCGGGCTGGCGCTGCGACACCGTGATCAGCCGCACCTTCACGGCTCGCCGCCGCCGGCGAGATCTTCGAACAGCGAGCCCTGGCGATGTGGGCGCCGGAACGGCGTCGCGGCAGCGGGCGGCGAGAATCCGGGTTCGGTGAACCCGCCGTCGGCGGCCGCGGGTACGGCGGTGCCGGGTTCGGCTGGCGGCGGCTGCAGCCCGAGCGCGCGGGCGCGCTGCTCGAACAGATCGACGATCAGGCGATAACGCGGTCCGACCCCGTGCATGCGCCGGTGGAAGCGCGCGTTGTCACCACCGTTGACCGCACCGCCGCGCATCGCGGACAGCAGCGCGAGCACCTTCTCGGCGCGCTGCGGGAACGCC